>NZ_JMLC01000055.1 GCF_000686605.1 Streptococcus sobrinus DSM 20742 = ATCC 33478 | reverse complement strand
CACCGACCACGAAAATGTTTAGCTTACAGAACTGCTAGTGAAGCTCTAGAGGATGAGTTCAAGTAAATGTTGCACTTATTCTTGCAATTTATCATTTTTTAACAACTTCATTTTAATTTCCTATCAAGGTCACATAACTGATATTATCCAAATCAGCAGTTGGTGTAACGTAAACTTTTCGCTTTCCCAATTCCTTAGCATCATTAACTGACGATACCTTTCCGACACTAATACCGGCAATGCTCTTACCATCTAAACCGCTGGTTACAACACTATCATCTTTCTTTAGCTCTTTATCGGCATTAAGCTCCTCAATAACAAGAAGATTTTTCTTAGCATTATAGCCAGTAAGTATTCCGTATACATCTCCAGAGGAACCAGAAATCTTCACGGGAATCTCATAAGTCCCTTCTGAGTTGGATATAAGTTGGATGCTGGCATTCGATTTGGATAAATCAGCAACCCGTCCAACCAAGCCCCCATCAGAAACAGCCAACATACTGGAAGATACGCCGTCGTTTTTTCCAACATTAAGAGAAAGACTTTCATACCAAGATAAGGTAGACCGAACAGTTACCTTACTGGTAATAGTCTTATAGTTTGAAAAACTCTTTTCGATTTCCAAAGCCTTAGATAAGCTTGAATTTTCTTCCTTCAAAGTATTCAAATCAGACGATTGATCACGCATCTCAGAAATACTTTTCTTTAGCTTTTCATTCTCGCTATAAGTTTCGTATAAATCAACTAACTCGTTTTTTGTATTTTCTACCACTTGGAAAGGGTAAGAAAATACAGAGTCAATTTTTGAAGTAAAGCCACTAATTGGTGTTGTTATGGTCCGAACCAGACTATTATTTCGAAAGATAAAAAAAAGAAGTACTAAAAAAATTAAAAGACTTGTCACAGTTAGGGTAAGTACACGGGAAAATCTAATTTTTTTCATAAGGGACCTCTTTTTTAAGATAAACAAAACGAGATATCTTTCGATAACTCGTTACTTCACTAATACGGAGAATGGGGGATTCGAACCCCCGCGCCGGTTTCCCGACCTAACGATTTAGCAAACCGTCCTCTTCAGCCTCTTGAGTAATTCTCCAACAATAGTCCGTACGGGATTCGAACCCGTGTTACCGCCGTGAAAAGGCGGTGTCTTAACCCCTTGACCAACGGACCTTGTTGCTAATGGG
>NZ_JMLC01000054.1 GCF_000686605.1 Streptococcus sobrinus DSM 20742 = ATCC 33478 | reverse complement strand
TGGTAAGATGGGAGTAGCTCATAGTTTTTCCTCGGGTTCTGTTTGTGTGGTTACTTACAGTTTACACCAATGAAACGCTATGAGTTTTTTTGTTGTACTATATTTTACAATTTATCAGGTGGAAAAAATTGAATAATTGATCTGACTTCGTTAAGGCAATAGATTAAGGAGGTGTGATAAGAATTTTTTACTCTAATCATCTTGACAAGCACCCTATTTTTCAGTAGAATACTAGCTGTATTGGGGTATAGCCAAGCGGTAAGGCAAGGGACTTTGACTCCCTCATGCGTTGGTTCGAATCCAGCTACCCCAGTTTTTTTTATTTGCGCTTCTATGCTAGGCCGGTGTGGCGGAATTGGCAGACGCGCTGGACTCAAAATCCAGTAGTTTTGTGATAAAATGTAATTGTTCCATATGATTCTTTCTAATGAGTTGTTTTGTCACTTTTCATTATAGATCTTATGGGACTTTTTTTCTACAACAAAATAGGCTCCATAATATCCATAGGGGATTTACCCACTACAAATATTTTAGAGCCCATAAAAGAAACTCTCCTTTCTCGAAAGAGAAGGGAGATATTTTATGTTGGAGAAAAAAGTCGAGGGGATAAATATTTCTTCTATATCTTCTATCCAACCCACATCAATCTCTTATACATATTAGTTAGAATAACTACCAAGTCTATATCAAGTATCTCAAAGGGGTGCTTTTCTGATGTTTGCACGAGCAAAAAAACACCCTAATTCCAATGCTTTTCTAAGCGTGTGGAATAAGAGTGCTTATTGTACAGGAAATTATTCTCCGTCTTTTTTAAAGATGTTTTTAACACCAGATACTGCACCTTCGACAGCTTCTTCAGCATCTCCGGCAACTTCTTTAGCTTTTGAAGCTACTTTTTCTGCAGCACCTTCTGCTTGAGTTTTTGTATCGCCAGTTAGTTTACCAAAACCTTCTTTAACAGAACCTTTAGCTTGGTTGAATTTTTCTTCGATTGACATGGGGTTACCTCCGTTAATTTTTTGTATTATCTAAACTAAATCAGATATTGATTTAAGTATACACCCTTTTATGCTGAAAAGCAAAAAACTGATACGAAATGAACTGAACCGCTCCCTGTCAAGTAGACAGTCAAATAATAAAATAATTTAAGCAACCTGATTCCTGAATTCTAAAGGAGTCAGGTTATTTAGTTTTTCTTGATAACGTTGGGTG
>NZ_JMLC01000053.1 GCF_000686605.1 Streptococcus sobrinus DSM 20742 = ATCC 33478 | reverse complement strand
GTGGTGGACATGCTTATCTCTTTCCTTATACTTTGTTTCGCAACTTTAGTATATCAGATAAGCTTGTCTTTTTTTGTTGCACCCCATTTTACAACGGAGCAAGTGAATTTTCTAAATATATCCATTTGAAAATAAATAGCCCAGCTCATTCGAGCCGAACTATCTGTTGAAATTAATCCTCCACCTTGTGAAGCAATTTATCCTTGAAGTAATCGAAGTAGGTCTTCTTATCAATAACGGTGACTGTCTTTCCAGTCATCCCATACTTGACCAGCTTGCTGTCCTTCTTGGACAGCTTGACCTTGGCTGTGACCTTGAAGAGGTTGCCCTTCTTGGTCGTCGTGGCCGATGCAGCGACACTATTGATTTTCCCTTGGACGGTCAGTTTATCATTGCCTTTCTTTTCAAGCGATAAACGGGTCGTTTGGCCCTTCTTCATGGAAACAACATCGTCAGATGAGACGTAGTAGGTAATTAAGACGGTTTTCGTCTTTTGAATATCAGGATAGATTTGGGCAATTTCTGACCACTTAGGAAGGATATTGAGGCCATCATACTTACTGTTAGTATGGATCACTCCTGACTCAGGAGCAAAGAGGGAAACGTGGTCTGTTTCTTTTTTATCCTCTGAATCTCGGTCTTTTTTCTTTTTCTCCTTCTTCTTCTGGTCTTTTTTCTCCCGTTTCTTCCTTTCCTTTTTGGAAAGCTTTTTATACTTTTTCTTTGTTTTCTTCTCTTCCTTTTCTATTTCCTTGTCTAGGCGGTCATTGCGGTCCTTGATTGTATTCTTTTGGGCATCCTTTTGTTCTGGTTCCGCATTCTCTGTGTACTGCACCAAGAGGTCACCCTTATCAACCTTAGTGTTGTCGTCTAATTTATTTTGTGCAATCGATGTGTCACTAACAGACTGGATAACGGCCAATACCTTTGTTGGCGCCACTTCACCTTGAGAAATCACTGTGATTTCCTTTTTGGCAAAGCAGAGGAAAACACCAATGAAGATAATCAAGATAACCAAGGGCACAATAAGAACAGTCGCAAAATTATGGTAGCGACGACGGTAAAATTCCGCACTTTCAAGTAATTTTGGATTCATGTTAGATGCCTCCCTTAGTTAAACAGTGTGTAGTAGAAGCCCTTATTAGCCAAGAGTTCCTTATGGCTACCTTCTTCCACAATCTTTCCTTGGTCCATGACGATAATCCGATCTGTCCTTTGCGCGATACTCAATCGGTGGGCCACAAAGATAACGGTCTTATCGGTCATGGTCATGAGGTTATCAACAATTTTCTTTTCCGTCAGGACATCCAAACTGCTGGTGGCCTCATCCAAAATTAAGACAGGGGCCTGAGTTAGGAGGGCACGGGCCAACGCAATCCTTTGCTTCTGACCGCCTGAAACCCCAGCACCGTCAGAGAGTTCTGTTTGGTAACCAAGAGGCATCTGCTCAAT
>NZ_JMLC01000052.1 GCF_000686605.1 Streptococcus sobrinus DSM 20742 = ATCC 33478 | reverse complement strand
TCACCGACCACGAAAATGTTTAGCTTACAGAACTGCTAGTGAAGCTCTAGAGGATGAGTTCAAGTAAATGTTGCACTTATTCTTGCAATTTATCGTCTATAAAAAACTGGGAAGATCGTTATTAGATTCAATCGTAAAGCGGGAACCTTATTAAATATATAACTTTGCTGGCTTTGAGTAACTGTCATGTAGTCGCATTTAAGGATTAGTAGAAAATTTATAATAAATAGCAAGATGAAAAATATTAGTAGTGTGCCAATTATTATTTGTACGGAACAATCTGTCCCTCCAATTATTTTTTCAACTTTAAATCTAAAAATATAAAAATAAAATCCAGCAAAAATAATCAGCAATATATCTAAAAGCCAAGTCATAATAGCTATTATAGTGTTGGCCATCCTTGATAATATCATCTGGTATATCGTGTCAAGCGAAAAGAAAACAGCAATATACTCAACATGAAATAAGAGTAGCAGAGCAAACTTTTCTATCACTGTAAGAATGGCAATACTCCCTAAAAATGGAAAGACTAAGAGTTGCACTCCCTCAAAAAGTATTATTCCTATAAAAAGTTTATAAACTTTTTGAGCTATAAGAATTTCTTTTTTTGAAAAGGGAAGAATATTTGTAACATAACTCGAGCTTCGAGTGAGAGATATAGTGGAATTTAGAAAAATAAAGAAGGCAACCGATAAAATCAGATACATATCGGTATAACTCATAATAGTTATTTTTAACAGCTTCAGAGCCTCAGTCCCGTTTGATATGTTATTAGCACTCTTGACCAATTGCCCCGTTGTCCTCATATTGGAAATAAAATAGGCGAAGTAAGAAATAAAACATATCAGAAATAAGGAATAACGATTAATTTTTTGTTTTAGAAGACCTCGCTCAAGCGCCCCCTTTAGAATATCGTTAAAATAGTAATGTAGTAAACTAAATAAGTTCTTTAATCGTATCGACTCTTTCATGAACTCTGCCCTCCTGTATCAGAAGTTTAGATAGTTGCTGTGCACTCCCCCAATAGCTCCTTAACTTTCCGTTTTTCATTAGATATATTTCTTCTGAAAAACAGTTAATTATATTTTCCTCGTGAGACACTAATACAATTTTTTGTTTTTTAGAGATAAGCTTTATAATTTCCTGAACAAGTATAACGGTTTCAAAGTCTAAACCACTAAAAACTTCATCGGCTAGCAAATAATCAACATTTAATGATAATGCGATGGCTATTTGAATTTTCTTTTTCATTCCAAACGAATAGGACTCAATAACCTCTTTTTGAGCCTCAGCCATTCCAAGTAAATCAATTAGTCTATTATACATGTCTCTGGATGAGTTTGGATAACGTGACAGGATAAATTCTGCATACTCCTTTCCAGTTAGATACTCTGGCATTAAAGAATCTGAAGGAATTAGAAAGATTCTTTCTTTAAAATACACAGAACTAAAGTCACTACCATTGAGAGTAATCTCCCCAGAATCTTTTGACAGCAATCCCGTAATAGTATTTGATAAATTGCAAGAATAAGTGCAACATTTACTTGAACTCATCCTCTAGAGCTTCACTAGCAGTTCTGTAAGCTAAACATTTTCGTGGTCG
>NZ_JMLC01000051.1 GCF_000686605.1 Streptococcus sobrinus DSM 20742 = ATCC 33478 | reverse complement strand
AAGGGTTTGGCCAATGTTCTGACACACTTGAAAGCTTATTTGATTAACACTCCGTAACTCTACTTGAGTGTTTACACATAATTATTGACAGTATCACCCGCTTTGAATTATCAGTCTTACTTAGAGTTTAAAAAGCGATATCATTAATCACTTTTCTTAACTTTCTGTTTCACCTTCGAGAGACAGATCAGTAGAGTCAATTATTATGTAGCAATAGTGTTAATTCATTGAGTATATCATTTAATATATTCTGAATTTCGTAAGGCTGGCAAGTTGCCCCATAAATTAATCTTTCTATATTCTTTTGAAAATGGTTCGGTAAATACTGTGCATTTTGTTCTGCATAGGCTATCATTCGTTTTTCGCCTGGATGGGTTAGCATGTTAAGCGCAAAAATTAAGTCAAAGTAAGTTTCTAAAAATGCTGTAACTCTATGATTAAAGCTAACAGCATCTTTACGCATAGTTGCTTTGATAATTTGCTTATCATAGGATGGAAGATGACCAGTTAATAAGTTCATATGATGGCTAAGAATAGTCTGTTTAAGTTTTTGTGGATAGTTAATATCAAATCTGTTAACAATATACTTTAGCTTATCGCCAGAATCATAAAGAATCTTTGAGTGCAGAACATTGTGCCATAAACAGGTGGTATATGCGTTTTGGATTATACACCTTTCAACAACATCTACCAGCTCATCTTTTATTTGGTTAATATCTCTATAGAGGATATCAATATCTTGACCAGACATTAAAGTGCAATCGTCTTCAAGTTCCCAAAAATGATTCCCTATTTCTATGTGTGAGCAGAATCTTTTTAATATGGTTAATCGTGTGGCTTCATCAGGAATTGATGAGCAGTAAATGTAAAGATCATAGTCAGATGTTTCATCATAATTACCAGTTGCTCGCGAACCACCAAGAGCAATTGCTTCAACCTCTGATATTCTTGCAAATTTTTGCCAAAGAGATGTAAATTCCATGTTATGCTCCTTCTGTAAAGGTAAAATTCTACTCAAATTATATCATAATAAGCTAAATTCCCAAAGTAAGTTCCGTAAAAGTGGAAGTTAGTATAAGACTTTTAGTGCTTTTTCTTAAACTTTATCCCTGAGCAGTTTAGGAGATTGAACAATTTCTTGAGCCTGAATTGCCCTAATTCCAAGTAGGCTTGCGGTATCTTCCTCGTAAGTGAAGGTAAAGATTTCGTAAGCGATCTTACCGTTAATAGCAGACCTCTTGTGTCAAGTTATCAGAAGACGTTTCAGACTAACTTCCAGATTTTGGACCAAAACGAAACTTACTTTGAAATGTAACAATATCATAATATTATACCCGTGGTGCTAGTTAATTTTTTAGTTCACAAAAAAGTTCATTTGGACTATGCTATGCTGTAAGTGTTCAAACGAACAGGACTCGTCCAAATGAGCCACTTAAATTATAACGCTAAACGTCATTACTTACAATATAGCATGCAACAATTACAAACGATTTGTCTTTCCTATTATCGTATGAAAGTTCTAAAATGAAGTTAGCCAGCACAAGGGTATAAAAAAACACCTCAGAGAGATATAATTGTAATCACCACAACAACAATTAGAAGGACT
>NZ_JMLC01000050.1 GCF_000686605.1 Streptococcus sobrinus DSM 20742 = ATCC 33478 | reverse complement strand
GAGAGTTTGATCCTGGCTCAGGACGAACGCTGGCGGCGTGCCTAATACATGCAAGTGGAACGCATTGGTAACACCGGACTTGCTCCAGTGTTACTAATGAGTCGCGAACGGGTGAGTAACGCGTAGGTAACCTGCCTGATAGCGGGGGATAACTATTGGAAACGATAGCTAATACCGCATAAGAGGAGTTAACTCATGTTAACTGTTTAAAAGAAGCCATTGCTTCACTATCAGATGGACCTGCGTTGTATTAGCTAGTAGGTAGGGTAACGGCCTACCTAGGCAACGATACATAGCCGACCTGAGAGGGTGAACGGCCACACTGGGACTGAGACACGGCCCAGACTCCTACGGGAGGCAGCAGTAGGGAATCTTCGGCAATGGACGCAAGTCTGACCGAGCAACGCCGCGTGAGTGAAGACGGTTTTCGGATCGTAAAGCTCTGTTGTAGGGGAAGAACGTGTGTAAGAGTGGAAAGCTTACACAGTGACGGTACCCTACCAGAAAGGGACGGCTAACTACGTGCCAGCAGCCGCGGTAATACGTAGGTCCCGAGCGTTGTCCGGATTTATTGGGCGTAAAGGGAGCGCAGGCGGTTTAGTAAGTCTGAAGTTAAAGGCATTGGCTCAACCAATGTATGCTTTGGAAACTGTTAGACTTGAGTGCAGAAGGGGAGAGTGGAATTCCATGTGTAGCGGTGAAATGCGTAGATATATGGAGGAACACCGGTGGCGAAAGCGGCTCTCTGGTCTGTCACTGACGCTGAGGCTCGAAAGCGTGGGTAGCGAACAGGATTAGATACCCTGGTAGTCCACGCCGTAAACGCTGAGTGCTAGGTGTTAGGTCCTTTCCGGGACTTAGTGCCGACGCTAACGCATTAAGCACTCCGCCTGGGGAGTACGACCGCAAGGTTGAAACTCAAAGGAATTGACGGGGGCCCGCACAAGCGGTGGAGCATGTGGTTTAATTCGAAGCAACGCGAAGAACCTTACCAGGTCTTGACATCCCGATGCCCGCTCTAGAGATAGAGTTTTTCTTCGGAACATCGGAGACAGGTGGTGCATGGTTGTCGTCAGCTCGTGTCGTGAGATGTTGGGTTAAGTCCCGCAACGAGCGCAACCCTTATTGTTAGTTGCCATCATTAAGTTGGGCACTCTAGCGAGACTGCCGGTAATAAACCGGAGGAAGGTGGGGATGACGTCAAATCATCATGCCCCTTATGACCTGGGCTACACACGTGCTACAATGGTTGGTACAACGAGTCGCAAGCCGGTGACGGCAAGCTAATCTCTGAAAGCCAATCTCAGTTCGGATTGTAGGCTGCAACTCGCCTACATGAAGTCGGAATCGCTAGTAATCGCGGATCAGCACGCCGCGGTGAATACGTTCCCGGGCCTTGTACACACCGCCCGTCACACCACGAGAGTTTGTAACACCCAAAGTCGGTGAGGTAACCATTTATGGGGCCAGCCGCCTAAGGTGGGATGGATGATTGGGGTGAAGTCGTAACAAGGTAGCCGTATCGGAAGGTGCGGCTGGATCACCTCCTTTCTAAGGATAAACTAAGTAACGAAGACGTTAAGAAATCCGTATGAAAATAGGGGACGGCCAGAAAATCCTGATTTTCTAGGACGGCCATCTTTTTCCTAGGA
>NZ_JMLC01000049.1 GCF_000686605.1 Streptococcus sobrinus DSM 20742 = ATCC 33478 | reverse complement strand
TAGAAGATTTTCTTGGCAGCCTGACATCACTCACTTCGCTACTAAACTTCGCTCCCCATCACAGCTCAATGTTAAAGATATAAGCATTTGACTCCTATCACACCTCACTGCTTGGCCAGACACTTCCAATCGTCTGGTTGAGGTAGCCTTCTGCGTCCCTCCGTCACTCTATACTCTAGTACAGGACTATCAACCTGTTGCCCATCGGATACACCGTTCGGTCTCTCCTTAGGTCCCGACTAACCCAGGGCGGACGAGCCTTCCCCTGGAAACCTTAGTCTTACGGTGGACAGGATTCTCACCTGTCTTGCGCTACTCATACCGGCATTCTCACTTCTATGCATTCCAGCGCTCCTCTCGGTACACCTTCACCACACATAGAACGCTCTCCTACCATCCCTAAAGGATCCACAGCTTCGGTAAATTGTTTTAGCCCCGGTACATTTTCGGCGCAGGGTCACTCGACTAGTGAGCTATTACGCACTCTTTGAATGAATAGCTGCTTCTAAGCTAACATCCTAGTTGTCTGTGCAACCCCACATCCTTTTCCACTTAACAATTATTTGGGGACCTTAGCTGGTGGTCTGGGCTGTTTCCCTTTCGACTACGGATCTTAGCACTCGCAGTCTGACTGCCGACCATAATTACTTGGCATTCGGAGTTTATCTGAGTTTGGTAATCCGGGATGGACCCCTTACCCAAACAGTGCTCTACCTCCAAGAATCTCATTGTCGACGCTAGCCCTAAAGCTATTTCGGAGAGAACCAGCTATCTCCAAGTTCGTTTGGAATTTCTCCGCTACCCACAAGTCATCCAAGCACTTTTCAACGTACTCTGGTTCGGGCCTCCAGTGAGTCTTACCTCACCTTCACCCTGCTCATGGGTAGGTCACATGGTTTCGGGTCTACGTCACTGTACTTACTCGCCCTCTTCAGACTCGGTTTCCCTACGGCTCCGTCTCTTCAACTTAACCTCGCACACTAACGTAACTCGCCGGTTCATTCTACAAAAGGCACGCTCTCACCCATTAACGGGCTCGAACTTGTTGTAGGCACACGGTTTCAGGTTCTCTTTCACTCCCCTTCCGGGGTGCTTTTCACCTTTCCCTCACGGTACTGGTCCACTATCGGTCACTAGGGAGTATTTAGGGTTGGGAGATGGGCCTCCCAGTTTCCGACGAGATTCCTCGTGTCTCGCCGTACTCAGGATACTGCTAGGCCTAAAAATGATTTCAACTACGAGGCTCTTACTCTCTTTGGCTGACTTTCCCAAGTCATTCGTCTATCATCCTTAAAGCCACTGCGCAGTCCTACAACCCCGAAGTGTAAACACTTCGGTTTGCCCTCCTGCCTCTTCGCTCGCCGCTACTAAGGCAATCGCTTTTGCTTTCTCTTCCTGCAGCTACTTAGATGTTTCAGTTCACTGCGTCTTCCTTCACATGACCTTAACAGTCATGGATACTAGCCATCAGCTAGTGGGTTCCCCCATTCGGACATCTCTGGATCACAGCTTACTTACAGCTCCCCAAAGCATTTCGTCGTTCGTCACGTCCTTCATCGGCTCCTAGTGCCAAGGCATCCACCGTGCGCCCTTATTAACTTAACCTTATTTCTCTTTGGTCTCTTTAAAATATTTACAGCGTTTCGGTTTATTTTCTTGTTACTATTTGATAGATATTCAATTTTCAATGAACAATTGGCAACGTCGTTGCCGCTTAGGATAAGGGGGCACTGCTCTTTGAGAATA
>NZ_JMLC01000048.1 GCF_000686605.1 Streptococcus sobrinus DSM 20742 = ATCC 33478 | reverse complement strand
GGACATGCTTATCTCTTTCCTTATACTTTGTTTCGCAACTTTAGTATATCAGATAAGCTTGTCTTTTTTTGTTGCACCTCATTTTACAACGGGGCGTATTCTTTTAACTTCGATTTTGAAGCAGATTCCAAAGCATATTCGCACTCTTTAGCATGAGGTGATTTAGGATGGCTTGATAAATAGATTTTCCCTTTTTTCTCGTTTATCACTAAATCCACATCGTAACAACCAGGACAAAATAATTGGTTTTCATACTTAAGTTTTGTCCCAGCTTTATCCTTTTGATATTCCTTTTGTAGCTCATGAAGTTCTAGTCTCTCATGATCGTAAATACAGTATTGAAATTTATTTTTTGTAAACATAATAATCCTTTCTACTTATCAACAATTAAATCTTGCTTTAAAAAATCTGAAATGTGTAGTTATCTAAAAACAAACATCTAATTTTCAAAACAACACAAAAACGCTCTAGACAATATGACTAGAGCGTTTTCTATATATCCGAACATCTAATTTATTTCACAAAAAATGTAGTCAAAAATGTAGTCATTCGGTTGATTTTTATTGCAATACTATGAAATTTGAAAATTCAAGAATCGCGTTAAATCAAGGTTTTTTCGTTTCTACTGAAACGTAATGACCCACTATTTAACCTCAGTAAACACAACGTGTTTGCGAAGTTTTGGTGAATATTTCTTCAATTGAAGACGGTCTGGTGTGTTACGTTTGTTTTTTGAAGTAAGGTACAAGCGTTCACCAGATTCTTTGTGTTCAAGTGTGATATTGACGCGCATGGTATCTCCCTTCTATTATTCTGCAGCTTTAGCTTTGGCGATTTTACGTCCTTTGTAGTAACCCTTGAGGGATACACGGTGAGAACGTGAGTAATCTCCAGTTGTTTCGTCAAATTTAACAGTTGGAGCTGTCAATTTGTAGTGCGTACGACGTTTATTCTTCTTAGATTTTGACGTATGACGTGCAGGTACTGCCATGATATTTCCTCCAATTATGTTTAAATAATGTCTTGATTTGCATCAACTTTAGTATAATAGCATAACTTTTTTGTAAAGTAAAGTTACTTGACAAGCATTCTCAAAAAATTTTATCAAGGCTTTTAAAAATAGCCTGAAAAATGGTAAAATTAAAGAGATTTTATCTGTCTAGAAAGGAAAAGAGGTCGTTGGTGAGTTAGCCCAAGCCCACTATATACATTCTTAGAGGAAAGATAAATCATTGGGAAATACTACTTTTCGATGATGGCCCTTTCTCTGCAGAATTTTACGACCTTTATGTATCATAATGAAACTTCAAAAACCCAAGGGAACCCAGGATATTCTGCCGGCTGAGAGTGCCAAGTGGCAGTATGTGGAAAATGTTGCACGTGAAACCTTCAAAAAATACAACTATGGGGAAATCCGCACACCTATGTTTGAGCACTACGAGGTTATCAGTCGCTCGGTTGGCGATACGACGGACATTGTCACCAAGGAAATGTATGATTTTCACGACAAAGGCGACCGCCACATCACCCTGCGACCAGAAGGGACGGCTCCAGTTGTTCGCTCTTTTGTGGAAAATAAGCTCTTTGCTCCTGAGGTGCAAAAGCCGGTCAAGATGTACTATATCGGCTCTATGTTTCGTTACGAACGGCCCCAGGCTGGTCGTCTGCGGGAGTTTCACCAGGTAGGGGTTGAGTGCTTTGGCTCCAGCAATCCTGCCACCGATGTGGAAACCATCGCTATGGCCTACCAACTTTTCCATGAGCTGGGTATCAAGGATGTCACCCTCCACCTCAATAGTCTGGGGAATACCGCTAGCCGTTTGGCCTACCGTCAGGCCCTGATTGATTACTTGACACCGCTCAAGGACAGTCTATCCAAGGATAGCCAACGTCGCTTGGAAGAAAGTCCCCTGCGGGTCTTGGATTCCAAGGAAAAAGAAGACCAGGCGGCGGTGGAAAAGGCTCCTTCCATCTTGGATTATCTGGATGAGGAAAGTCAGACCCACTTTGACGCCGTTCGGCAGATGCTGGAAAGTTTGGCCATTCCTTATCTTATTGACACCAATATGGTGCGTGGTCTGGACTACTATAACCACACTATTTTTGAATTTATGGCCAAGGTGGGCAATTCAGATTTAACCATCTGTGCCGGTGGTCGTTATGATGGCTTGGTTGATTATTTTGATGGCCCTGAGACCCCTGGTTTTGGCTTTGGTCTGGGTCTGGAACGCCTGCTCTTGATTTTGGACAAGCAGGGTATCTATTTGCCTGTTGCAGAAAGCCTCGATGTTTATATAGCAGTTCTCGGCCAGAGTGCTAATGGCAAGGCTCTGGAACTAGTGCAAGCCCTGCGAGCACAAGGCTTCAAGGCTGAACGAGACTATCTTGGTCGCAAGATTAAGGCCCAGTTCAAGTCGGCCGATGCCTTCAAGGCCAAGACCGTCATCACCCTTGGAGAAAGCGAGCTTGAGTCAGGTCAGGTCATTGTCAAGAACAATCAAACCCGTCAGGAGCTTGAAACCAGTCTAGAGGCTATCAGCCAAGACTTTGCTGGCATTTTGGAGCAATTAGGCTACTAAAGGAGTAAGCAGTGACAAGTATTGAAGATTTATTAAAAGAGGAGCAGACCTTTAGTCTGTCCTTCCAGCGGGACTTGCCCTTGAGATTTCAAGAGCAGTTTTGGCAGATGATTGCCTATCTGGATCGGCATGAAATTCCTTGGTTTAATGGGGAAAAGGCCAGCGACCATTTTATGTGTCAGCAATTCCTAGGTCAGCAGTGGGATTACGATTACCAAAAGGTGATCCTCGTTTTCAAACCTAGAGAACGTTTCCTAGGTTGGCAGTATGATGAAGAAACCGATGAATGGGGCATCTCCATCCAGGATGTCTATGGCTTTGCCTGGAATCACCTAGCTGATGAGGCTGACTATAGCTTTGATGAGATTGCTGAATTCCAGGAGGAATTTATCGACACCAGCGACCTCCTAGCCTTTTTCGGAAAGAAAAAAGGTTTCAAATATTTTTTATGAAAGCGCACGACAAACGCATGAAGAAAATAACGTTTTCAGATAATAGATTCATAAAAAAGAGTCCACCTCCGGAGTTATAATAGACTTAGGAGGTGTCTTT
>NZ_JMLC01000047.1 GCF_000686605.1 Streptococcus sobrinus DSM 20742 = ATCC 33478 | reverse complement strand
AGGAATTGGTTACAGCTATTGACGACTATATCAGCTTTTATACCACCCAACGTTATCAAGAAAAACTAAATAACCTGACTCCTTTAGAATTCAGGGATCAGGTTGCTTAAATTATTTTATTATTTGACTGTCTACTTGACAGGGAGCGGTTCATTTAAAAACTAGAAGGTTAGTTTTTTTATTTAGTAAGTTAAATGGTTGTCCACTGCTTCACACTAGCTACTTGCTTAGCATTTTCGGCAATGGGCTGCAAATCGTGATTGCCTGAATCAGGAATCACATATTCCTTGCCGAGGTAAACGGCTCCCAACCAACGCATAGCATTGTTGAGCCAATCCTTGGTCGTTGTGATACGGATAACATGGCCTGTGAAAGTCTTCATATCACTCCTGATAGCTGCGATCGTCTTCTTGGCCTCTGCCTTATTCGATGGGAGATCAAAATTTTTCCTCAGAGACTCATAAATCTTGTTACCGACTGAGGCAAGGGCTGGAATGTAGAGGGGGGCCGAATTATAGACAACCGTGGTTGCAGCATTTTTCTTCAAGGCAACGCGTTGAGCCACATTCCCACCTAGGGAGTGTCCGGTAATCACAATAATTTCAGCACCATATTGGCTAGCAATTTTATCATAAAAATCATAGGCAGGTTGATAGTGCTGACCTCTAGCTAGACCGATTCCCATCAGGTCAGCTCCTAGGGCATCTTGAAGTTCATTACCATCATTATTAGTTCCCGTATAGGCAATGATAACCTTATTACTGGCCTTATCTCGAAAGGCAGTTCCACTTGTTCCCGTCTGATTATCGTAGAAATCACTGAGATAGGTCAGATTGTTAGGTATCACACGCCCTGCTTCTTGGATTTTAGCTAAAATAGTGGCATCAGTAGCTCCTTTCAAGCGAGCCTTTTCAAACTCATAGGTCAGAGCCGCCGCATCAAGAGTAGAAATACCTGATAAACGTCCATCAAGGATTTTATTAATGTCTGCCCGCTGGTCATCGGAGGTAAGGGTTGGGGCAGTTGTCACCACAGCATCCGTTGATGTTACCTCATTTTTACCCCCTGTTGTTTTTTCTTCCTGTTTTTGAGTTTGAGGGTCTTGCTGGACGACTGCGCCATCTGAAGCTGGGGCAACTGAAGTTGGTTCCTTAACCTGTTTTGGAGAGTCAGCCGGTGCTTGATTGTTTTGGCTAGTAGGCTCCTTGTCATCTTCTTGAGTGGTTAAAGAGGCCGCTTGAGTTGGTTGAGACTGATTTTCTGATTGATTATCAGTATCCTTCACCTCTGTCGGATTGGATGGCACCTTCTCTTGGCTAGGAGCAACCACTGAAGTTCCATCGCTTGTCGGTTGGACAAGAGTTGACGTTTGATTGACTTGAGAATCCAGAGTTGAGCCATCTGCACTGGCGGAGCTTGCTCCAGCTGTCATTAATGTTAGACCAGCCATAGTTGTTACGACAAAAGTGACCCAACGTTTCTTTACTTTGCGTAGTTTGTAGTGATTCGTACTAATATTCATACCTACTAACCTTTCTATTATGTTACTCTAGAGTACCTCTACATTTTGAAAATAAAAGGAAACATTAATAACCAAGCTATTGTAGCTTATTAAATTAAGATGTTTGGAGTTTCCTTACTAGCTTAATTATTCTTATTTTGCTGTTTTACATACATGGAAAATTTTTCATGGGTACTGGAAAGATCTTCAAAACTTCCCGACCCAGTTACAGCACCTTCATCTATAAAGTAAATTTTATCTACATTAGTAATCGTTGATAATCTATGGGCAATAAAAATTTTTGTTTTATCCTTTACGATCTATCACCTTGCTAAATTGTTATCTTTTAACCACTTCTCCACTTCTGCAGGTGTGAAGCCATGCATTTCTTCAAAATCAAGTTTTGAGATCACCTTCTTATTTTCATAAATAACGAGAGAAGGGGTTCCCTTGATACTATAGTTCTTTTTAAATTCTTCCCATTTCGATTTATTTTTATATAGCTCAGCTACATTAACATAAACCATCTTAGAAGATAGATTGTATCGCTTTATATACTTCACAAAAATTTTATCAAAGTTATTACAATCTCCACAAGTTGGTCTTCCAATATAGACTACTAGTCTCTGTCCAGTATTATATTTCTTTTCAAAACTTACTGGTTGTAAGCTATCGAAATACTTATATATTTCCATATTTTTTGTTCCTAATTTTGAGACTCTTCTGCAGTTTTTTAGCCGATATTAGATAAAAGTTTATCCCTAAACTAATTAGCAAAATACCTAACAAACCTATCTTTACTATTTCCTTCATTTTCTATTCCTCATAATCTTTTAAGAGCTTTTTCAAATGTTTTAGAGATTGATAACCTTCAATTTTTATAACCCTTCCTTTTTTACCCTTAATAATAGTTGTAGGAGTTTTATACACTTTTAATTCAGCAGCTTTTTGTGCTATCTCAGAATTCGTAGATTCCCAATGATAAATTTTTACTCCTGACTCATCTTGGTAGTCCTTTAAAACCTTATTGAATTCTTGACAAGCCTGACAAGTGGGATTCCCATAATACAAAATCTCATTTTTCTGTAAAAATTTGACATCATTATCTTTTAACTTTGAAAATTTTGGTTGGGGCGATGAACTCATCAAATTGATACCTAGAATTACAATTAACCCAAATATAAGTAACACCAAAACAGGAAATAATCTTCTCCTCATTTTAAAATTCCTTTCTATTAAATTGAAAGATAGACAAAATATAAAAGAGTACAATATAGCTAAAAGGAACTAAAATGTTAAAAATACTAGTTATACCTCGAAAAGTGTTAGGAGATAAATAATATGCCAACTGAATATCAAAAATATCAGTTCTACTAAAAATATAATTAACTAAATCAGGTAAAATCCATAGACCAATTATAGATGAAAGTAACCCTATGCCCGATTTTCCAATATTAATAATGACGGTTGCGTTTATCATTAAATACAAAAGGGAAAAGATTAAGTAAACAAGGAATTGTTCAATAACTTGGTTTGACATCAAAGTGGTAGATAAGATACTAATCAGAAGTAATAAAGAAACATATTTCAACAAAAAGAAATTGAGCAAACTTAAAACGATTTGGAATATACTCTAGATAGTACCTAATTATCCCTTTCTAAAATCTCTCCTAACGATAAAACAAAGGCACAATTAATAGTGAATAGATTAATCATCATAAATATCTTACTCACTGATGGAAATAGCTGGTAGTGTAAAATAAGTTGTGTAAACACAAAAAGGAATAAATCCGTTATAGTAGAGTTGCGAAACATTACTAGAAAGAGATTTATTCCTATGAC
>NZ_JMLC01000046.1 GCF_000686605.1 Streptococcus sobrinus DSM 20742 = ATCC 33478 | reverse complement strand
ATGAACTTTGACCAGTATTTGAAGAAATTAATCTAGTCAAAAAAGTGATCGTCTATGGTAAAACAGAGAAGAAACATTCATGCGTTTGTCGTGGATTATTGATAACATCCAACACGTCATGCTCCCATTAGAAATGCAAGTGGATAAATTAGAAAAAGCCAAAGTTGATAAAGCTATCTTATTTTGTACAACACCACACCCCGAAAAAGCCAAAAATTATTCTGAATTCAAAAAAGAAATGAATACTCTTTTTGAGTTACTATCAGGCCATAGTCAAACAATCGCCCCATTAGACAGAATGAGACAAAATAACCAAGAGGTTGCTCAAGCTATCCAGCAATATCCAGATAAATTCTATGGTTTTGGCTCCCTTCCTTTAGGATTGTCATTAGACGAAACCATTAAATGGATTAAGGAGCAGATTATAGGAAACGATTTTAAAGGTATTGGTGAATTTACTCCAGGGTCCGATGAACAGATTTACCAATTAGAAGTTATTTTTAAAGCATTGGAACAGTTCCCAAAATTGCCAGTATGGGTGCATACCTTCAACCCTGTCACATCTAAAGGAATTGAAATACTGATGAATCTGACCAAGAAATATCCGCAAACACCCGTTATTTTTGGACACATGGGAGGTTACCAGTGGATGACTGTCATAGATTTCGTCAAAGAGACAGCCAATGCTTATGTTGATTTATCAGCAGCTTTTTCTACATTAGCTGTCAAAATGGCTCTGGCGGAAATTCCAGATAAATGTCTTTTTGGATCAGATGCCCCCTATGGAGAACCTTTCATTAGCAAAGAATTAGTCGAATTTTTAGCCCCATCTTTGGAAGTTAAAAATATGGTTTTAGGAAAGAATATATTAAGACTGATTAATGGATAAACAAAAATCAAAAAATAATAACTTTTGCAAAGAAAGCGTTCTAAGTGGCCCTGGGACATCCTCTTATGAACAAGCAAAGAACAGTTAAGACACCGGAAAAATACCTTGCTAAGTTTTAAAAAACAAAAAAATCTCTTCACAAATACAACTTTTGACAACTGCATTGTAAAGAGAATTTGATTATTTTTCATAAGCCAAATCAACACACCAGCGGATACTGCTGTAGGAGACATAACTAATCTATTGATAATCGTCTACTTCCAGAATCCTGTCATAGCATGCCTTGTCTCCCTTATTAAAGTGAATTGGCTTAGACTGAACATCTTGGCTTATTTTTGACGACTACCTTTTGTGGAAGCCATAAGCACCTTGGGCAGGAAGATTTTTGTTTAGACCTTGCAGCTGATTCGGGTGATGCGACAGTAACAAACAGTCTTTGCTGCGGGGCCTACCAGCGTGGCTACTCCCCACTTTAGACCAAATGGGACTTCTACACTTTTTATTCCCTACATATCAGCTTGCCCTAGCTTATCCGCTTTATTCTTTTTGGACATTAGAAAACGAGGTTTTGACCATACATCAAAATCTCGTTTTTTGTAATTTTCTAATTTAAACCTAAAACCTGATTAATAAAGTTCATACACAATCTTTTCCAAATTCCTAATGTTTCATAATCTGAGAATTCTGCCTGTGTATTGCGATTAATGACAGATAGACCATGTTCTCCCACTGCAAACATATGTAATTCATAGAAGACACCATTGTCTTTTAGTTTCTTCGCATAGTCTAAAAGAGCATTGTTATAGATGCAGTCATCATTTTGCATCCCCCAAATAAAGGTAGGGACGGTATCTCTGGAAATATGTTCAATTGGACTGTGTTTTTTCAAATTTTCCTTGGTTAATTCTTTACCCACAACGGTCTTCAAAGCGCCAGTTAAAAAATCTAGTTTGGGCATAGGAGATAAGTTGGTGGGTTGCTGATTATTCGGATCAGCCATAACGCTATCATATTGATAAGAGAAATCCAATAAAGGATAAGATAGGACAACTAAGCTTGGTCTTATTTTTTCCTCTGGGTAGGCAAAATAAGCTTGCAGAGAAGGCTCATTCCAACGATTGGCCAGGGAAGCACAGTGGGTAGCACCAGCCGAAAAACCAATAAAAATGATTTTATCTGGATCAACATTCCATTGCTCTGCTTTTTCTCTTGTGACCAGAAGCATTTTAGCCAAGTCATACAAGGGAGCTGGATAGCCACTTTCCTGGCCCACTCTATAATCTAGCGTAATAGCTTGGAAGCCCTTGTTAAGGAAATAAAGGGCGACTGGCTCTTTTTCTCGGTCAGTTACCTTGAAAAAGCCTCCGCCACCACAAATAATCACAGCAGGGCGTGGATTATAATTCTTAATATCTGATGTCTCTTCCACCAAATAGGTTGTATAAGTAACAGCCTTTTTATCAGCTTCTGACCAAAGTTGATCGGTATTGATTTTCATAAATTTTCTCCTTCCTTTAGCTACAAGGCCATTGAGTAATGTCAAAAAGAAAATCTGATGCCCCTACATCTAAAATCTACATTTTTTCTACATCACCGTGAGCGTGTTCCCCTATCATGGCACTAATATAATTTTCCGCCTTTCTTTGTTCTCGTCCAACAATCGGTGAACTTCAGCCGCCTCGTCAAAGCTCCTAATGGCAATATCATCTTCTAAAAGTTGACCTTCTTTAAAGGCTTCATTTAACAATTTTCCTGCTAGTTGCAATTGACTTAAACTAGCATGACTAATCACAAAACCTTTAATTTGTTGACAGTTCATATATAACTGTCGAGCACTAAAGATCTCTCCCTGAGGAGTTGTTATAAGTGTTAGGACACCCTTTAAAGCTAACAAATCACTATTAGTCTGCAAGGCTATTTCTCCAGAGGTATCAATAATCTGATCAAAACCAGTTGGAAATTGCTCTGCCAGTTTTTGAAAAAGCCTATCATCATGATAATCAAAACAGACAGAGCTCCCAATTTCCCGCAATCTTGAAAAGTCTCGCTGGTTAGAGGTTGTCACAACCTTTGCTCCCGCCTTATGAGCAAGCCAAAGTAACTTGCTACCCACATGGCCTGCGGCTCCTTCAATCAATAAAGTTTGATCTGGTAGCAACTGCATAACATCCTGTAAAACTATGGCTGCAGTTGCAGCGGAATGAACAGCTCCAATTAGCTTGACCGGATCAGCACCTGTGGGAACTAAGAAAAGTCTTTCCGTCGAAATTAAAGCATACTCACTAGTAACTCCCTGCCTGCCATCATAACCCATACTATTGGTCCAGACTAAATCACCAATAGTAAACTGAGTAACTCCATTACCAACTTCGACGACCTCCCCTAAAGCATCTCGCCCAAGAATATAAGGATAAGGCAGTTGGGTCTTGTAACGTCCTGATCGAATAAAGGTATCAACATAATTAACTGAAACTGCCCGAACTTTAACAAGAACGGTTTTAGGTTCCACCTTAGGAACAGGAAGGTCGCCAACTTGAATGACAGACGAGTCTCCCGTTTTTTGAATATATACCGCTTTCATCACTTACCCTTTCCAAAATGCTAAAATAGACAT
>NZ_JMLC01000045.1 GCF_000686605.1 Streptococcus sobrinus DSM 20742 = ATCC 33478 | reverse complement strand
AGCCATCGAACAACTTTGTAAGCTATTTCCAAAAGAGGCTCTTAAAACCTTCACTTCAGACAGGGGAAAAGAGTTTGCCTGCTATCCTCTGGTAGAGAATTTAGGAATTTCCTTTTTCTTTGCGGACGCCTATTCATCCTGGCAGAGAGGAAGCAATGAAAACGCAAATGGCTTACTAAGAGAATATTTCCCAAAGAAAACAGATTTAGCCGCTATCTCTGATGAGGTTTTGAATAAGGCTTTATATGATATCATTCACCGACCACGAAAATGTTTAGCTTACAGAACTGCTAGTGAAGCTCTAGAGGATGAGTTCAAGTAAATGTTGCACTTATTCTTGCAATTTATCATATATTTAAGCTCACTTAATTAAGTCATTCTAATCAATTAAACAAAATAATTGGAGCGACTTAATTTTATTTTGCTATAATGTCAGTAAGAAAGTGAGAGCTCTATGACGCCTAATCGAGAAGACTACTTAAAATGTATCTATGAACTTAGTCAAGGTCAGCGTAAAATGACCAATAAGGAAATTGCCCAGGAGATGCGGGTTTCAGCTCCTGCCGTCTCAGAAATGATCAAAAAAATGATTAGCGAAGGGCTAATCACAAAGGATAAGGTCCTGGGTTACGACTTGACTCAAAAAGGACTACTCCTGGTGTCCGACCTCTACCGCAAACACCGCCTGATTGAGTCCTTCCTAGTCAGAGACCTGCATTATACGGCAGACGAGATTCACCAAGAGGCAGAAGTCTTGGAGCATACGGTCTCTACAACCTTTATTGACCGCCTGGAGGAAAATCTTGACTTTCCAGAATTTTGCCCCCACGGCGGCAGCATCCCTAAGAAAGATATGGTTTTGCTTGAACGCTACCAGACCTCGCTAGCCCAAATTGAAAAAACTGGTGCCTATCTGGTCGGTCGAGTTCACGATGACTTTCAGCTTCTAAACTATTTGGATAAGCACCAGCTCCACATCAATCAAATTATTGAAGTGACTGCTATTGATAGCTATGCCCAAACCTACACCATTCATTACAAGCAAAAAGATTTGACTGTTCCCCAAGCCATCGCCCAAGAAATCTATGTGGAAAGACAATAGGAAAGATCAACATTATGACTGCCAAAAAGACCATGCTCCAAAGCGGAACATGGTCTTTTTAGTCTCTCAAATTATCAGTCTTGTTCCTTAAAACTCAGCTTCTCCTCATCAAATGCCAGCTGCAGGCTGTAAGTCTCGGACTCTTCTTCCTTGATATAGCCTAAGAGTACCAAGACTTCAACAAAAATATCTGACCGTCTCTGCTTAACAAGGTCCCTCTTAGCAAACTTTAGCAGAAAACTAGTCATATATTTGAGAGCATAGTCAGGATTGACGTCCCCCAGTATGTTGTAAATCTGCCCTTGCTTCTGTGTTAGGGAAGCCCCCGTTCTCATCTTGTAAAAATAATTGGACAAAGTCGGAGCATTTCTTTCAAAGTCAGTCCGCTCAATCAGAACTGCCTCATTGGTCTTATTGGTTAGCCTCGTTTCAAATACCAATGCTTGAAGGTCTTGATAAACAGGACTTTCTGTATCCAGAATAAGCTGCTGATCCAAGGTTACTCCCTCCACATCTTCTAGGAGAGACAGGGTCAGGTAGTAACGCTTATTCTGCCGCAGAATATAACCAGCCTGGATATAATCTTCCAAAGACCGCTCCAGACAAGAAACTCGAAGAAAATCTCGTTTAAGCTGCCTCAAGCTGACATCTTCATTTTCAGATAGATAATTGATGAGGTCTTGAAAGAAAGGTTGACGGGTTAATTTATCAGGATTTAAAACAAGTAGCAAGATGATTCTCCTAGAGTCAAAAATAATATGTGCTAATTAGCCGGCTGGAAGAGGGGTGAAATCTTTTGGACTACCAAAATTAGCAGTCAGTTGTCCCTCCTGTAAGATGTGCCCCTCCATAGCCTTTAACAATTGTCGCTTCCTGGTCCATTGTCCTAGAGCTAGGGGCCTATCTAAGGCATAAATAGTGAAGCGGTAGGTATGAGTCTGACCCAAAGGCGGTTTGGGACCAGCATAGCGATGCCATCCGTAGGCAATCCCCTGCCTAGCTCCCTCAGGTTCCTTAACCACAAAGCCAGGAGCAAGGTGAGCAGGGATACGACTTAAAGCAGGCAGATTCCAAATGAGCCAGTGGGTAAAGTCTTTCTTTAAAGGATGGTCCAAGTCCTCCAAAATAATCGCAAGAGTCTCGGCCTTCGACGATAGATTTTTCAATAAAAATTCTGGGGAAACATTATCCCCAACTCCCGTATGCTCCAAGGGAAAGTCGCCCCTATCCAAAATTCTTGGACAAGTCACTATCAATTTTTCCATGCTAGGACCACCTTTAACTAGTCTAGGTATAAGATTATTATATCATTTTTAGTCCAATCTCAAGATGTAGAGAAGCAGCAAATCTACTAGGGAAACTAAGGAAAAGACCAGACCCACTAGGCTACCGTAAAGCCAGAAAAAACTCAGGCTAGCAAAGCTAAGGATGAATAGTTCTAAGATAATCTTCGCCGGATTGCTTAACCGGTGGCTAGCTTTTGGTGCCCCATAGCGAGACCAGAGAATGATTGTTAGCACAGCAAAAGTGGTAAAACTAACCTTAGTCAAAATATCCCTATGAGTAAAGAGACTGCCTAGAAGGCCAAAAAGTGCTGTGGTTTCCAAAGAAATCGAAGACTAGTAACGAAATTTGACAAGACTCTCATTTTAAACTAGTTCAATCCCCTAATAATGCTGTAATTGAGATAGTCTGTCACAATTGCTTTTAGTCGGTCATTATAACTTTCTCCATCTATGGCATAATTGGCAATCATCCCTTGCATAAAGAGATAAAGGCCACGGGCAACATTCAACTTTTGCAAGTCTGTCAAGCTTTCAGGAAGCAGACTATTAAGGTTTTCTTCCAAAAGACGAAAACACTTTATTCTCAAGCTATTAACAGGGTTATCAAATTCTTCTAGTTCCACTCGCTCACCATCAACTAAAAACATTAGTCTATTGGTATTTTGATGGGTAAAGCCAAAATCAAGATAGGCATGAGCCATTTGTAGAAGCTTTTCCTGAGGAGCTTGAGCTTCTGTCACAATCTCCTTCAAAGTCTGATAAAGCTCTTCTAATGGGGCCTTGGTTACCTCATAGAGAATCTCATCCTTGTTTTTAAAGTAAAGGTAAATAGCCGTATGGGAGCAGCCAGCTTGCTTAGCAATTTCCCGAACACCGATACTGGAATAAGGCTTTTCTTGAAAAAGAAGTTTAGCCGCTTCAATGATTCTTTGCCTTGTATTATTTGCCATTTTTACTTTCTCGCTTTCCATACCAGGCCGATTTTTTCATCTCTGCTAAAGCATTTTGAATTTCCCCACCGTGACACACGCTCAATAAGGCTTGGGGATAGGTCTGCAAAAGATGATGGGCAGTCGCTAAAGCCTCTGGCATATCAGCCGTAAAGGCCTTCATTGGCGGACGTAAGGTTCCTCTCCTGTTGGTTGTCAGTAAATCGCCTGCTATTAAAACTTGGTCTCCCTCATGATAATAGCAAGTATGACCAGGTGAGTGTCCTGGGGTCCAAAGTGGGGTCAAGCCAGCTTTTGCCAAACTCACCTTTGCTTCTTCGCTACTGAGGCTCCTCAAAAGACTAGCATCAAAATTGACCTGTTCCAAGTTTTTTCGCCTTGGGTAAGGTTTCTCCCCCAATAAGTAAGGAAATTCTCGATGATTTATAAAAATCGGGAGACTAGGATTTCTCTTCAATAAATTACTTACTCCACCCACATGATCCGAATGACCATGCGTTAGGAAAAGAGCTTCAATATTTATCTTTGGGAAATACTTTCTTAAAGAGTAATCAATCATCTCCCCACTGCCTAGCTTACCAATACCTGTGTCTATCATGAAAAAGTGGCCGTTTTTTTCCACCAACCAGATGCTAACAATAAATAGGCCAATATCAAATTCTACCTTGGTGATGTGCTTGCTAATCGCTTTTTTCTTGGAAATCAGCCCATAAATCCAATCAGTCATTTAATAAAACTCCTTTATTATCAACAGCTAACCACTGGTTAGTTGTCTTTTAGAATAGTATATCACGCCTGAAGCAATTGTCAAAATAAAAAGAGCCTGGGACAAAACTATCCCTCAGCCAACGAAAAAGCAACGGTTTTGATGCCGTTGCTTTTTGCTTGACATAGGTAGTCTTGATAAAATATAGTTGACAAAAAAATAATAGAAAGGCTACCTCATGTACAGTCACTATAACACAAATCAAACGACTCTGCCACTAGAATTAAGCGCATTCTTACCCCACAACCATCTCGTTTTTACGATTGAAAAGGTGGTCAATAAACTAGATGATAATGCCTTTCTAAACTTTTATCATGAGGTTGGGCGGCCTTCTTACCATCCCCAATTACTCCTAGCAGCCCTTTTATTTGCTTATTCTCAAGGGATCTTTTCCGGACGAAAGATAGAAAAAATGATGGTGGAAAATCTTGCCCTGCAATACTTAACAGGTCAGCTGGTGAT
>NZ_JMLC01000044.1 GCF_000686605.1 Streptococcus sobrinus DSM 20742 = ATCC 33478 | reverse complement strand
GAAATGGCAGTCCAAGCTTTGGAGGACTTTATCGCTGAATGGAAGCCAAAGTATAGGAAAGTGATGGAAAGTTTGGAGAATACGGATAATCTTTTAACTTTTTATCAGTTTCCCTACCAGATTTGGCACACAGCATTTATTCGACAAACCTCATTGAGTCTCTTAACAAAGAAATCAAACGTCAAACGAAAAAGAAGGTTCTTTTTCCTAACGAGGAGGCTCTGGAACGTTATTTAGTTACTTTGTTTGAAGATTATAATTTCAAGCAAAGTCAACGAATCCATAAAGGGTTTGGCCAATGTTCTGACACACTTGAAAGCTTATTTGATTAACACTCCGTAACTCTACTTGAGTGTTTACACATAATTATTGACAGTATCCTTAATTTTATCAATGAAAAAAAATTAACACTAGTAATACATAAATTACCATACTAAAAGACATATTTCTAGCTTGAAAAACAATTAAATATTGAATAGAAAAAATAATAAACAAGGGAATTAGCCAAAGTAAGCTCGTCATAAAAACAGGCTCAACCTTTCTTTAAAACTCAAGGAGTTATTATCATTTTCACTAGTTGCACTTGTCTCTTTCAACACGACCTTAGGATCATCGCTTTCAACAATATAAGCAAAACCATTAAAAATATCTCGTACTTCTTCAAACGACTGGTAGCTAATAGTCTTCTCAGCAGGATTAGAAACAACCAACTTATCGTTTTGTTTTCCGTAGTCTAAAATGTAATGGTTTATCCCATCCCTTCTCGTCACTAGAATACAAGGAGTTTTAAAATTAAGATTACTAAATTCATTAACCTGATAATTACTACCGTATATTCCAAAGATTGAAAGCAATTCTTCAATATCAAGTAATGATAATCCTTGGTCAATATTAAGATGTTGAAGTCTATCTGTTAATAGAGTTTCATCGTACCGCCCATATGTCAATAAAATTGATTTCACAACCGCTATTCCACAATCTGATGCGAGATCCTGCATAGTGTGATAATACTTCATACTATTTTTTTCTCCTCATCTAAAAAGTGGATAGCTATACGGCTATCCACTAAACTCTGTGCTAGGTTTCCGTTTATTAATTAGCACCAGCAAACGAAGCCCCAGCCAATACATACCCATCCCGCTTTAACAAGACGTGATTGTCTTTTTGTCATGATGACTTTCCTCCTTGTTTAAATTTCATACTACGATTAAAGATATAGCTAGCAGAACTTTTAAAGCGATATGGCGTAAACAGTTAATTAAATCGCTTACATATGAATTATATCACTATAATTTCCGATTTCTTGATATTCGCAAATATGATATTTTTTTGAAATTTATCATATTCGCGAATAAGATAAATTTTCTAAACTAACTAGGAGGATAGAGTCGAATGGATGTTCCATTATGTTTAAACGATCAGCTACTCTTTCTCTATGTTTGTCGGTATTACTATCTGCACTAGCAAAACCTACTCCGACCATCATTAAAGTCAGGCCAACTACCGTTGTCACCGCATAAGCTTTCTCAATTTGAAAAAAATTAAATTCTATAGTTAAATTAGTACATATAGTATTTTATTTAGCAACTCTTTGTTTCAGTTGACCATGTGGAATCAAAAAATATAGCACAATGATATTGAGAAAAAATGTTACTAAAAACAAAAGGATATCGTTTGTTTTAACAGGATTATCCTTCATTAGAGCGTTGATAATACTACTATAGTAGTAGCCGGGAAATATCATTTGGATTTTACTCAATATATCTACAAAATTTCCTGAGGCACCTAGGTTTTTGAATGGAATAATCGTCAAAGATGCCACAATAATAATCGGAAAGCTAACCGTATCGATAATTTTGGTATCTAATCGAACTCCCATAACAAAGCCAATGATACTAAAATATATTCCCATCAACATTAAGAGTAAAAATTGAACAAAAACTATACTTGCTATAGGAAATTTAAAGAATGCTACAGCGGAAAAAAGGATTGCAAAGAAGATCAGAGTATTTAAAACAATTTGAATAAATGTCTGGTCAAAGAGATAGTTCTTGATACTATAATGAGTAAATCGTGATTCAAAGGCATAGAAATCAATATTAGATGAAATCCTTTTACTAAATGTCGCCAAGCTATTGCCAATAATACCAATAAAAACTGCAATCCCTAAAATAATATTAGATGAAATGCTTTGAACATTATGCAAAAAAGCATACCAAACTATTGGAATAAAAATAGTGAACAGCAGAAAACGTTTATTACGTATAACCTGTTTTAATTGAATAAATTTTGGCATATTAAATCTCCTTATCATTAATAGTTCTATAAAACTTTTCGATTGTTAAACCCTGTTGATGAATGACCTCAACTTTCTCATCAGCAAAGATCTTCCCATTTTTTAAAATTAAGACTCGGGTAAAGAACTTATCAATTTGATTAAAATCATGGGTTACTATTACCGAGGTGACATCTTGCTTCTTTAATAGCTCCCAGAATTTATCAACTGACTCTAAATCCATCCCAGTAGTTGGTTCATCAAGAAAAATTAATTTTGGATTATTTAAAATTGCCAATAATAACGAGAGACGTCTTTTTTGTCCTCCAGAAAGACTAGACACAAATTTGTCTTTCTGATCTTTTAAATCAACTTTCTCTAAAAGACTATCAATGTTTTTCTCCCTTAGGCGGTTCATATAAGCCTTCAAATTCACAATTTCTTTCACCTTTAAATCATCAATCAAAATATCCCCTTGTGGCATCATACCAATTTCACTCTGAAAATCTAATTTCGAGTTAATTGTTCCTTTATTCTGTTTAAGTTGTCCAGAAATAATTTTCAGCAAAGTTGTCTTACCAGCACCATTACTTCCAAGCAAAGCAATTCGTTCACCATCTTCAATTGAAAGAGAGATTCCTTGTAAAATTTTGTTCGTTCCACCGAATGTCTTTTCAATATTAGTTAATGTAAACATTCTTATCTCCTTTTTTACTATCAATATATGGGACTATGGTTCCCAGTTATATAGTCCTACTTTTGTCAGAATAAATAGCTACTTATCTGGGATTGTATTCTTACTTTCAACAATAAATTCTGTTAAATGGTCTTGGCTAAATTCAGGTTGAGGAGTTTCAAGTGTTACCCAATCAACCTTTCCCACGTAATCTATAAAGTTTTCCAATCCTATAGAGCTGTTGAGGTTCACAAAAAGCGGTTTTTTTATTTTGCTTTTGAAATCACTGTCAACAAAAAATTCTCTGACAAACAACGATGAGTTGGGATAAATTTTCTTTATACCAAGTAAAATCTGAGCATTATTTTGACTATCATTAAAAATCTTTTTCAACAAGGTCGTTCGAACTAAAGTTTTACTCCTAGATATAATAATTTCTTTATCCAAAAAATAAATTTGTGGAGAGATAAAAACATTTAAATCCTTATTGTCTGCATATTTCTTTCTTAGAACCAAATCAGACAAATCAAAATACATTCCACCCGTTAATGACAGACTATTAAACATAGCCAATGTTTTAGGAAATACTATTGGTGTCATGTTGCCCAAAAAAGAAAAATAAAATTCTTTACCAATATTATCTAAAAACCTCAGACATCTTTTAGAACTGTCTACCGTTATCATGATATCTCGGTAATCCAATTCACTTTCTTTGGGATACTCAGATAGTCCAAACATATCAAGGCTTGGACGTTCAGGCCTTTTATTTGCATTAAAACCGAAGTAATAAGGGGTGTCAAAAATTCTTCCAAAATTATAATTCTGTTCAAAATCATTAGCAGAAAAGTTATCTCGATATCGATTATTAAAGATTCCTAGCCCCTTATAGACATGGTTCAAATACACACCCTCTTTACCAGTCTGAACAAAGAATGCGTAGGAGTGATCTGAATTGTAACTGTTTAACTTTAATTTTTTTAATATCTCTTCTAAATCGTCTTCTGAAAAAAGAAAGTCTTGAGAGTTAGACGAACAAATCTTATTTATAATGAAAGCTATTAGAGGATAATCAGCAAACTCAAAAAATCCCGAACGTAGAGCGCCTAAATTGATTTTTTCAAAAACGAATTCGGCCAATTCTTTAAAAAATTCGTCTAAATCCATAAAATTTTTAAAAGATTTCCCTTCCGGGTAATGATAAATCATAAAATTATAAGCCAATTCTTCAACCCTTTTAGAGGCGTCAAAAATTGAATAAAACTCACTTAGACTCCCTATTTTACTTATAAAATTCTTTAAAAATTTTACTTGTTGATTAGACAAGTCAAGGCTGTCTTTATAAGTATCAATAGTAAGGAGTGGAGAGCCTAACGTATCTACTCTATACTTTTGGCAAAGATCTGTAATTAATTCTACTATACGCGAAAAGTCTACAGATGAAAATTGATAATTCAAATCCTGCAATAGATTTCCTATTTGCCTTAATTTTGCTAAAAGAGAAGGTTCGAGAATGTCAAAGTTATCAATCCAACTAAAGTCATCACGGGGTCTGAGATGAGCATATCGTAAAATACCATAATTAAGTAATTGAATGATTTCATCATTACCAAAATATTCATTCAAACCTTGGATTGAGATTTTATCTTTCGTTAACAACCACTTGATAGGCGAAGTCAATTCTAATTTAACTTCTCTTTCTTTACCGCGAAATATATTTGAATCAGGATCATCCAGTAAGACTTTAAATAATACAAAACTCTTTTTCCTATCAATAACGTAATTGAAATTAACCAAAAAACTTCCTACAAAATTAGATAGATTTCCCTTTAAAACTTTAAAATATAATCTGTTTAACAAATAGTTATGGATATCAACAACATAGTTTTGTTTTGGCTTCATATGATGAGTAGAATTTCCCAATTCGAAGCAGCCTATACTATTTGCAAACCCCACTCCACCTGTTTTAAGACTTAACTGCGAAATATAATGATATAAAGAAATCCTGTCTTTTTTCTTTAAGCTTATATTTCCCTGTTTCATCAACTTATATTTTAAATGTTCATTTCTAAATAGAAGTAACTCTTCCTCAGAGAATAACTTAGGAAATTCAGTTACTTGTTTTTTATAATCACTCTCTAAAGCTTTATTCACCTTTTCTTCCAGTTCTATCTTTAACGCTAACAGACTATTATAAAATGGAATTTCTTCAGCAATTTTTTCAAACTGTTGTTTTAATACTTTTCTTCTCTTTACTTTTCTTTTTACTGTCAGATAGTCTTTTGCATCTGGATACTTTAATTCATTTTTATATATATAATCGTCAATATTATTTATTAGCTGCTTTGAAATCTCATTTATTCGGTAATCTGTTTCTTGCAATTGTTTGATTACATCGTCAGTCTCACCTTCGTAAAAGCAGTTGATAAAGTCACTAACTGATTTTCTATTTTGTCTGTAAAAGATATACATTACATTTCCTCCAATAAAAATTTATATAACTTGAGTGAATTATTGAGAAAATCTAGATTAGGTCTAAATATTTTGGTATGTGTTTTTGAAACGACAGCATTTTCAAAACTACCTAAAAACAAATAGAAAATCTCTTGTGCAATTCCTTCATAATAGCAAAAGTCATCTGATGTGAAACTATCCGGAATCTCTAAGGTATTAAAGAGTCTATTATTTTTGATTATTTCATATATTTTTGGACTATTATAAATCCGCCAGTGATAATTAATGTTTTCTACAAATAAGTGTTTGACATAATTAAGGTCTTGGATTTCTACTACTAACTCATCAAATAATTCGTACAAACTTTTAAGTGGAAGCTCATTAGAACGAATTGATAGGCTAAAAGAAAGTTCGTCCGCCTGTATTCCAGTTTGGCCATTCGATCTAAACTCACCTATTCTAAATAATACCCCAGATAAATGATTGTAGAGAGTAGTTATTTTTGAATAAATCTCTGACCAATTCGACAAAGGATTTTTTGGCATATGATAATCATACCGTTCTTCTTCATAAAATTGAATCGTTAAACGATTAGTAAAATTATTAGATAAGGTTTCATTTTTTTTTATTGCTAAATCTTCTACCAAAATATCTGGTGCATTGTGAAGACCAATAATTTTATTTACTCTAACTCCTTTATGATTCAAAGTATTGACCATATTTTTGGCCCCATTCCCAGCTTCTTCAGAACTCTGAAATACAAATAAAATTTTTCGACTTGATGGAAAAATCTTTAGGAAGGCCATTAATTGTATTAAAGAAGTCATGTGTAAATCATGTCCACAGCCATGGAAAGCATCATTATTAGGTAGTATGATTGCATCCATTTCCGCTCGAAAAGCAAGATCAAATATGTAAGTTTGTGGGTGACAATTAGAATAAACGAGCCCTTCCTTACCATTGTGCACTAAGGTATATCCTCCTATCGCTTCAACAAGTTTTGAAATAGTCTGACTAGTTTTATACTCTTGTCCTGATCCCTCAGGTATAGAGTGAAGCAACCGATACACCTGCCTTCCGTAATCAAATATATCCATAATTCTATTCAATTAGACCAGAGCCAATTCCTCTCCAAGTTCTATCCTATTGTTAGATTTAATATAAATCTTTCTATTGTAAAAAGGGGACTGCGCTAATAAAAAATTACTAATTCTTTCAACAAGCATATTGTAAACTAAGTTATTCACAAACTGTTTGACACCAGCCTCCAGTGAACTATCAATGAAGCTCTCATCAATTTCTTGGTTAGTAAAAATCTCAAAAAAATTTTCGATTTTCAAATGACTTTGTTCAAGAAACGGCCCTACCGTTGTAAAATCACCAACACTACAAATATATACATATTTGTAGTGTTTCAAGGTAAGCAACAACTTGTTGTAGTCCAAATCAGTTTCTAGATTAATTTCAAGAATTGCTTCTTGATACGTAGCGTTATCATTTGATAGCAACCGCTTCACTTGCACCTCTCCGTCCAAAATTTCTACTTTATCTAATTGAGTACTAAACAGCCAATCATCAAATAAATGGGAAAATTTAACATCCTCTTTTATAGAATTGTCAATATCGTCAACATATTTTTTTAAATCTAGTAAAAACTGATACTCTTGTTTTGTGACTATCAAATGTTTTGAAAAAAGCTTCTCTATCTTCTTGAGTAATACTTTTTCTTGCTGTTCAACCCCATTGCTTTTTTCAGAGATTCCTTTAAAAAGTATTCTATTTGATACTTTATTAATTATATTGATCTCTTTGTCACAATTAATGATTACATCATAAAACGGATTAATATAAATTTGTTTCATCTAAAACGTCACCCCATACACAACAATATCATCTTTACTTCCTTCCAGACCTATAATTTTCTTACTGAAATCCGACAGTATCCCACCATTAGGGAGCGATTTTTTCCCCAGGCCGGTGGAGACTAGCTGTAAATTTTGAGCAATATGACCAGCTTCAAGCATAGCCAGTTGCTTAGAGTAATATTTATATTTTTTAAAACTATGTTTCAAATTCATATTCATGATAATCGCAAATGATAATTTTTTAGTTTCTTCACTGGTCTCTTTATTAAAGTGAGAAATCGCAAAAATATCTTCGAATTTACAGTCCTCAACTTCAACCTCTGTTATAATTCCTAAATCCGGATGGATTTCATAGGACCTACTAGACTTAAAAAAATCAATATTTTTATTCATAACAAGGTATAGTTTAATAGGATATTGTGCACCACCTGAAGGATAGTTTCGTAGTGGAATATAGCTATCTTGGTAAACTTTTCCCCTTTTCCCATTACCAATTGATTTATTTAAAAGAAACAGTACTTCTTCTTCGCTCCATTCGCTATCTAAATTAGCCACTGGAGTTGAACACCTATTTTCCAAAGTATAACTCAAATCATCTATAAATTTAATCGCTGAAGTATCAATATCCCAATAGTTCTTGCTTCTCGTCACGTTTGTAATTTCTGTCTCAAATTTTAAATTTAAATTTCCAGTCGGGGCAAAATTCATCAACCAACCACTATAATTCTGTGCATCACGAAGATTCTGCTTAACTAGGTAGTTATAATTCTTTTTTTTGTTTGATAAATTGCAAGAATAAGTGCAACATTTACTTGAACTCATCCTCTAGAGCTTCACTAGCAGTTCTGTAAGCTAAACATTTTCGTGGTCGGTGATTGATATCATATAAAGCCTTGTTTAAAACCTCATCAGAGATAGCGGCTAAATCTGTTTTCTTTGGGAAATATTCTCTTAGTAAGCCATTTGCGTTTTCATTGCTTCCTCTCTGCCAGGATGAATAGGCGTCCGCAAAGAAAAAGGAAATTCCTAAATTCTCTACCAGAGGATAGCAGGCAAACTCTTTTCCTCTGTCTGAAGTGAAGGTTTTAAGAGCCTCTTTTGGAAATAGCTTACAAAGTTGTTCGATGGCTGAAAAC
>NZ_JMLC01000043.1 GCF_000686605.1 Streptococcus sobrinus DSM 20742 = ATCC 33478 | reverse complement strand
TGAATAATTTCTGTTGCTCTCTGAGCCTTGCTTCGTCCCTCAAGCGGTACTCTCTCAACTTTTTTAGCACAGCCACCTCCGCTCTAAGGTAGTCATTTTCATATTGGAGACGTTCTAACTCCGTCATTTCTTCCAGTTTCTTCTTTGGTTTACGCCCCATCTTAACAGGTCTCCCTCTTGCTTTCTCAAGAATAGTATACCCGTTTTTCTTGTATTGTGCTATCCAATTAGTGAGTAAGGAGCGACTCGGTAAGGCGTATTCAACAGCCACCTCACCTTGACTTCGGCCATCCACGAGGACCTGATTTATCATTTCTTGTTTCTGCTCCAGGGAATAGTTGCTCTTTTGACCTTTGGTCAGAGCATCAAAACCATGGCAATCAATGAGTCTCACTAGGTATTTGATAATGGATGGATTTACCTGATACTGCTGAGATAACTGACGAATTGATTGCCCTGATTGTCTTAAGGTATAAATCTGAACTTTATCCTCATAACTTAATTTCATAAGAAAAGCACCCCAATCATTAGATTCTTTGTCCAAATTTTGGGGTGCAGTTCATTTTCTCAAGTGGATTTTTATCAAACTAACTACTTTCTCTATGTGAACATCAGCTACAATCTTGGGGGAGCTCAAGATAGTCTGCCAGTTTAGCATAGGTCTTGTGATTGCGGATAGTGACAGCCTTATAAAAGGGCTGTTTGAGCAAAGCCTTATGGTAAGTCGTCTTGAGAAAGGTCTTCTCCTGATACTTACCCCAATAGATACCCAACTCACCGAAATGAACAATCTCATCAGCCAATTCCAACTTTTCAATAGCCCTTTGTACCAATTCCCTATCCAGATCTACGGTGTAAAAGAGGACATCTTTTCTGGCCAAATCGTCCCCCCACCAATCTGGTAGGTCTTCTGCTGCAAAATCCTTAGCTGACAAAAGGGCGAAGGTTAACACGAAAGGATAAAGGTTGGCAAAGAAATCCTTAAATCCAGCAATGATATCACTTTCTGGTCGGTCACTATTAAAAAAGAGGTTGCCGGAATTGATGTAGGTGGTTACTCGACTGTAACCGAGTTCTTCAACCTGCCTAATCAGTTCAGACATGACAATCTTATTCTTGCCGCCAACATTAATCCCCCTTAAGAGTAAAGCATAACGCATCAGAGGTCCTCCTTGATGACAGTAATTAATTGATCCCGGTCTAGAATCCATTGAGCCCGCTGGTCTTTTTCATAGGTCCGATTGGAGAGAAAAATAGCGGCTTTCTGAGTTTTTCGATTATAGAGGACAAAGGTTCCTGTATAGCCTGTATGCAGGAGCCAGTCGCCCTGCTTATCCCAAGCTAGGCTGCGTTCTTTTGAACCCGAGGGAGCAAAATTATGGTTGAGATATATAGCAAAATCCCTCTGCAAGTAGGCGGTCATAAAGCTTTCTAAATCCTTGAGTGTTGAAAAGAGGCCAGCCGACCCCGTATGATTTCCCAGGATTTGGGCCTTGGGATCATGCACCACACCTGGCGCTACTCCCTTTACTGTCGGCACTGCTACTGAGACTGGACCAAAGCTGGTTTCCTTCATAGCAAAAGGCTTAAAAACCCTCTGTTCAAATAAATCCGGTAGGCCTTGTTTGGTTAAATTCTCCAGCATCAGACCCAAGAGAATAAAGTTGATGTCAGTATACTTGAAATCATGCTGATTCGTCGCTTTGATAGTATTAATGGCCTCAATCAGCCCTTTAGCATTGAGCTTATCTCGGTTGGGAATATAGGGAACAATACCAGAGGTGTGGGTCAAGAGTTGACGAATGGTCACACTGTGATTAGTAAAGTCTGGATAATAGGCTGCTAGGGGCAAGTCTAACTTGATACTCCCTTCCTTGACCATCTGAATCAGAACTGTACCTACACCGACAACCTTGGACACACTGGCCAAGTCATAGGTTAAGCCAGGAACAACCGCCTCTTGTCCGTCTTGGGTTCCCAGATAGAATTCTTGCCACATCCCGTCATAAAGGGCAAGGCTGGCACCATGGTAGATGTCAGCCTTAATTTGTTGCTCAATTTTTTCTAGTATTCTTTTCATTTACTAAACCACAATTCAATTTGACTAGGATCGGAAACCACAAGTACCCTTTGTCCCCTGTCCAGATAAACAGAAAGGCCTGCCTCTTCAAAGTAGGCTTTGAGAGCCAAGAAATCGTAATCAGCAGGGACATGATACTCAATAAATTCCAGATCCCAAGTCGTATTCTCAGCTGCCTTTAAATCCTCTCCCTGAGCTTCTTGTAAATCAGGAAGGAAGTCTAAACCAGCTAATTTTTTATAGAAAGCTTGAGACTCTGGTAAATCAGCCACATTTAAAATTAATTGTTCAATCGTAAAATTCGACAGACCTTGAAAGTTTGGTAGAGAACTAAAGGTTAGCCCCTCTCTTGATATCTCTTCCAATCCGGTCCAATCATTTTCAGCATGGAGAAGAATGACATCATTTTCTGGTGACAAAATTTCATAAGCATATCCCTTTTCCCCCTTAAAAAGGTGCGAGAAGGAAACACCACTAGCCAGTAAGGACTCAATTTCTTTTGGGTCTTCGGCCTTGATGATAACACTAGCCAGCTTTTTAGGACCCTCAACAGCCCTAACTCGCATAGAAGGGGATTCTTCAATCGAAAATCTAACAAGCTTTTCTTGATGACCTCCAAAAAAGACTTGAGAGTTTTCTTCTTTTAAGACCTTGAATCCTAGATTCTTCCGATAAAACTCGGTATTACGCTCGCGGTTATTGATACGAAGAACTGGTGTTACTAAAGTAATTCCTGAAAATAATGTCATATTCTACTCCTAACTTCTTCCATTTTAGTCAAATTCTCTTCATTTGACAAATAATTATATGCTTTAAGCAAAAACTATTTACTATTAGTAGCATTTTCTGTAAACTAAGTACATGAATGAAAATCTAATTTTACACCTAATTCAGGCGACCCTAGTGCTGGCCATGATTATCATTATCATCGAGCTAACCATCCATATTCGCCGCCAAAAAATAAATATTTTTCAGCGTTTTATAACTGGCTTTTGGATTGGACTGGTCACCGATATGCTAGATACTCTAGGCATCGGCTCCTTTGCTACTACGACAACCCTTTTTAAACTGACTAAATTAAACGATGATGACACCAAGTTACCAGGGACTATGAACGCGGCCCATGTTATCCCTGTCATGGTTGAAGCTATCTGCTTCATTTCTGCGGTCAAGGTAGAACCGCTAACCTTGATTTTGATGGCTTCTGCTTCCTTTTTCGGGGCTCTCTTTGGAACCCGGATCACTAAGAATTGGAACGAGCGTCTGGTTCAACTAATCTTAGGTAGCCTCCTAATTGTCGCAGCTCTTATCATGGCCTACCGCATGCTGACCAACCCTGGAGGGGGACTTTCAACAACTGTTCACGGTCTCCATGGTATTTGGCTAGTTGTAGGGGTGGTCTTCAATTTCACCATTGGCGTTCTTATGACCATGGGGCTGGGAAATTACGCACCAGAACTCATTTTCTTCTCCCTAATGGGACTGAGCCCAGCAATTGCCATGCCAGTCATGATGCTGGATGCTGCTATGATTATGACCGCTTCCAGTACACAGTTTATTAAGGCTGACCGGGTCAATTGGACTGGTTATGCTGGTCTGGTCCTAGGCGGGGTCATCGGTGTTCTTATCGCCTTTAAATTCCTGACCAGCATCAACATTGATACCCTCAAGACCCTAGTCATCGCCATCGTCATCTTCACCGGCGTCATGCTTATTCGTTCTTCATTTGTCAAGAAACTTGATAGCCATAAAATTACAAAGTAGATTTTATGAACCAAGCATCAATCCTACAACCAAACTAGTTCGCCCCCCTAGAGGAAATTTACTTTTCCTCGGAAATCGCAATTAATTCAAGCTACAAAAAAAGCAGGTGCAATACCCGCTTTTATTTTTATGCAACTTTATTATAGGCTGTAAAGAGCGTTGAAAGCTGCCACAGCGACGATACCGGCTAAGATAGGTGCTACAACTGGGACCCAAGCATACCACCATTTAGAATCACCCTTGTGTTCGCCAAGAACAGTTTCAGGTAGAAGATGGTGCAAGAGACGAGGCATCAAGTCCCGCGCCGGATTTAGGGCTGGACCAGTAGGACCACCGAGGGAAATAACCAGTACAAGGACTAAGAAACCAAGTCCCATATGGGCAACGGCCAATGAACCACTATAAGTCAATGGGAAGACTGGACTTTGTTGCTTAAACATACTAACAACATCACTAACGGAAGCATTGTTACCTAGTTGTTGAGCCATTTCTCTCAAAGAATCAGACCCGATAAAGTTCTTGGTCAGGGCTAAAGCACCAAAGACCAAAACAAAGGTTCCAATGAATTCGTTGATGAAACCGTTGATGGTAGCTGGGCGACGGCTTTCTTCTGTACCGTCATCCAAAGCATCAATGGTTGCAAAACTACCAAGGATAGCATTGGGATCTTCTGTCTTTTGATAAAAGGCTGCATGTCCAAGAACAATCAAGGCCTGACCAAACATCGCCCCCAAGAGCTGAGCAATCAAGTATCCTGGAACATAGGTCCACTTAAAAGCTCCTGATACAGCCATACCAATCGTAAAGGCTGGGTTGATGTGGTTACCAGAAACGCTACCGAACATCAAAGCTGGCAACATAACAGCAACACCATAACCAAATCCAATGACTAACCAACCAGATTTATATCCCTTTGTTCCCTTAAGTTCAACATTTGCTACTGAACCATTCCCAATCAGAACCATCAGGGCTGTTGCAATAAATTCAGTTGCATACTTAATTAGCCACTCATGTGTCAGGGCTGCTTTAAAAAATTCATTCATTCGTCTAGACTTCCTTTCTCCTTAACAAGTTTTTAGACAGCTACCATTTTATCAAGTATAATAGATAAAGTAAAGTCATTACTCAAAATAAAACGCTTACTAGTGAGGTGAGAGCATGCGTTTCAATCAATTTAGCTATATTTCCTCTTCAATACAAGAAGCTGAAGCAGAATTGCAAGAACTCGGTTTCTCTGTTTCCTTGAAAAAATCAAACAAGGACAATCTGGAAAGTTTCCTGCGCAAGGCCTTCTTCCACTATAGAGACACCGATATTCCCTTAAGTAACTGGATTGCTGACCTGGAGACCAATCTGCTGAGCTTCTTTCAATCGGACAAACCGCTGACTGAGGAGATTTTCTACACGGTTGCCCTCCAACTTTTGGACTTTGTTCCTCATGTAGATTTTGAGGAGGTCACAGATTTTCTGGAGCAAACCAATTTTCCGATTCAATTTCGAGCGGAAGAGTTTCTTCTCAACCTCCACCAACTCTTGGCCACCAGACAGAAGACAGGAATGACCCTGATTGATAAGCTCATTAGTCAGGGACTCATTCCAGTTGACAACCATTATAACTACTTCAACGGTAAGAGTTTGGCAACCTTCGACACCAACCAAAATATCCGTGAGGTTGTTTATGTTGAAACCAGCCTAGATAGCGATGGCGATGACAAAAGAGACCTGATTCGGGTTCATATTCTACGCCCCCAGGCTGACCAACTGCTACCGACAACCATGACGGCCAGCCCCTACCACCAAGGGACTAATCCCGTTGCTAATGATAAAAAAATGCACACGATGGAAGGCCAGCTAGCTGTCAAAACTGCCGGCCAAATTGAAGTTGAAGTAAAACCTATTCCCCAGGTGAGCTACGACAAGTCGTTAGTCCCCCAAGAAACCTCCAACGAGACTTTCACTCATATTGCCAACTACAGCCTCAATGACTACTTACTGGCACGAGGATTTGCTAATATCTATGTTTCAGGCCTTGGAACCCTGGCTTCTGAGGGCTTTATGACTAGTGGTGACTACCAGCAAATCAATGCCTTCCGAGCGGTCATCGACTGGCTCAATGGTCGAGCGGTCGCCTATACCAGCCCCAAGCGTAACAGTCAGGTCCTAGCCGACTGGGCTTCAGGTAAGGTGGTCACGACGGGCATTTCCTATTTGGGTACCATGTCCAATGGCCTAGCTACTACTGCTGTTGATGGTCTGGAAGTCATCATTGCCGAAGCGGGAATTTCCTCTTGGTATGACTATTATCGAGAAAACGGTCTGATCTCCAGCCCAGGTGGTTACCCTGGCGAAGACCTGGATGTTTTGACCGAATATACCTATTCCCGCAATCTCCTAGGTGGCGAATATCTTCGCAGCAATCAAGACTACCAGAATTTCCTCAAGCAGATGAGTCAGGAACTGGAAAGAGCCAAGGGAGACTATAACCAGTTCTGGCAGGACAGAAACTATGTCAGCCATGCTAAAGAAGTTAGGGCCGAGGTCGTCCTGACTCACGGTAGCCAGGACTGGAATGTTAAGCCTCTTCATGCCTATCAATTTTTTCAGGCCTTACCTGATAACCTGAACAAGCACCTCTTCTTCCACAATGGTATGCACGTCTACATGAACAATTGGCAATCCATTGACTTTCGAGAAAGTATGAACGCCCTCCTAAGCCAGAAACTGCTGGGACAAGGTAGGGACTTTCAACTGCCAAGGATTATCTGGCAAGACAATAGCCAAGACCAGGCCTGGCAAAGTTTGGAGAATTTTGGTGGGGCCCACTATCTGGCCCTCAATTTAGGTCAGGAACAAGCTGTCGTCAACAACCACTATCAGCAAGAAGATTTCGACCGCTACGCTAAGGATTTCAAAATCTTCAAGGCCCAGCTCTTTGAGGACAAGGCCAACCAGGTCACTCTTGATTTAACCCTAGATAAGGACCTCCTGCTCAATGGACGTCCCCATCTGAACTTACGAGTTAAATCCTCAATAAATAAGGGTATCCTATCTGCCCAGCTCCTAGATGTAGGGCCAAAGAAACGCTACAAGGATGTTCCGACAACTAAGGTGGCCCTAGGGATTGACAATGGTCGCAATTATATCCGAGAAAATTGTCTGGAGCTTCCCTTCGTCCAAACACCCTATCGCGTCATCAGCAAGGCAGTCCTCAATCTACAAAATCGTCATAGCCTGATGACCATTGAAGAAGTTGAGGCCAACCAATGGATGACACTCCAACTAGATCTGCAACCCAGCATCTACCGCCTATTCAAGGGCGATCAACTTCGCCTGATTCTTTATACTACTGACTTTGAACATACCATCCGAGACAATAGCAACTACCAGTTGACTGTCGATTTAAACCAGTCGCAACTCCTCCTCCCCTACGATTAACCTTTAGTCATCCAAGAACCAATACTTGGCAGCTACAGATATCAGGGCGCAGAGTGAGACAGTCCAACTATCAATTGTCGATTCAAGGGCTCAAGGCCCATCTCACAGGTTCAGCAATGCTTAAGCAATCCATCTAGCTAAAGTTTAACGGAAGTCCAAGCCCAGCCAATTGGCTTTGCACCTAGTTAATACTTAAATACTTACCTCAAGAAGCAAATCTACCAATGACCGCAAACAACAAATAAAAGACTCCTAGAACCATCCTTCGGGATGCTCCTAGGAGTCTTTTATTATGATTCCGAGTCTCAGGAAAAACAACCCCCGACTCGCCAACTAAATCCAAGGTTCAGAAAAAGCGATCTATTCCTGAACTATACCTCATTCCTTAGATTTTCTGGCAAACTGTTAAGGTCACTTCATTTCCAGACCGTTTTTTTACCCTTAAGCACTAGCATCAACAGGCATAAAGTTGCCGACAATCTTACCGACGATTCTTGGATTTTCATCGTAAGGGGCAAATTTGTCCGCATACTGCTGGTTGATAGAGACTAAACGTAAACCTTCTGGTTCACGATAGACCCGCTTGATATAAGTCTGACCATCCCACTCGACTGCATAAACAGCCCCATCATAATCAAAACCAGTCTGCTTAATCAGGACCACCTCACCATTGAGATAGGTTGGTTCCATAGAATCCCCAAAGACCCAAGAGGCAAAGTCGTGGTCAATCTTTTCATCATAAAAAACTTCATCGTAATTGCCATCGTTAAAGTAGGTATAACCAGTACCAGCTGACAGACGTTCATAAACCTTGTAGGCATAAAGTTTGCGACCAGCTCCAGAACGCATCTTGCCTTGCTCAGCCAAAAGCCGGTTGGCAAAATCGACGGCCTTCTTTTTATTGGCCTTGTTGAGTTGAACATAGGTCTCAACAATCTCATACTCCGACAAGAAATAGGAAGGATTGACCTGCAAAATTTTACTAAGTTTATTCCAATTCTTTTGATTAGGCTTGGTTTTTCCATTTTCCCAATTAAAGTAAGAGGGCCGAGAAATCCCCAAATGCCTAGCAACATCAGCCTGGGACATACCTAATTCCTTGCGACGGTTTTTTAATTTTTCAGCAGAAAACATAAGCTCACCTCACCATTAGCTTTATAACTTACAATTAGTATATCATAGAAAAGAGATCCAAGCAAGAAATTATTTTATAAGCCATGATAAATTGTAAAATATAGTGCAACAAAAAAACTCATAGCGTTTCATTGGTGTAAACTGTAAGTAACCACACAAACAGAACCCGAGGAAAAA
>NZ_JMLC01000042.1 GCF_000686605.1 Streptococcus sobrinus DSM 20742 = ATCC 33478 | reverse complement strand
GTGAGGATACCCGTTACTTTATCTTAAGTTGTCAGGCAAGTGCTAAGGAATTCTGTGCTTATGTCCGTGGGCATTGGCAAATTGAGAGCATGCATTGGCAGTTGGATGTTGTCTTTCGTGAGGACGCCAACAAGACCTTGAATAAACAATTAGCTTTTAACTTGAACGTGCTGGATAAGTTTTGTTTAGCTGTGCTTAAACAGTTAGATGTTGGCAAGAAAATGAGTTTGAGACGGAAAAAATTCAACTTAGGGATGAACTTTGACCAGTATTTGAAGAAATTAATCTAGTCAAAAAAGTGATCGTCTATGGTAAAACAGAGAAGAAACATTCATGCGTTTGTCGTGGAGAGAAACAGTAGACCTTGACAAGCCTGACCGGTTTGTTATAAAATAGTCTGGTATGTTTAGTAACTGATCACATTATAGCCGGCTAAACGAATACGAAAATCTATGAGGAGGTATTCCAGGTGAAACGTACTTATCAACCAAGTAAGATCCGTCGTCAACGTAAGCACGGATTCCGTCATCGTATGTCAACTAAGAACGGTCGTCGTGTTCTTGCAGCACGTCGTCGCAAAGGACGTAAAGTCTTGTCTGCTTAATGACGATAAAAAGGTCAGCCCATACTCGAGGGGGCTGACCTTTTTTGGGTAAATTTCTAGACCTTTCTTTAGAGAATAGTTTGACAAATCGGATAAAAAAGTAGATCTATTTGCTAATGGTATCAAACCTTCCCTAGGATGTTAGATTTTTTACGGTTTTTAGGACCTTAACCTAGGTCTAAAGGCTGATTCTTGGTCTTAGGTCCATCTGAAAACGATTAACTATCGCCAACCTGCAATAATATGGTAAAATAAGAAGACTAAATATTTCAGGTAAGATGGGTATTTTGTACTAGTTAGAGATAGTTTGCTAGCTGGGCTGACCGTCAATCTCCTGAAAATGTAAAAATGAGAGGGAAAGCAAACATGAAATCCCACTGGCGATTCTTGTGGCGAACAGCCTTGTATTTTATTATTATTCTTATGCTATTGTATTTCTTTAGCTATCTTGGTCGTGGCCAAGGCAACTTTATTTACAACGAATTTTAGGAGAGGTTAGACTACTGTGATTAAAGATATGATTCAAACGATTGAGACCTATGCCCAATCGCAGGCGGATTATCCTGTTTATAACATTCTAGGAGAAGTCCATACCTACGGTGAGTTGAAGTCAGATTCTGATGCCCTTGCTGCCTACCTCGATAGTCTAGATTTGCCGGCTAAGTCACCCGTTATGGCCTTTGGCGGTCAAGAGTATGAGATGTTGGCAACCTTCCTTGCTCTCAGTAAAACAGGTCATGCCTACATTCCTGTTGATCAGCATTCTGCCCTAGATCGGATTGAAGCTATTATAGAAGTGGCACAACCTAGCCTGATTATTGCCATTGGTGACTTTCCCTTGACCAATGTGGCCAACCCCATCCTTAATTTGGATCAAGTCAAAGCGGCCTTTGCTCAGAAGGCTAGCTATCAGCTGACCCATTCAGTTGAAGGTGATGATAACTACTACATTATCTTCACTTCAGGGACGACAGGCAAGCCCAAGGGCGTGCAAATTTCCCACGATAACCTGCTCAGCTTTACCAATTGGATGATTAGCGACCAGCAGTTCAGTGTTCCTGAGCATCCACAGATGTTGGCACAACCACCCTATTCTTTTGATTTGTCAGTTATGTACTGGGCTCCAACCCTAGCCAAAGGGGGAACCCTCTTCGCTCTGCCTAAGGAAGTTATCGCTGATTTTAAAAAGCTCTTCGCAACCATCAATGAATTACCCATTGGGATCTGGACCTCAACCCCTTCCTTTGTTGATATGGCTATGTTATCAGATGACTTTAACAGCCAGACCCTGCCTGGCCTGACCCATTTCTATTTCGATGGGGAGGAGCTGACGGTTAAGACGGCCCAGAAGTTGCGGGAACGTTTCCCTCGAGCTCGAATTGTCAATGCCTATGGCCCAACCGAAGCGACTGTTGCCCTGTCGGCCCTTGCGGTAACTGACGAAATGTTAGCCACTTGCAAACGTCTGCCGATTGGCTATACCAAGGAGGACTCGCCGACCTATATTATTGATGAGGCCGGCAACCCCTTGCCAAATGGTCAGCAGGGTGAAATCATTGTTTCTGGACCTGCCGTATCCAAGGGTTATCTCAATAATCCTGAGAAAACAGCAGAAGCCTTCTTTGACTACCAGGGTCTTCCTGCCTATCATACGGGTGACCTAGGGAAAATGACCGATGAGGGGCTGCTTCTATACGGCGGTCGGATGGACTTCCAAATCAAGTTCAATGGTTTTCGGATTGAATTGGAAGATGTGGCTCAGAACCTCAATAAGTCTCGCTATGTTGACTCAGCCGTGGCGGTTCCTCGTTACAATAAGGACCACAAGGTGCAAAATCTTCTGGCCTACATTGTCCTCAAGGACGGTGTTGAGGAGCAATTTGATAAAGCCTTAGACATCACTAAGGCCATCAAGGAAGATCTCAAGGATATCATGATGGACTATATGATGCCTTCAAAATTCCTCTATCGCGATGAGCTTCCTCTGACTCCCAACGGCAAGATTGATATTAAGGGGATCATGAATGAGGTGAACAAGCGATGATCAGCTTTTTGACCTCTCTCCCCAAGCTAGAGGCTTATGGGAATCCCCAATATTTTCTCTATATTCTCTTAGCGGTTTTGCCGATTTTTATCGGCCTCTTTTTCAAGAAGCGCTTCGCTCCTTACGAGGCCTTGGTCAGTCTGGTCTTTATTGTCTTGATGCTGACGGGGAAAAATCTCAACCAGCTAACTTCACTGCTTGTCTATGTCCTTTGGGAGACAGCCCTGGTCTTTTCTTACAAGGCTTATCGCAAGCGGGCCAATAGTTCTGGCGTCTTTTATTTCTGGAGCTTCCTGTCGGTCTTACCGCTGGCTTTTGTCAAGGTGGCCCCAACCATTTCACATGGCTTTGCTTCCCTCTTCGGTTTCCTAGGCATTTCCTATCTAACCTTCCGAGCGGTCGGCATGATTATTGAAATGCGTGACGGCGTTCTCAAGGAATTTACTCTCTGGCAATTCCTGCGTTTCTTGCTCTTTATGCCCACCTTTTCAAGTGGACCAATTGATCGCTTCAAGCGCTTTGATGAGGACTACCAGAAGATTCCTGAGCGAGATGAGTTGCTCAACATGCTGGAGCAGGCTATCCATTGGATTATGCTAGGTTTCCTCTACAAGTTCATCATTGCTTACTTGGATGAGACTTATCTACTTACTCCGATGAAGGAGAATGCCCTCCAGATGGGTGGTGTTTTTAACCGTTATACCCTAGGTGTTATGTACGCTTATGGTTTCGACCTCTTCTTTGACTTTGCCGGCTACTCCATGTTTGCCCTGGCCATTTCAAATTTGATGGGGGTTAAGAGCCCGATTAACTTCAACAAACCCTTTATTTCAAGGGATTTGAAGGAATTCTGGAATCGTTGGCATATGAGCTTGTCCTTCTGGTTCCGTGACTTTATCTTCATGCGGCTGGTTAAGCTTTTGATCCAAAAGAAGGTCTTTGATAACCGTAATGTCACCTCTAGTGTGGCCTATATCATCAATATGTTGGTCATGGGTTTCTGGCACGGGGTGACCTGGTACTATATCGCCTATGGTCTCTTTCACGGAGTCGGCCTGGTCATCAATGATGCCTGGTTCCGCAAGAAGAAAAAAATAAACAAGGAAAGAAAGAAGAAGGGGCAAGAGCCTCTGCCTGATAACAAGTGGACTCAGGCTCTGGGAATCTTTATCACCTTCAACGTGGTTATGGTTTCCTTCTTACTCTTCTCAGGTTTCCTAGATGCCCAGTGGTTCAATAATCCGCTGATTAAACAGTAAATTTACTCTTCAAAAGTCAAAAAGATACAATGGACATAGTAAGTCCGTGATTTTGTCACTGGACTTGCTGCAAGACCTGCTATGGCGGTTCTTGATGTTCCCTCCCTTGTCTATTTTTGATTTTTATTGAGTAGAAATAACAAAGTCCCGTCTAGTCCAATCCCTAGCGGTATGTGAGGTAATAAAAATGGATATTAAAGCAGATGTTATTGAAATTATTGATGATCTTTTCATGGAAGATGTCTCTGACATGATGGATGAAGACTTGTTTGATGCTGGTGTGCTCGATAGTATGGGCACGGTTGAATTGATTGTTGAATTGGAAAACCATTTTGACATCAGCGTCCCAGTTTCTGAGTTCGGCCGTGATGACTGGAACACAGCGAACAAGATTGTTCAAGGGGTAACGGAGTTACGTAATGCTTAAACGTTTATGGCAAGTTTTTGGCCCTCTGGTCTGTGCCTTGGTCTTGGTTGTCGGCTTGATTGGCCTCTACCCAAGTAAGGGGGGGCATTCCTTCAAGGCTGAAAAGGATGATGCCGTAGCCTTGACTAAGATTAGCTTTAAAAGCCGCTCAAAAAAAGTAAGGGCTCTTAGCGACCCTAATCATCGCTTTGTCCCTTTCTTTGGTTCTAGTGAATGGTCGCGGATGGATGCCATGCACCCTTCTGTTTTGGCGGAAGCATACAATCGAGGCTACACTCCCTACCTATTGGGGCAAAGAGGAGCAGCTTCTCTGACGCAATATTTTGGGATACAGCAGATTATTCCTCAGATGACTAATGAGCAGGCGGTCTATGTCATTTCACCGCAATGGTTTGTTAAGACGGGGGCCAATCCTGCGGCTTTTCAAAGCTTCTTTAGTAGTGACCAGATGGTTCGTTTCTTGCGCAGTCAAAGAGGGACAACCTATGATCGTTATGCGGCGAAGCGTTTCCTCAAACTTTATCCAGAAGCCTCTATGGCTGAGATGATGGAAAAGGTGGCTAAGGGCCAAGAGCTATCTAAGGCGGATCGCGGTCGACTTAAAGTCATGCAAAAGGTCTTGGAAAAAGAAGATAATTTCTATAGCCAATTTGCAGTAAGTAGTCGAAATTACGATGGTAAGATTACTAAAAAAGCTGCTAAGCTACCTAAGAATTTCTCTTATGATACTCTATCCAATCGGGCTGATAAGCTGGCTGCTAAGGCAACGGATAACAATCCCTTCAGTGTTTCCAATAGTTTCTTTAACACTCGGCTTAAGGGGAATTACAAGGCCTTAAAAGGTTCACAAAAGAAATTCAATTATACCGAGTCACCAGAATTTAATGACTTACAGCTGGTCCTTAACCAGTTTGCGCAGATGGATACGGATATCCTCTTCATCATCCCGCCAGTTAATAAGAAATGGTCTGATTACACCGGATTAGATACTAAGAAGTATCAAGAATCGGTAGCCAAGATCAAGTATCAATTGCAAAGCCAAGGCTTTACTCATATTGCTGACTTGTCTAAGGATGGCGATCGTCCTTACTTTATGCAGGACACCATCCATCTGGGCTGGAATGGTTGGCTAGCGGCTGACAAGTATATTAATCCTTTCTTGACCAAGAAGCAAGCCAAACCCAACTACCAGATTAATGATGATTTCCTCAGTCAGGATTGGGCTAATTATACAGGCCAACCTGAGGATTTCAAGGTTCAATAAAATAAGTTGCAAGGGAGTGAGCCTCAATCCTGATTTCGTCAAATCGATTGACCTCACTCTTATAATTTAAGGTTCAAGGGAGGCCGACAAGTACTAGGGTACCTTGTCTGCCTCCCTTACTCCCTCTTTTTGACTAATATTATCGACTAGTCAAAAAGGGTGTTGCGGGAAGTCTAGTCAATTCTCAGACTATCCTCCACTTTTCCATCTCCGCAAAGTTGACTTAGTTTTCTCCAACAGTCTCCCAGACTGTTGAACCTATCACTTGCCTAACAGGGGTTAAGGATATTACCGCCGCTTCACTGGTATGTTTTATAATAAAAATTAACACGACGTGGAGATAAAATTATCGACCTTATAGTTTTATCGTAGCTAGTGAGGTGGCTAGACAAGCACAATGGTGCTTGCTGTTAGTCGTCAGCTACTTTTAGTAGCTAGATGATTTTGCCACATCATGCCGTCGTTTCACTGGTATGTGAGTGACTAAACACTAAAGTGTCAAGTCACTCATCACAAATCAACTACTGCGTCAAACTGTTCAATGTCGAAAAAGCAAGGAGGTTAGGAGTTTTTCTCCCAGCCTCTTTGTTTATGTCCCGTTTTTTACCTTTCTAATCTAAGGATTAATACTGTTTTTTTAGTTACAATTAATGAGAGCGCTTGACAAGCCACTATGGGATTTTTATAATGACCTTGGAGTCAATAAAGATTGGAGATAATCCTATGAAATTAAAAAGAATAGTCCTCGGCTTAGTTGCCTTTTTGGCAGTCCTAACTTTGGTGGCTTGTGGTAGCAAAGAGGCAAACACCGATACGGATCCTACTAAGACAGCGGATTTTCAATTGCTGAAGGCAGGACAAATGGATGTTCGCAATCATTATGAGTATAAGGATGATAAGGTTTTAAAGATGACTACCACGACAACCTTACTTTATTCGACAATTCAGGTAGATTCTGCCGATGCTGCCAAGCAGTATATGGAAACTAAGGGAGTTGAGAAGTGGGACGGTATTAAGGGAATCACCCATAAGGTTGACTACAAGAATGATCGTCTAGTTGAAACCACAACTGTAGATTTTTCTAAGGTTGATATCAATGCTAACGCTGATCTCCTACAGCTTCAGGTCCCTTCTGGCAAAAGGGTCGACCACATCAGCTATAAACAGTCGATTAAGACTCTGAAAAACCAAGGTTACACCCAAGTTATGGATGGAAAATTCAAAGAATTGAATTAAGCAAGAAGACACAGAGCTCAAACGTGATTTGGGCTCTTTTCTTTGGCTACATGAGTGGCGATGCCGAACGAAGATAATTTTGAAGGGGCAAGTGTTACTGTGGTTTGGTGTGCTTGTTATCAACGAGGGAAATCAATTTTTTTAGGATTATTAATCCTCTTTTGAGTTCCTGCTTAGTTTTTGGGGAAAGAACAGCTAGGCGAACGGCAGACTGATTTAGTCTTCCTCCTGCCAAGAAACGTTCAGCACATAAAATTTCTAAGTTATGGTTTTGAGCCAATTTTTCAAAGGCGTATCCATCCCATCCTGGTGGAAGGGGCAGCCACTGTAGCAGAGACAGCGGGTTGTCAGAAGTGAAATTCGGGAAAAATGCTGATACAAAGTATTTCGTTCGACAATTAATTTTTTCTTCTGTCTGATAACGGCTTGGGCCTTGCCACTTGTCAGTAGATAGTCTGTAAACTGGAGATGTAAGGCAGAAATTGGGGCATTGATGGTCTGGGAAGTTGTGTTCAGTTCAGCTATCAACCCTTGTGGTGCAACTAGATAGGCTGTTCTCAGATAGGGAGATAAAGGTTTTGATAGGCTGTGAATATAGAGGGTCTGCTCTGGAATAAGGGAGACAAAAGGAGGAAGGCGACGGCTGTTCGTGAAGGCGTAAGCATCATCTTCTATGAGTAGGAGACTGTACTGTTTAATAATCGAGCTGATAGCTTTTCTACGCTGCAGCGGAATACTGGTAGCCGTTGGATTGTTTACAGTAGGGACGAGATAGAGTCCTTTAATACCTTGTTGCCTTATCTTTTTTTCTAAGTCGCGGGGAATAATCCCTTGATTATCAGAGAGGATAGGAATCAGTTCCAGCTGCATTTGGTGGGCCAGGGTAATGAAATTGGTGTAGGTGAAGGTATCTGTAGCAATTTTGTCATCAGCCTTAAACAGGGATAATAGGATAATGAGGAGGGCGTTTTGAGTGCCAGAAGTCAAAAGGATATTTTGGGTAGATGTCTGAACTTGAAATTTTTGAAGCCACTGTTTGGCTATCGTCTTATGCCTTTCTTCTTGCTGCGTTCTATCAGGTTGACTGAACCAGATTTCAGATGAATGTTGTAATGCTTGGCTAAAGCTTTCAGACAGGATTGGATCTGCTTGATAATCGCAGTAGCTTTTGCCGAGTTAAATTAAAGTCTCGTCTTTTTTTAGTGACATTAAAGGAAGAGACTGGGGAAAGGATACAAAGGTACCTTTCCCAATGATGGCATAAATTAATCCCTTTTGTTGACAGAGTTTAAAGGCTCTTGTAACGGTGCTGAGGTTGATATCTAAAAAGTCGGCTAGTTCCCTTTGAGGTGGGAGTTGGGTTCCAGCAGGTAAAGTTCCATCTTGGATATCTTGTTCTAAACGCTTGGCTAGCTTTAAATAGAGGGGGTTCCTAATAACTGTTTATCGGGTCTCCAAGCCATTGGATAATGTTCAAATGAATTGACTGGCATGTGCATCTATCTCCGTAAAATTGTCTGGCCTACAATTTGAGGCTTTTTATCGAGTCGTTTTTTTATTAAATAAATTGCAAGAATAAGTGCAACATTTACTTGAACTCATCCTCTAGAGCTTCACTAGCAGTTCTGTAAGCTAAACATTTTCGTGGTCGGTGATTGATATCATATAAAGCCTTATTCAAAACCTCATCAGAGATAGCGGCTAAATCTGTTTTCTTTGGGAAATATTCTCTTAGTAAGCCATTTGCGTTTTCATTGCTTCCTCTCTGCCAGGATGAATAGGCGTCCGCAAAGAAAAAGGAAATTCCTAAATTCTCTACCAGAGGATAGCAGGCAAGCTCTTTTCCTCTGTCTGAAGTGAAGGTTTTAAGAGCCTCTTTTGGAAATAG
>NZ_JMLC01000041.1 GCF_000686605.1 Streptococcus sobrinus DSM 20742 = ATCC 33478 | reverse complement strand
GACCTTAGCTATCAATCAAAGACCAAGAAGACTACTCAACTATCAAACAGCCTAGTCCCTCTTCAACTTGGTATCAGATAACAACTGTTGCACTTAACTTGACAATTCGGGAGAAAATTCACTTTCCCTTTTCGATTAATTTTTATCTCGGTTAAAAACTCCAAAATTGCTTGCTTTAGGCATTTTAGCCTGCTAAACTAGTCTTCGTCAGTCAGAAAAACTTCGGCTGACAAGAAATTATCGGGGCAGAATTCTGGCCAAAAGGAGATTTACTAATGAATACAGTCGCATTTGAAGAATTTGCAACAGTCGAAAATGATAATCTAGCGGCAGTCGCTGGTGGTGAACGCACTATATTTATGGAATGTGCTAACGGTTATTCCTACAGAGATGAGAATGGCCACTGGGGTTATCAAGTTACCAAGAGTCCTTTGGAAGCAGCTACGAATACTATTGTAAATAGTTGGGCTTCAGGTATTGCTAGTTTTGCAGCTTATTAAGAATTGGCTTCTATCCTAAAGCGGATTTAGCTTTACTGGGCTGATTAGTTTGTAAATTAAAATCAACTCTGTCTGGGGTTGATTTTATTTATTTTCAAATAAAAATATTCGAAAAAATTAAGGCACCACATCATTTGTATTGCTGAATCTTTAAAAACCTTAAAAATGCTTGCTAACAGAATTTAAGTTCGCTAAAATAGTTGTTATCAATTGAAAATAAATTCAGTTGATCAGTGACAAAACAGGTCAATTTACACGGAGTGAGTGAAAGGCCGAGTTAAATTTAAGGAGGGTATTCAACATGGATACAAGAATTTCAGAAAATTTTGAAGAAATGAGTTCAGAAGAATTGACAGCAGTCTCGGGAGGTTTCTTTCCAGAACCTCCGATCGTTCCAGTAATTCCTTACTATGGATTTGGAACTTTAATCGGTGGTGCAGTTGGCAGCCTTTATGGTAGTTTTGCTGGCAGTGGCAGTGCCAGTAAGTTTTAGAGACAGTATTCTCTAAAAATATAAACAATGATTTAATAATAAGGTGAGATCCGATTCTAGTTCTTTCTAGAGTTGGATTTTTGTATTTATTTTCAAATGATAATAATTCAGAAATTTTAGTAAACGTTATCAATTTTTTAAAATTTAATTAAGTCTCTCAGAATTGCTTGTCTATGTGCGCTCTATCTCGTATAATAATTACTATCAATTGAAAATAATTTCGATTGGTAAAAGAAGATAGGTCAATTACAGGAGTAGTAAGCGACCAAGCACTAAATAAGGAGGATATTCATATGAATACTATTGCATTTGAAAAATTTGAAACTGTCGACGCAAACAGTTTAATGGCTGTTGAAGGTGGCTGGTTCTGGGACAACTGGAAAGGTGGCGAATGGGCGCTAGCTGGTGCATGGGCACTTGGCCCTGGTACAGGTATCATTGCCACAGGATTCTACAACGGATACAATTCACACGGATAAAGAATATAGGAGATAAGAACAATGAAAGAAAATACTGCAATTATGAACTTTGATAACGTAACAGACGAAGAACTTCAAAAAATCAATGGTGGTATTATTGGAATTGATGATGTTGCTGCCATAGTTGGAATCTGCGCAGGTGCGTATGCCCTGTCTTATGGTGTCGGTCAGGCATGGTATACGATGACACACTAATTCCGATATTAAAGTAGTTTTTTTAGAGGCAGTCTCTCTAAAAATAATCGAACAGTGATCTAATAACAACAAGGGGATTCACATGAATACAATTGCATTTGAAAAATTTGAAACTGTTGACGCAAATAGTTTGATGGCCATTGAAGGTGGCTGGTTCTGGGATAACTGGAAAGGTGGCGAATGGGCGCTAGCTGGTGCATGGGCACTTGGCCCTGGTACAGGTATCATTGCCACAGGATTCTACAACGGATACAATTCACACGGATAAGATATAGGAGATAAGAACAATGAAAGAAAATACTGCAATTATGAACTTTGCTAACGCAACAGATGAAGAACTTCAAGAAATCAACGGTGGTATTCTCCCTATACTTGCTACTGCTGCTGTAGTTGGAATCTGCGCAGGTGCGTATGCCCTGTCTTATGGTGCCGGTGAAGCATGGTATAATATGACACACTAATTCTAACTCTAATTTTAGGGCAATTGAACCTTATTAATATAATGCTCTAGTTAGATAGAAGCAAAGAGACCTGTTCAGACTTGTTCTGGCAGGTTTTTTGCTTCTTTAAAAACTACTTATTTTCTTGAGTCTGGACTTTTAGATTATTTAAGCAGGTATTGGTTCATCCTCTACGCAAAAAGCAATCAGCAAATTTTTCGTTGATAGATTGCGTAAAACCAGCCCATTTCATAAGAGTAACAACATCTCCGAACAGAAATAGTTTAGAAAATTTAGCTGTCGTCTTCGGACGTCTTTTAATTTGGTTAAACCGCCCAAGATCACTTGCCTACTTGTGTTTTATTCCTTACAATATTTATTATCAATTGAAAATAAGTTCAGTTGATCAGTAACAAAAACAGGTCAAATTACATGAAGTAAAGTAGTAGATGACCAAGTAAAAAATAAGGGGGGGATTCACATGAATACAGTAGCATTTGAACAATTTACAACAGCAGAGCAAGAAGAATTAACAGAGATGGCAGGTGGCTTTGGACCTTTCGTTCCAGACCCTCCAATTCCATATCCAAATCCTATTCTTAGTGGAGCCATTGGAGCTTTAACGGGAGCTATCGGATATATTGGGTTTGGTGGGTAGCTGGAGCAGCTGAACTTTATTAATTAAAATAACTCTACTCCTCTAGCAAGATAAAATGAACCTGCTCAGATAGAAATCTAAGCAGGTTTTTATCCGCCTTGAAAATAGCTTTCTCCTATCTTATAATAGTAGGGTAAAAATAAGAGGAAGCAGGCTGTTAAGATTATGCTGGAAAATTTAACCAAAAAGTTTGATACCCTTAGTGATGGTCTCTACGCCATTATCATGACTATCTTGGTTTTGAGTATCAAGGTTCCTGATAAAATGAGTCAATTGCCCCAGTTTGGGACGGATATCCTTTGGTTCTTAATCAGTTTTATCATTATTGCCAATCAATGGTACCGTCGAGCTAGAACAATGGTTCTGACGGAAAAAATATCAGTCCCAATCATGACCTGGGATATGGTCAACCACATGTTTATCTGCCTAGTGCCCCTCTTCTTGCAGCTCCTGACTAAGTTTGAGAATTATTCCCTGGCGGTTTTGTCCTATGGGATTTTGATTACTGTTATTTCTATTTCCAGTAATTTCATGCTTTTTCGAGTGGGGATTAAGCAACTACATGCCGAAAGGGAAAAATCTAACACTGATTCCAACCGACCTAAGCCTGAAAGCAAAGGGGTGTTGATTCGCTTGGGGCTCCAGATAGTCCTCCCTTTTATTGGTATCTTGCTTCTAGCCTATGTCTTCCCTCACTTTGCCATCTTTATTTATATCCTGCTACCCGTCATCACCTTCATTAATAATTCGATGACAGAAAGGGACTTAACCAATCAGGATGTCCAAACCATGAGCGATTATATGACCTATCGCTTTGCTAAGAAGGACGATAAATGAGTAATCTTCTTTGATACCTTTATAAATTTTCTAACCCAATCCCTGATTAGGGATTTTTTAGGGCCTTTTTTCCTCCTACTTAGCTAAAATCGAAATCCGAAATTATTTTCAAGTAGAAAAATTATACTATAGCTTAATCTACAAAGGAAGTGAGTTAAAACTGATATTTTCGCCCTAGTGGAATTATCAGTGATGACAAAGATGTCACTGATACCGGAAGATTGAGAGAGATTTAGTCCGGAAGATTAAATCTGCCTGAGCCCAAAAACTAGAGAGCGAAGAAATATCAAAAATCATATTTTGAAGTTTGATGGTTCTCATTCCTCAGCTAATCGAAAATGACTTTATCCCTTGCAATCAGCCCCGTTTTCCTGTATAATAGTGTCTTGTGAGTATCCCTCACTTACCCCTTGCTAGGACTTGGGGTCATTAGACCAAAAGGAGGAAAATATCAATGGCTAAATACGAAATTCTTTATATTATTCGTCCAAACATTGAAGAAGAAGCTAAAAACGCTTTGGTAGAACGCTTTGACGCTATCTTGACAGACAACGGTGCAACTGTTGTTGAATCAAAAGATTGGGAAAAACGTCGTCTTGCTTACGAAATCCAAGATTTCCGTGAAGGACTTTACCATATCGTTAACGTTGAAACCCAAGACGCTCATGCTCTTAACGAGTTTGACCGTTTGTCAAAAATCAACAACGATATTCTTCGTCACATGATTGTTAAGCTTGACGCTTAAGAAGGTAAATTATGATTAATAATGTCGTACTCGTGGGTCGTATGACTCGGGATGCCGAGCTTCGTTACACCCCATCCAATCAAGCTGTTGCAACCTTCAGTTTAGCTGTTAACCGCAACTTCAAAAACCAAAATGGTGAGCGTGAGGCTGATTTCATCAACTGTGTTATCTGGCGTCAGCAAGCCGAAAACTTGGCCAATTGGGCTAAGAAAGGGGCTTTGATTGGGATTACAGGTCGCATTCAGACGCGTAATTATGAAAACCAACAAGGTCAACGGGTTTATGTAACCGAGGTTGTCGCTGACAATTTCCAACTTCTGGAAAGTCGTGCCACTCGGGAAGCTAACGGTACAGGTTCCTACAATGCTGGCGGCAATAGCTCATCAAACTTTGGTGGTGGCCAACAGCAAGCTACACCGAACTTCGGCCGTGATGAAAGTCCATTTGGTAATTCTAACCCAATGGATATTTCCGATGACGACCTTCCATTCTAAGTGGCTAGGACATGGACTTGTGCAAGCAAGTCAAAAATAAAATAAAGGAGAACAAACATGGCTCAACAACGTCGTGGCGGATTCAAACGCCGTAAAAAAGTTGATTATATCGCAGCTAACAAAATTGAATATGTTGATTACAAAGATACAGAATTACTTAGCCGTTTCGTTTCAGAACGTGGAAAAATTCTTCCTCGTCGTGTAACAGGAACTTCAGCTAAGAACCAACGTAAGGTAACAACAGCAATCAAGCGTGCTCGCATTATGGCTCTTATGCCATTCGTAAACGAAGATTAAAAAAATGGTCCAAGTGGACCGTTTTTTTCTTTGTTCCTAGAAACTAGAAAGCGCAAACAAGCCCCAGTGGAGCCAGAGTTCTTTTGATTTTCGGGAAGTCCGCTAAAATAGTTCACCGGACTATCTTACTTCTCTGCTCCAAGAAACAAGAGAGAGCAGACAGAGGACCGGTGGACCTTTTTTCTTTGTGCCTAGAAATTGGAAAACACAAACGAGCTCTGGTGGAGCGCTTTTTCTTTACACCTAGAAACGAGAAAGTGCAATCAGGCTTAAACACCTGTTTGTGCTTTGTGTCAAGAGATTTGGAAGCGCCAATTGATTTGGTGCCAGCCGGACCTCCCGAAAATAGGAGAGAGCAGCTCCTAGTGGGGTGAATTCGAAGAATATAAAATGGACCTCTCGGTTTGAAAGGCCCATTTTGTATTAGATTTATTTTCCGTTAGTATTCCTAGGTGCTTGAGTGGCAGCAAGGGCACTTTGGATATTGTAGCGCTTTTTCAGATAGTATCGGAGACCTAAACTGATAGCACCGATAATCATAGTAGCTAGTCCAGGGAGCACAGGGTTGAGGAATTTAGGGATTAAGGCTGTCAATCCGACCGCTAAAATCCAGAGTAGGGTAAAACCGGCCATATAGGCTAGAGACTTCCAAAGGCTAGGCCGTTCATCCTTGGGGTTGCCAGAATAGCGATAGACAAAGTGATAGAGGCCGTAGAAAGCAGCAGCACCGCTAAGAGCAATAACAAGGATTGAGCTAATCCCATAGACCTGTGCTGAGGTCTTACCGCTGGTTAGGTTGACGAAACCGTAAAAGAGCGAGAAGCCGCCAAAAAAGAGGAGACTGCTATCCATCCACATAAGCCAAGGATTTTTATTGGTAGCTGAATCTATAGCTTGACCGTTCTCAACAGTTTTAGTACTGAAGGATTTGGCCCAAGCGGTTGGGGCTCCTAAAAGGTAGCGGGCCGTATTTCCCTGCTTTTGATTTTCAATGATAGTCGGGAGAACCTCGTTAAAAATGGCTTCGATTTCTTCATCACTTTTGCCGTCTTTCTTAAATTGGTGGGTGGCAATAGTAACAAATTCTTGGTTTTTCTTGGTTAATTCTTGTAAATCCATGGTAGGATGACTCCAATCTAAGTAACTTTTTAGAACCAGCGTTTGCGGATGAAAAAGATAACGGCTGTGGCACTCAAGGCCGTGGAAATTGCAGCGATTACCCAAAAGGCGTGGGGCAGACCGTTGAGGGGAAGCCAGTTATTTTTGAAGTTCATCCCATAGGCTGAGAAGATAACGGTTGGAATATCCAAGGCCATGGTCATTAGGGCCAGGGTCTTCATAATGGAATTCTGATTGTTGGAAATAATGGAAGCAGACGTCTCTGTCATGATATTGAGGACATTTTCATAAATGCTAGCCATTTCGATGGCCTGTTGGGTTTCAATTAAGCTATCTTCCAAGAGATCTTCATCATCAACATATTTTTTTAAGCTGGAAGTATGACCTGATAATTTCTTGACGATACGCTCGTTAATCTTCAGAGACGCTTTCAGGTAAATAATGGATTTTTCTAGCTCCATCATATCAATTAGTTGTTCGTTGCGAGTGGCATCCTCCAGTTGAGCTTCGATACGGTCGCTCTGACGGTCAATGGAACGCAAGGCGGTCAGAAAGAGCTCGGCATTGCGGTAGAGGAGCTGAAAGACGAAACGCGTCTTCATAAAGGTGTAGAAGCCTCTAATTCGATGATTAAGAAATTTATCAAATAAATCCAAGGGCTCCAAACAGGTGGTAATCACCACATCCTCGGTCACCACGATACCCAGAGGAATAGTAACATAATAACTCTTGCCATTACGGTCCTCTTGGGTAGGGACATCAACAATAATCAGAGTATAGTTATCTTCAACACTAATCCGAGAACTTTCTTCCGCATCCAGCGGTGCTCGCAAGTCAGTAATATCAATCTTGAATTTTTCAGCAAGGCGAACAGATTCTTCCTGGGAAGGGTTCACGAGATTAATCCAAGCCCCTGGCTCGAATGTTTCAATTTCATTAAGTTGATTATTTACAGAAAGAAACATCTGTTTCATGAGAACCCCTCCTTGTGAATAATTTGCCTTTTAAGCATACCTTACCATTATACTATAAAAGGCTGCGTTTGTGGGAGTGATTTTCTTAAAAATTTTTAGTTTGAAAAGGCTAATTCTATCAGTCTTTTGTGAGTTCACAACCGGCTGGGTGCTTGATAAAAAGTGCTATTTTTGTTAAACTAAGGCATAAGAAATATTAAGGAGTCTACTATGTCCGAACGTGGATTGTTGATTGTTTTCTCCGGACCTTCAGGGGTCGGTAAAGGAACTGTTCGTCAGGAAATTTTTTCCACACCAGACCACAAATTTGAATACTCGGTCTCGATGACAACCCGTGCTCAACGTCCCGGTGAAAAGGATGGTGTTGACTATTTCTTCCGAACTCGTCAGGAATTTGAAGAATTGATTCGCCAAGGGCAAATGCTAGAGTATGCTGAATATGTTGGCAACTATTATGGGACTCCTTTGACTTATGTCAATGAAACGCTGGACAAGGGAATTGACGTCTTCTTAGAAATTGAAGTTCAGGGGGCTCTCCAAGTTAAGAAAAAGGTTCCAGATGGAGTCTTTATTTTCCTAACACCGCCTGATTTAGATGAATTAAAAGACCGCTTGGTAGGTCGGGGAACAGATAGTCAGGAAGTCATTGCCCAAAGAATTGAGCGTGCCAAGGAAGAAATCGCCCTCATGAGGGAATATGACTATGCTGTTGTCAATGACCAGGTGCCTCTGGCTGCTGAACGAGTTAAACGAATTATTGAAGCGGAGCACTGCCGTGTTGATCGTGTCATTGGTCACTATAACAAGATGATTAAAGATATTTAAGTTAGAAAAGAGAAATTGCCTTATGATGTTAAAACCTTCTATTGATACCTTACTAGATCGCATTCCTTCAAAATATTCACTCTGTATCCTGCAGGCTAAGCGGGCACATGAATTGGAAGAGGGGGCACGGCCAACTCAAGAATTTAAGTCTGTTAAGTCAACCCTGCGGGCTCTTGAAGAAATTGAGTCTGGTAATGTAACTATTCACCCAGATCCTGAAGCTAAGCGGGCTGCTGTTCGAGCACGTGCTGAAGCTGAACGTCTGGCCAAGGAAGAAGAAGAACGCAAGATTAAAGAACAAATCGCTAAGGAAAAAGAAGAAGAAGGCGAAAAAATCTAAGTTAAATCAGGTTGGTCATTTAAAAAAAGAAAAGAGGGCTGGGCAATCAAGTGCTCAGCCCATATTTATTGAAGCTGCTTCTTGAATTAGGGAGTAGAAAAAGCCTCTATAAATTAGAGCTCCTCCCTGCTTTATGAAAGTGCAGAAGTATCTAGTGGTTTAATCTAACCGAATTTTATACCCAATTAAAATCAAAGTTAGCATCTTTGATACTTTCTAACGTAGCAAGCTCATCAGCGATTAAAAATCACTGATGAACTACGGTAATCGCTATGGCGACTTACCTAGCTACCTTACTAATTCCCTTTTCAAAATAATATCGATTTTGAAAAGGGAATGTCGTTTAAAAGTGCGGACGCAAGAAGAAATTATCCAGTGGATGATTTCTTGGAACTCACGTAGTTTCATTACGACACGAGGTTAGGCTAGCCGATTTTACTGGCCTAACCGAGTTAATCAGGGGGCTAGTCAATTTTCGTAGAGATTGGCGTTAGATATTTGCTACTTTAGTAGCTGATATCTTTGCCCCGTGATAAATTTTGAGCCCTTCGCTCTCTAATTTTTAGG
>NZ_JMLC01000040.1 GCF_000686605.1 Streptococcus sobrinus DSM 20742 = ATCC 33478 | reverse complement strand
CTTGCTACGTTAGAAAGTATCAAAGATGCTAACTTTGATTTTAATTGGGTATAATACACTCTACCCTACTTCGGTATAGCCTGTGGCTCCTTGCCTGGGCAAGGTTTGATTTTCATTGAGTATTAAAACGAAAGGTGTATTTATGAAATTAAAAGAGACTTTGAATCTTGGGAAAACAGCTTTTCCTATGCGTGCTGGCCTTCCCAACAAAGAACCCAAGTGGCAAGCAGCTTGGGAGGAAGCTAACATTTACGGTAAACGGCAAGAACTGAATGCAAAGAAACCTTCTTTCTTCTTGCACGATGGTCCTCCCTACGCTAATGGAAATATCCATGTCGGGCATGCTCTGAACAAAATTTCTAAAGATATTATCATCCGCTCAAAATCCATGATGGGTTATCGGGCTCCTTACAATCCTGGTTGGGATACTCACGGTCTGCCAATTGAGCAAGTCCTAGCCAAAAAAGGGGTTAAACGCAAAGAAATTCCTCGTGCTCAGTACTTGGAAATGTGTAAGGAATACGCTCTCTCCCAAGTTGACAAGCAAAGGGAAGACTTCAAACGTCTAGGCGTTTCGGCTGACTGGGAAAATCCTTATGTTACCTTGACACATGACTATGAGGCAGCCCAAATTCGGGTTTTCGGTGCTATGGCTGACAAGGGCTATATCTACCGTGGTGCTAAGCCAGTCTATTGGTCTTGGTCATCTGAATCTGCTCTGGCTGAAGCCGAAATTGAATACCATGATCTAGTTTCAACCTCCCTTTTCTATGCTAATAAGGTCAAGGATGGCAAGGGAGTGCTGGATAATGATACCTACATCGTAGTCTGGACAACCACCCCATTTACCATCACAGCTTCTCGTGGTTTGACCGTTGGTGCAGATTTCAGCTATGTAACCGTGCAGGTGGCTGGTCAAGACCGCAAGTATGTTGTCGCCGAAGAACTCTTGGATGATTTGGCTGGACGCTTTGGTTGGGCTGATTTCCAAGTTCTGGACCGGCATACTGGTGCTGAGCTAGAATTGATTACCACCGAACACCCTTGGGATAGCCAGGTTGAAGAAATCGTCATGGTCGGCGACCACGTTACTCTTGACTCTGGTACTGGTATCGTCCATACCGCCCCTGGCTTTGGTGAGGATGACTATAATGTTAGCCTTAAGTATGGTCTGGAGGTCTCTGTCACCGTTGACAGTCGTGGTATCATGAACGAAGAAGCTGGACCTGATTTCCAAGGCCAATTCTATGACAAGGTTCTGCCTACGATTCTGGCAAAATTAGGTGATTTGCTTCTGGCCAAAGAAGAAATCACCCACTCATATCCATTTGATTGGCGGACTAAGAAGCCAATCATCTGGCGGGCTGTCCCTCAATGGTTTGCTTCCGTTTCAAAATTCCGCCAAGAAATTTTGGACGAAATTGAAAAAGTAGACTTCTTCCCTAGCTGGGGTAAGACTCGTCTCTACAATATGATTCGTGACCGTGGCGACTGGGTAATCTCCCGTCAACGGGCTTGGGGTGTGCCCCTGCCAATCTTCTATGCAGAAGATGGCACGGCTATCATGACCAAGGAAGTTACCGACCATGTAGCTGTTCTCTTTGCGGAACATGGCTCTGTTATTTGGTGGGATTGGGAAGCCAAAGACTTGCTTCCTGCAGGCTTCAGCCATCCTGGTTCACCAAATGGCCAATTTACCAAGGAAACTGACATCATGGATGTTTGGTTCGACTCAGGTTCTTCTTGGAATGGGGTTATGAACCAAAGAGAAGGTCTGGGTTATCCAGCTGACCTTTATCTGGAAGGGTCTGACCAATACCGCGGTTGGTTTAACTCGTCTTTGATTACCTCTGTGGCTGCCAATGGCCATGCACCTTACAAGGCTGTTCTTTCCCAAGGTTTCGTCCTCGATGGTAAGGGTGAAAAGATGTCCAAGTCAAAGGGAAATATCATTTCACCAAATGATGTAGCTAAGCAGTACGGGGCAGAAATCCTGCGTCTCTGGGTAGCTTCTGTTGATACTGACAATGATGTCCGGGTATCCATGGAAATCCTAGGTCAAGTCTCTGAAAGTTACCGGAAGATTCGCAATACCCTGCGTTTCCTTCTGGCTAATACCAGCGACTTTGATAAGGGCCAAGCCCTGGCCTATGAAGACTTGCGACCAGTTGACCAATACATGATGGTCAAATTTAACCAATTGGCGGCAACCATCACCAAGGCCTATGAAAACTACCGCTTCATGGATGTCTATAAGGCTGTCAACAACTTCTTGACCGTTGATTTATCAGCCTTCTACCTAGACTTTGCCAAGGATGTTGTCTATATTGAAGCGGCTGATAATTTGGCCCGTCGGCAAATGCAGACCGTCTTCTATGACATCTTGGTAAAGATTACCAAGCTCTTGACACCAATTCTGCCACATACGGCAGAAGAAATCTGGTCCTATCTAGATCAGGAAGCTGAAGACTTTGTTCAATTGGCGGAAATGCCTGAGGCAAAAGATTTCGCTAATCAAGATAGCCTGCTGGAAGCCTGGGATGCCTTCATGACCTTCCGAGCTCAAGCTCAAAAGGCTCTGGAAGAAGCCCGCAATGCCAAGCTGATTGGTAAGTCCTTGGAAGCACATTTGACTGTTTATGCTAGCCCAGAAGTTAAGGCGGACTTGGAGAACTTGGATAGCGATTTGGCTCAATTGCTAATTGTATCGGAGCTGACGATTACAGAGGAAGCAGCATCGGCAGATGCTGTGACATTTGAGGATGTGGCCTTCACGGTGCAACAAGCCCAAGGTCAGGTCTGTGATCGCTGCCGTCGGACCGATGTCACTACCAAGGAACGCCCTTACGGTGTCACTATCTGTGACCACTGTGCCGACATTGTTGAAAGCAACTTCCCTCAAGCTGTCGCTCAAGGCTTTGAAGTCAAAGCTAAGTAAACTAGATTTTTAAGAGAATGATAAAAGGCTCTATGACCTCAGAGGTTGTAAGGCCTTTTCTTTGCGGTTGAAATAAGTATACAAAAAGCCACTCTTGCGAGTGACCTATTGGTTTTATTCGACAGTAGGGATTGAAATTTCAATCAATTTTTCTGTGTGGCTTGATTTGATTTTATCTGGAATAATGATGTCAGGATTAACCTTGCGTTTGAAGAAGAATTCACGAATCTTCTCAATTTCTTCATCCTTAATAGCCCGATGGCAGTTGGAAATCAGGAGCTCATAGTGACCAGGTGCTTTAGAAAAAACGACATCGCTGTTACCAGCGGAATAAACTTCAACTAATTCAGCATCGGTATTACGCAGCTGATTACGAACAAGCGACGGGTGGCTGCTCGTTGTGTTTATTAGTCTCATTGAAGACCTCCTTATGAACTTTGCATAGTAACATTATAGCACTATTTTTGGAAAATAGTGGTCGCTCAGAGGGATTTGTGAGATTTTTTCCATTCCTCAATCCCCCACTTGTGACTGCCACGTTTGAGCTTGCTGATGGCCTCCTCGACAGGGAACCAGACCAGATTATTGAAATCCTCAAGAGGCTTGTCAACGGCAGTATAAGAAATTGCCTCATAGATGTAGGCGGGGTTGTAGAAGTAGGTGTCCCGATGGCTGGAGTAAAAATACTCATCAGCCTGGCCATAGTAGTTTCCTAGTTCAGCCTCAAAACCAAGTTCTTCAATTAGCTCGCGTTTGAGAGCACTTAATTGATCTTCACCAGCTTCGATTTCGCCACCTGGCAAAAACCAGGCGCCATTTGGTGCTTGCACCAGAATAATTTTGGTTTGGTCCTGGTTGGGGATGACGGCATAGACCCCATAGCGGGCGATATAATTTTTACCAGCCTCTTTTTGGCCAAAAGTAGGAGTGGACATAGATATTCCTCTTCTCTATATTTCTTGAGTTTATTATAACACATGAGGGAGTGAGACAAAAATCGTAATTTCTAAGAAATCAATTTGCTTCACTCTACAATTTTAAGGTTTAAGGGAAGTCTAGTCTATCCCCAGACTATCTTCGTTTTCTCGTTTTTAGGCTCAGGATTCAAGGAACACTGCAACTTTTTATTTCTCAACCCCGCACAGTTGATTTGGTTTTCTCCAACAGTCTCCCAGACTGTTGGACCTATCACTTGCATGTCAAGGGATAAGGACTTTGCTACATCGCAAATCAACCACTGCGTCAAACTGTTTAATGTTGAAAAAAGTAACGAGGTGAGGATCTTTCGTGCCAGCCTCTTGCTTAAAAATCAAGTCTTGGGAGTGGGCTCAATCGTACTTTTGTTAAATCATACTGGCTTAAAATCAAAAGTACCACTCTCTCTTCACATCATCCGCTAAAGTCCCCTGCCGTTTTAGCGAGATATGACCAGGCTAGAGCTGTCAGTTGAAAGTTTTGAGCTTCAAAGAGTATCAATTACCCCAGCTTACAAAAATCCCGACCTTGGGGTCAGGACTTATCTGTCTGAACTAATTTTCAGACGACCTTTCTTTTTTACCTGCGACACTCGTCTCGGCCTTTTTGGCAGCCTTGATGCTGATCTTACCATTCGAAGTCATAACGGCCTTGAAGTTCTTTTCACTAGGATTTTCTAGGTAGAAGTCGGTAATGGCATCTTCGATATTATCTTGGATGGTTCGACGCAGAGGTCTTGCCCCCATCTTGGGATCATAACCCAGTTCAACTAATTTTTCCTTGACCTTATCGGTGACATCCAGGTGAAGGTCATTGCTGGACAAACGCTTGTTGACATCATCCAACATGAGATCCACGATATGGAGAAGGTTGTCCTTGCTCAGGGCCTTGAATTCAATAATACCATCGAAACGGTTCATGAATTCTGGACTGAAGAAGTTGCTCAATTCTCCCATGACGGAATTGGTCCGCCCTTCACGGGCGGCTCCGAAACCAACGGAAGCCTCAGACTTACCAGTACCAGCATTTGAGGTCATGATAATGATGGTATCCTTGAAGCTGACGGTCCGACCTTGACCATCGGTCAGGCGACCATCATCCAAGACTTGCAGGAACATGTGCATGACATCAGGATGGGCCTTTTCCACTTCATCCAGCAGGGTAAGGGAATAAGGGTTGCGACGAACTTTTTCAGTTAATTGGCCAGCTTCTTCGTAGCCCACATAACCTGGAGGGGCTCCAACGAGTTTGGCTACGGCATGTTTTTCCATGTATTCGGACATGTCGAAACGAATCATGCTGTCAGCCGAGCCGAAGAGCTCAATGGCCAGCTGTTTGGACAGCTCAGTCTTACCGACACCGGTAGGTCCAACAAAGAGGAAGCTACCGATTGGACGATTTGGAGCCCCCAGACCGACACGATTACGGCGGATGGCCTTGGCAATCTTATCGACAGCATCGTCCTGACCAATGACACGGGACTTGAGGTCATCTGCCAAGTTGACCAGTTGCGACTGTTCCTTTTCCTTCAAATCACCGACAGGAATATTGGTCTTTTCTTCAACGATGGCTTCGATATGCTTTTCTGTGATAACAGGAATATCTTGGTCATCCAGTTGTTGGGACTGCATTTCCTTGTACTTGGCAATTTGGTCGCGGAAGTAGGCGGCTTTTTCAAAGTCCTCTTCGCGAGTCGCTTGAGCCTTGAGATTTTCGGCCTCAACCAAGCGTTGGTCAATTTCCTTAGGATCAATAAAGTTAAGGGTCAAATTCATCTTGGAGCCGGCTTCGTCCAGAAGGTCAATGGCCTTATCTGGCAGGAAGCGGTCTTGAATGTAGCGGTTGGACAGGACAGCCGCAGCCTCGATGGCATCATCAGTATATTTGACATGATGGTAGTCTTGATACTTGGGTTGGATACCATGCAGGATGGTGATGGTTTCTTCAACGGAAGGTTCATCCACCTTGACTGGTTGCATCCGTCTTTCTAGAGCCGCATCTTTTTCAATAATCCGATATTCATTGAGAGTAGTGGCACCAACCAGCTGTAGGTCACCACGGGCCAGGGCTGGCTTGAGGATATTTCCGGCATCCATGCTACCGTCAGAAGTGCCACCAGCACCAACGATTTCATGGATTTCGTCGATAAAGAGGATGACATCTTGCCGCTGGCGAATTTCTTCCATCAGCTTTTGCATCCGTTCTTCAAACTGTCCTCGAATACCGGTGCCTTGGACTAGGCTGACCACATCTAAACGAATGACTTGTTTGTTCTGTAATTTTTGAGGGACACTACCATCGACAATCTTTTGAGCCAAGCCTTCAACAACAGCTGTTTTACCAACACCAGGTTCACCGATGAGGACAGGGTTGTTCTTGGTCCGACGGTTGAGAATTTCAATGACGCGGACAATTTCTTGGTCACGACCGATAACAGGGTCAATGTCACCCCGGCGGGCCATATCAGTAATGTTGATCCCGAACTCATCCAAGATACCTTGAGCTTGTTGGGGCTGAGCCTGAGCTCTGCGACCTTGATTACCTCCACCGTTATTGCCGCCACGATTACCCCCGTCACCACCATTGCGTCCCGCTTGTGATTGGGGAGCGTTAGGTAGATCTGGATTAAAAGCACGGAAATTGTTTAAATCACCAAAGAAATCATCAAAGAATGAATCCATAGATTGATTTTGATGACTTTGTGGATTTTGGCTGGTTAAATTACTACTGAGAATATTTTCTGGGTCAGCCTTCATGATTTGATAGCAGTTTTGACAGAGATCAATCTGCTTTTGCTGGCCATTAATATTTGCATAGAGATGTATGCTCGCATCGTTGAGCTTACAGTTTTGACATAACATAGGAAACCTCCGATCTTGACCTATAGTCAATATTGGTCAAAGCCTATGCTGTTATTATAACACTCAAGCTATAGAAAGCAAGTAAAAAGATTGGGTTTTAGCAGACTGTCTATGAGAGTGCTAAATTTAATAAAGTGAATAAAATACAAAAACAACTTGACAATTTCCCAAAATAATGTAGAATACATGTATAAAAATACAAAAAAGGAAAAGCTTATGACCAAATCATTTTTAAAAGAGATAGATTTTACGAAAGAAGAGTTACTCGGCCTAATTGAGTCAGCAGCCAAGTTCAAGGTCCTTAAAAAGACTAAGCAGGCTCACAAATACTTGGAGGGCCTCAACATCGCTCTCATCTTTGAAAAGACCTCGACCAGAACCCGTTCTGCCTTCACGGTGGCTGGCCAAGACTTGGGTATGAATGTGACCTACTTGGGAGCAGGAGAAACCCAGCTGGGCAAGAAAGAATCTGTAGCCGATACGGCCAAGGTGTTGGGATCCATGTTTGATGGTATCGAATACCGGGGCTTTAAGCAGGAGGATGTGGAAACTCTGGCCAAATATTCCGGTGTTCCTGTCTGGAATGGCTTAACTGATACCTGGCATCCCACCCAGATGATTGCCGATTTCCTGACCCTCAAGGAGTATTTTGGCAGCTTAGAGGGCCTCAGCATCGCCTATATTGGTGATGGCCGCAATAATATGGCCAATTCGCTTCTGGTTACTTCGGCCATCCTTGGAGTCAACTGTACTATTATTGCTCCTGCCAGTCTCCAACCCGACCGAGACGTTCTAGACTTGGCCCAGCAGCACAATACTGGGGCTAAGCTAGAGATGACGGATGATATGGCAGCTGTCAAGGGTGTGGACATGATTTACACTGATGTTTGGGTCTCCATGGGTGAGGATGTGGACTTCAAAGAAAGAATTGATCTGCTTCTGCCCTATCAGGTCAATCAGGAACTCCTAGATTTGGCTCAAAATCCAGACCTAGTTGTCATGCACTGTCTGCCTGCCTTTCATGACCTCAATACCAGCATTGGCCAAGACATCTATGACAAATACGGCTACAGTGAACTTGAGATTACTGATCAGGTCTTCCAAAAATACAGCTCCCTTATTTTCCAAGAAGCTGAAAATCGCATGCATGCCATCAAGGCTATTATCTATCAATCCTACCAGGAGAACTAACTTAGTTAAAGAGAGGTCCATCTTAGTCTGTTGGCCTCTTTTTTCTATGAAAATCACTAGATTTTAGGGTTAAATTTGCCTAATTGGGGGCTTTGGTCTATCTCATTTCCCTAGTTTATGGTAAAATAAGACTGATTAAAAGATTAATGGAACAAGGGGTCAAAAGTAGTCAATGGGGAAAGTCTTTTCCAAGCCTCTTGTACTTAGCTAAGGAGAATCTACATGGAATCACATTTGGTGAGAATCATTGATCGTCTCAATTTGATGACGACAGATGGAGGCAATTTAAAACGAAATTTTGAACGTGACGGCGAAGTTGTTGCGGAAGTTTCTTTTGCCAACGATCCTGAAAATGGTCCTATTTTCACATTGCGTGATGTTAAAGCGCGTGAAACTTATACCTTCGATAGCATCGACTTGGTTGCTATGGAAATCTATGACCTACTTTACTAAGCACCATATTAGAAATCGGACTCTACTTGTAGCCCGATTTTTTTGACATAACGGAGGAGATTATGACAGAAAATGCAAACCAAATGACAAGCAAATCACAAACCTATTTAATCTTGAAGAATACAGCACCGAGTCTAGGTTTTATAGTCCTAGTTCTTGTCCTGCTCATGGGTGTTACACCTCGACAGTCTTTCATCTATCCCAGTTTGTTTAGCTTCCTCTGGACAGGTTTGAAAGTTGGTGGTCTGCAAAGCGGCGAATGGCTGATTCTGATAGCCTGTGGGCTTCTCGCTTTGACAGCTATTTTAGGTCAGTTTAATCTGATGCGATTTTTGAAACTTAGGCGGACAGATAAAGTCTTGCAGTGGCTAACATCTTGCCTAGGAATACTAGCTGACCTCCTCATGTTTTATTGTCTTATTGCTGGTTTAGTTCTCTTGTCAAGCATTTACTTCCTGCTTATTTTAATTCTTTTGCTAGCTAGTCTTGTCCTGTCTGTTCTCAATCTGTTTGTCGGTATGGACTCTGCATCTTCAGGCCTTGCAAATAGTGCGACAACCAGTGATAACCAGGTGGCACGAAATGCTAGTCAAGAAAACCAGCAACTTGCTGGTAAAACAGAGGGTGAAGAAGAGAACTCGCCCTTCTTCTAAAACTGTTTCACATGCTAACTTATCTTTATAGCAATAGGCTAATTGATCTCCTGACAGGGCAACGGGAGGTTCCAATTGGCTTTTTATTATCTCGGATCTAGGATTTTTAAAAATTATACAGGAAGCCAAATTTCAAGTCCAAGTTAGCCAGCAGATAAAACCTCTCTGGGGGATTTGTAATCCAGTATTTTCTTCGGATAGTTGTTTATCCAATT
>NZ_JMLC01000039.1 GCF_000686605.1 Streptococcus sobrinus DSM 20742 = ATCC 33478 | reverse complement strand
TGGAAATAGGTGTTTCATCATCTCAAACACCAGAAAACGCAAACAGGTTTGGAACAAGAGATTAAGGTCTACCAGGCTGAGGAGCCTGAATTAGCTCCTCAAAAGGGGCTTTACATCAACGAACGGTACCAATATTTAAAGCAAAAAGAAGTTCAAGCGCTTTTATCTCCTGAGGGCAGTCAAGTTTTCGCACAACGCAAGGTTGATGTGGAGCCTGTCTTTGGGCAGATAAAGGCTTGTTTGGGTTACAAAAGATGTCATCTGCGGGGGAAACGACAGGTCAAGATTGATATGGGATTGGCCCTTATGGTCAATAATCTCCTCAAATACAACAGGAGAAGCAACCAAACCTAAAAAACAGAGGGTCACCAACAAGTGATCCTCTGTTTTTATGGGGGCAAATGGGTTTTGTCTCAGGCCCTTTTCTAGTATCGATTAAACAAGGTCTCTGCTCGCTTGGCTTCCGCTTTTTCATCCAGTTTAGCCTGAGCAACTTGGTCAGCAGTTGCCGCCTTCTTGCTGACATAGAGGCAGTCACAGAATTGACCCCTAGTGGCTAGGGTTTGCTTACGCAGAAAAAGGTAATTACCAGCTTTGGCAAATTCATAATCTAGAGCACACACGGCAGGTACCAGCTCTGGCATGCCACGGCTGGTCAGATAGGAACAAGCTCCACAGCGGCTAAAGGTCGCTAAGAAACGCCCCCTACCTTCCTCAACCTTGTACTGCCAAGTGAATGGATGACTGGCTTTTTGACTCCTTTGCCCTTGCTTGACTTGCCTGTGAATGGCCAACTTGGTCAAAGGATTTCTGTGCCTGAGCCCCCAAGAAATCAATTTGGAGCCCATTACTAGATTTTGATAAAAATCAGTCATAGTCTGGACACTAGGTTTGGGCTTGCACTCCCGATAGACAGTTCCCAACATAACTGCATGGGTCAGGATGAGGGGTAAAATATCGTTCGGCCCATAATCTGGCAAGCTAGCAAGTTCAGCCTAATAGTTCGCCAAAATTTTCTGATAGGTCCCATCAATATCTTGCACACCCAGAACTGATAACCCTTTCTTCAAGCGAGGCATGAGAACCAGCCAGTTGAGCTTAATGATAGGATTTTCTTCATAGCAATCACCTCCGCCTTCAAAGACAAAAAAGAGACAGCACACTGCCTCTTTTATCTTATTTATTAAAACTTTCGGTCAATTGTGGGACCACTTGTTTCTTACGGGAAACAGCTCCTTCAAGGAAGGCATGGTTGTTTTCCAACTTAAGGTTGAAAGCTGCTTCAACCTTATCCACATTGCTACCAAGAGCCAAAATTTCTGAATTTGAATTGAGAATATCGGTAATCATCAAAACAAAGTCGGAGTAGCCATTAGCCGCTTGTGAAGCCTTGATAGCTTCTTCAATTTCAGCTTGGCGGGCCAAGACTTCATCAATATCAACCGTATTGACTTGGGCCACACGCACATTGTTGCCGTTGAGCTCAAAGCTCTTAGCATCAATATCAATCAATTCCTCAGCTGACTTGCTGGCCAAATTGGTTCCAGCCTTGAGCATAGCCAAACCATATTCTTGCAAGTCGACACCAGCAATCTTAGCCAATTCTTCGGCTACGGCAGGGTCAGATGGTGCTGTCGTTGGAGATTTCAAAAGTAGGGTATCTGAAATCAAGCCTGACAAGAGCAAACCAGCAATTTCTTTAGGAACCTCTGTTCCAGTTTCCTTATAGGCACGGAAAACAATGGAAGAAGCCGAACCGACTGGTTCCACCCGCATGTAAAGTGGGTTAGCTGTTTCAAAATTTGCCACGCGGTGGTGGTCAATAACAGCTGCAATTTCAACCTCACGAATATCGCTGATAGATTGTTGAAACTCATTGTGGTCAGTCAAAATGACTTGGCTAACCCCTTCAGTCTTAGCTGATTCGACAACCCGAGGAGCCTCTACACCAAAGTAATCAAGGACAAAGGCCGTTTCTTCATTTGACGTACCCAAGGCTACTGCTTCTGCATCGCGTCCCCAGGCAGTTCTTTCCAAATAAGCCCAGCCGTATGAAGATGCAATAGCATCAGTATCTGGATTTTGATGACCAAAGACTAAAAATTTTGACATGTTTTTTACCTCATTATAAGTTTATTTCCCTAACATTTTAGCAAATTTTAGCCTATAAAGAAAGAGAAATAGGAAAACTCCTACTTCTCTGGATAGTCATTATAATCGTTAAAATAGCGTTCGCGCTCATCAGGGGACAACTCCAGAGAGTCGAGATCGACGATGTAGGAATCATCTTCGTAGTCGGCATAGGCTTCAGGATTGATTTCCTCATTAAAAGACTGGTCATAGCCGTAAGTGGCATCAACTTCCTGCTTGGCCTGTTGCCGAGCGCGGTCTGCCAACTTTTTGGCAATCAAATCATGGAAATACTTGATAGCAATTAAAATAAATTGGTAGGCCCAGATTAAGAGCGATTCAATTAGGATGATCAGTTCAACAACAACGACGCCAACCAAGGCCCAAACCATAAAGAAGGCAATGAAGAGTTGCGAGAGGATTTTTTTAACGTTACCAACCTGATCATTGTGGATGGTTAAAACTTCTGTAAATAGGTCAAAGATTCCCTGTAGGAGTGCCGATCTAATCGCCCGAGAGCCTGATTCATTCTCAACTATCTTGGCTCTGGTTGCAATGACTTGGTCCTTATCATCATAGAAAAGATCTACCCTATCCCCCAGCTTAGGGTCAAAACTAAAAGACGAACGATCAAGCCTTTTGACATGACCGTCTGTATTAGCAAGTACAATGACCTCATCATCAATACTTAATACGCGATACATACTTTACTCTACTTTCTCGTCCCATAATATCACAAATTCACAATACTGTCAAAGTAGCTATCCCAAGCCGATTTTCGGCTATTTCAAATTTAATTGAAACCCCAAAATTACATTTTGATATTTTCTTCGCTTCTGAGTTTTTAGACTCAGGCGGATTTTGTCCACTGGACTGAATCTCTCTCAAACAACCCGTTATAAGTGATATCAAATGTGTCACTTAGAATACCACTACGGCGAAAATATCAGAAAAAGCCAACTTCTTTTGCCATTGATTCCAAATAAGAGATTTATTTTGCTTATATTGATCGATAGTCTTGCTTTTAACTCAATATTAGTCTGGCTATATTGACCGTTGATTTTGAAAGTCTCCCACGATCAATTTCTGATTGAGGAACTAAAAGTCACCTCTCTTATTCTTAGAGGTGACTTGTCTATCAAAGAATTATTAGAAGTCAATCAATCACGATATAACGCCGTTGACCGCCATAGCTAACATAAGAAATCCAGTCATGGCCGTCCTTGTGCATAATCTTATCATAGTTAATACCCTCACCAGCTTGGAAGGTAAAAGCTACATCAGCAGCAATCCGAGGCTCATTTCTCACCTCAACTTGTTTGACAAAGGTATAGTGTTTCAGGGATGGGAAGCTTGTTTCATAGTCTGGCTTAGCTGCTGGTTCAGGTACCGTCGTTTGGGTTCCAGCGACACCAACCAGCTTGTTATCGTTTTCGACATAGTAGAGGTGAACATTATAAACACCTGTTTGACCCTTGTGGTCACTAGTCTTAACACTTACTTTATAATCACCATTATCTTGTTTAGTAGCATCATACCAAAGGATATCATCTTGATCATCCTTGTCCGTCCAAACGGGTACTTTAACAGCTGAAATACCCTTACTATCGCTAACATTGGTAATCAAAACATCAAATCCATCAGAAGTCTGATTTTGAATATTGATGCTACCTGTTACTTGCTTTTCGTCTTTCTTGGCTTCTGCCTGATGCTGACTTCCAGCAATACCGATTAGTTGACCATCATTTTCCAGGTAGTAAAGATGAACATTGTAAGTGCCTGTTTCATTCTTATGATCGGCTAATTTAACAGCCACCTTATAGGTGCCATCAGCCTGCTTATCCGCATCGTACCAAACAATATCATCTTGGTCATTTTTATCTGTCCAGACGGGAACTTTGACAGCCTTGAGGCCTTGACTATCAGCAACATTTGAAACTATAACATCAAAGTCACCATTATCCTTATTGCTAAAGGAAAGATTGCCTGTCCGAGTAGTTTGAGACTTTTCAACTTCAGGCATGGTATATTGAAGGCCAGCGACACCTTTCATAGCACCATCATTTTCGACATAATAGAGGTGAATATTGTAGAGTCCATTTTCATTCTTATGGTCAGACAGGTTTACAGCCACCTTATAAGTACCATCGCCTTGCTTGACAGCATCATACCAAATCAAGTCATCCTGGTCATTTTTATCCGTCCAGACGGGAACTTTAACGGCCAGAAGGCCATTGGAATCTGATACATTAGAAATCCTAACATCAAAGCCCTTATCGGTTTGATTTTCAACACTAATCTGACCAGTCAGTTTGGACTCGGTCTTTTGTTCATTAGCCTGAGCAGGCAACACACCCAACATGACATAACGACGAGTACCACTATAGGACACATAGGAAATCCATTTGTAGCCATCAGCTTTGATTTCCTTATCATAGTTAATGGAGTCACCCTTACCAAAAGTGAATTCTGTCTTGGCAGCGACCTTAGCCTCGTTCTTAACTTCTACTTCTCTATCAAAAGTATAGCGTTCCAAGGCAGGAAGAGTTTTCTCCTCCTTATCTGTTTCCTGCTGGTTATCGGCCTTAGGGGCAGATTTATCAGCTGGAACTTCCTTGGATTCCAACTTAGCAATGTTTGCATAGCGGCGCATACCGCTGTAGGACGCATAGCTCAGCCATTGATAGCCATCTTGATTGATGACTTGGTCGTAGTAAACTCGGTCGCCAGCATTAGCATAGAAGGCCAAAGGTGCTGAAGCTGACGGACTATTCTTTACCTCTGTGCGTTCAGGATAAGTATAATAACCCGAGCTTGGAATATCCTTGCCAACTTCTTGAACTGCTGTAGTCACGGAAGCCGGACTGACCACTTCTGTCGCTTGTGTTTGAACTGCTTGGTCCTGACCCTGACTTGCTGTCCTTTGAATTTGATTAGAGTTTGTAGAAGTTGCTGACTGGTCGGCTTGGTCATCGGTCTGAGTTGCTGCATCAACCTTTCCTGACGCTGAAGTTACATTAGCATCAACATCACTAGTACTTGCTTGAGATTCAGAACTTACTTGTTCTGTTTTATCAATAGCCGCAGTGTCTGCTTGATTTTTACTAACTGTCTCTGTCTTAGTTACTTGGGTATCTGAACTAAGCGCCTTGTCTAAAACCGTCTGCACGGTGGTATCCTGAGGCTGACTAGCTGGCACATTTTGTTCGTCAGCTAGAGCCTGACCACCAAAAACCAGACTAGCTCCAATTAAGACTGAAGCAGCTCCAAAAGAATACTTTCTAATAGAAAAACGTTGTTTTTCAACCCATAATAAATCTTTTTTCATGATAATTCTCCTTCCGTTTATATTACTTTGTCAAATCGTTTTTCGCCTTCATTATAAAAAAATAAGTAAGCGCTGTCAATAATTTTCTGTAACAATGAAATATTTTAGTAATATTATATTTTTCTAAAGAAAACCACTACCTCTAGTAGTGATTTAAGTAACTCATCAACTAACCCGATAATACGGAGTACTTTCAGCCGATTCACTTTGACCCACTACTAGGGCATCCTGTTGATAGGTTTTACCTCCGACGGTTGGTACACCCGCAGGGATGACAAAGAGGACTGCACTACCGACTTCTGAATCTTTTGGGCCAATGCCAAAGAGAGCTTTTTCTCCGCTAACTCCTTGCGAAGAGATGACTTGGGTATCTGAAACCAAGCCATTGTCGTCAAAAACTAGAGTCTCACCATTGGTATTTTGCCAAGTCCCAGCAATACTAGAGAAGTCTCCGTTAGAAATGGCCGTAATATCAAGACTTGATGTACTAGCTTGATTATTGTCAGAGCCTTGATTAGTAGAGCTTGAGGAAGTGGTGGTTCCTCCATTGGTTTGATTCTGATCACTGGATTGGGAAGACTGATTTTGAGAACTTCCCTTTTGCGAGTGTGTTTTACTTGTTTGACTAGTCTTTGCAGAACTTGAATGAGTTTTACTTTGAGAACTATTCTTGTGACAACCTGTTAATAGTAGAGTAGAGCTAAGCATCAGCAGGGCCGCAATTTTGTAAGACTTTTTCATAATTTTTGATTCCTTTCTTCTTTTTCGCTTTCATTATAGCCTAGTTCAATGTCATCGTCAACACATTTTTGTAATTTATTTAATATTTTTGAAATATTTGTAAACACAGTGTAATAGTGCGCTTGATACTATAATAGCCAAGAATAAAAAGAGTAGATTCTTCTACTCTCATTTGTCTATTCGTAAAAAGAATGTATTTTAATTATTTTTTCCTTAACTTAACGACCGCTTCCACTCTTGCCGTATGGGGAAACATATCTACAGATTGAATATAGTCTACTTGATAGACCTTGTTTAAGGCAACCAAATCACGAGCTAAGGTCGAGGCGTTACAGGAAACATAGACCATTTTTTCTGGCTGGGCATGGAGAATCGTTTTGATAAGCCTTTCATCCAGACCTGTCCTTGGCGGATCTACCACGAGAGCGCTGGCACGGAATCCTTCTTGATACCACTTGGAAAACAGTTCTTCTGCCTTACCGACCTCATAGTGGGCATTAGTCAAGCCCAGTGCCTTAGCATTCTTTTTGGCATCCTCAATGGCCTCAGGAATCACATCCATTCCCCGAACTGACTTCACCTTATCTGCGAAGGCAAAACCAATCGTCCCCACGCCACAGTAGGCATCAATGAGATTGTCATCTTTGCTGATGTCTAAAGCCTTGACAGCTTCTTGGTAAAGGACTTGGGTCTGTTGTGGATTGAGCTGGTAAAAGGCCCTAGGAGATAGGAAGAAACTATAGTCTAGCACCTCTTCCTCTATGGTCTCTTGTCCCCAAAGAATCTCTGTCCTGTCGCCATAAATTTCACTAGACTTTGAACTGTTATAATTGATGGCAACCGTTACAATTTCAGGAAAGGCTATCCGTAACTCCTTAACCAAAGCAGTCAGGCGCAGTTCTCGGCTGGTTACAAAAATAAGCTGAACCTGGGAACTTGCTTGACCCTTACGCACCATAATCGTGCGGATACCAGCGTTCTTCCGCTCATTATAAATAGGAATTTTATACTTGTCCAGCAGCTCTGTTGCCTTATTCACAATTTGCTGAGTCAACTCATCTTGAACTAAGCAATTCTCCAGCGCTACTAAATAGTGGGAATTACTTGCAAAAAGTCCTGCCTTAACCGAGCCAGCAAAATGACGAGTTTGAAACTGAAGTTTAGCCCGATAGTGATAAGGAGCAGCCATTCCCTTGGTCGGACGAATGTCATAGTTTTGATAGCCAGCAGGCTGGAATTTCTTTAAAGCCTGTTTAATCAGATCATCTTTAAACTCTAATTGCTTCTTATAGGCCAGGTGCATAATCTGACAGCCCCCACAATCGTTATAGATTGGACATTTGGGTTGAACGCGATTCTTGGAAGCTTTATTAATTTTTAATAGTTTGGCTTGGGCAAAATTTCTTTTGACAGCTGTAATCTGGCAAAAAATATCTTCACCCTTCAAAGCACCAGGGACAAATACCAAAGTCTTTTTATAAAAACCAATACCTTCTCCATTGATTCCCATCCGTTTGATTTTTAGAGGAATCCGTTGTTTGACCTGCAAATTCATTCTTGCATGTCCTTTCTAATTGAACTGGACTGCGACTCTGCGGAATTTTGGAAGATTGAACCAGTTATTGTCATTTCACTTCTTTATTTTCAGACTCGGGTAAAAAAACTACAAGACTCTTTTATCCTTTGAGTCGCTTAAAGGACCTCTATCTTATTAACAAAGATAGAACCTTGATATTAAGTGAGTAACCTCCCATCCATGAAAAGCTACCGAACTTATTCTACACACCCTAACATTCTACCATTTTTGCTATAATAAACCTATGAAAATTTCCAAGATTGAAAAGAAAAAGCGACTTTATCTCCTTGAGTTAGATAGCAAGGAGAAGCTCTATATCACCGAAGACACAATCGTCCATTTCATGCTCTCAAAGGATAAGATGATTACTAATGAAGAGCTAAATGAGATTCAAACTTTTGCCCAGTTCTCCTACGGTAAGAATCTCGCTCTCTACTTTCTGTCTTTTAAGCCTAGAACCGAAAAAGAAGTTAAAGATTACCTTTATAATCACGATATTGAAGGCAAAATGATTCCCCAAATTTTAAGTGACCTGAAGAAGGACAAATGGATTGACGATTATCGTTACGCTGAAGCCTATATCAATCAAAACCTAGACAATGGTGATAAAGGGCCTTATGTGCTGAGGCAAAAGCTGATACAAAAAGGAATTTCTAAAGGAATCATCGAAGAAACCTTGATTAACCAAGACTTTTCCCATATCGCTAGCAAGGCCGGACAGAAGCTCTATAAGAAATATACCGGTCGTTACCCAACAAAAGCTATTAAAGATAAAATTCAACAGAACCTTCTCAACAAAGGGTTTGACTACCAAACTGCTAAGGAAGTCCTAGAAGAATTAGCGATTGAAAAAGATCAAGAAGATGACATGGACCTTATTTTTCGAGAACTAGACAAACTCTTTCCAAGATATCAAAAGAAGTACCAGGGATATGACCTCAAGCAACATTTGCTCCAATCATTGGCGCGAAAAGGCTATGACTTTTCTGATATTACATCGGCCCTAAGAGACTACCTATAAGCTACCAAGAATTGACTTTGTGACTATTATCTTCATAACAAATGCTTTTTCCATCAAATTATGTTAAACTAAAGTGGATAAACTAAATTGTAGAAGGTTTTAGCCATGAAATTACCCAAAGAAGGCGACTTTATTACAATTCAGAGTTATAAGCATGATGGTAGTTTGCACCGAACGTGGCGCGATACTATGGTACTAAAAACAACTGAAAATGCAATCATTGGTGTCAATGACCATACACTCGTTACTGAAAGTGATGGCAGACGCTGGGTGACCCGAGAACCAGCCATTGTTTATTTTCATAAAAAATTCTGGTTTAACATCATCGCAATGATTCGTGATAGCGGTGTTTCCTACTACTGTAACTTAGCTAGCCCCTATGTTATGGATGAAGAGGCCCTCAAATACATTGACTACGACTTAGATGTCAAAGTATTTGAAAATCATGAGAAGAAGCTTTTGGATGTTGACGAATATGAAAGCCACAAAAAAGAAATGCATTATTCAGCAGATATTGATTATATCCTGAAAGAAAGTGTCAAAATTCTTGTCGACTGGATTAACAATGAAAAAGGCCCCTTCTCGGAATCTTACGTTAATATCTGGTACAAACGTTATCTTGAACTCAAGAGTCGTTAAAGTCGTGAAAAAAGGCCCCCATTCAAATGAATGAGGGCCTTTTCTTATTCTTATGCTTAAAAATTAAAAGGTAACGAGAAACCCCTCACTACCACTGAACTACGTTCGCAAATGCCGGCTACATGACTTGAACACGCGACCCTCTGATTACAAATCAGATGCTCTACCAACTGAGCTAAGCCGGCTAACTTACTATTCTTCTATGCGGGTTAAGGGACTTGAACCCCCACGCCGTTAAGCGCCAGATCCTAAATCTGGTGCGTCTGCCAATTCCGCCAAACCCGCATCTATGACCCGTACTGGGCTCGAACCAGTGACCCTTTGATTAAAAGTCAAATGCTCTACCAACTGAGCTAACGAGTCTTCCTCTTCTAACGGTCCCGACGGGAATTGAACCCGCGATCTTCGCCGTGACA
>NZ_JMLC01000038.1 GCF_000686605.1 Streptococcus sobrinus DSM 20742 = ATCC 33478 | reverse complement strand
CCTCTTATGCGGTATTAGCTATCGTTTCCAATAGTTATCCCCCGCTATCAGGCAGGTTACCTACGCGTTACTCACCCGTTCGCGACTCATTAGTAACACTGGAGCAAGTCCGGTGTTACCAATGCGTTCCACTTGCATGTATTAGGCACGCCGCCAGCGTTCGTCCTGAGCCAGGATCAAACTCTCATTTAATCTTTACTCAATCCGTCTCTGACAGATTTATTGCTTTTTTGACAGGTTAATTCCTTAACCCGCACGTCTTGGTTGCTTTCGCTATTCAGTTCTCAAAGGTCTTTGTCCCCTCTCGAGGACAGCTTCTTTATTCTAGCAAACACACTTTGCATTGTCAACAACTTTGTCAGAAATTTTTTTAAAAAATTTCTACTTGTCTACTTTGACAAAAATAGTCAGAATAATCTGAAAATAACGAGAATGCTAGAGCTGTTTTTAACTTCTGGAAACCACTCTTTAAGTCGGAAAATTTTCAGGATAAAAAAAGCAGACTCACATGGAATCTGCTTTTGATTTACTTTGCAACAATATTAACGAGTTTATTAGGGACAGCGATCACTTTGACAACCTCTTTCCCTTCCAACTCTGCCTTAATCTTGTCATTAGCTAAAGCTAAGGCTTCCATATCTTCTCTTGGAAGATCTTTTGGAATCAGGAGCTTAGCTCTGACCTTGCCTTTGATTTGGACAACGATTTCGATTTCATCTTCGATAAGTTTACTATCATCCCAAGTTGGCCATTTCACATAAGAGATAGACTCGGTAGAGTTAGTCAAGCTTTGCCACAGCTCCTCGGCAACATGGGGAGCAAATGGAGCCAACAATTGCACAAAGCCTTGGGCATAATCAACAAACAGAGTCTTTTCCTTATTGGCGGCATTGACAAAGACCATAAGCTGAGCGATGGCGGTGTTGAACTTCATGGCTTCAATCTGTTCAGTTACCGACTTGACGGTTTCATTGTAAACCTTGTCAAGTTTACCATTATTTTCGGCTGTAATATCTTTTGTGGTCAGGAGGCGGTAGACACGGTCCAGGAATTTTCGAGAACCTTCAAGCCCCTCTTCTGACCAAGCAATCGAAGCATCAAGAGGTCCCATAAACATTTCATAGACCCGCAGGGTATCGGCACCATACTGCTCAACGACATCATCTGGATTAACAACATTCTTGAGGGACTTAGACATTTTGGCAGGGGCTTGCTCCAACTCTTCGCCAGTCTCAATATTGAAGAAACCACCATCCCGCTTTTCAACCTTATCGCTTGCCACAAGAGCTCCGCGACCATCACGATAACTGGTTCCCAAAATCATTCCTTGGTTGAAGAGCTTATGGAAGGGTTCCTTGGTTGGAACAACTCCTAGGTCATAAAGGAACTTATGCCAGAAGCGGGCATAGAGCAAGTGAAGCACAGCGTGCTCTGCCCCACCAATATAGATGTCAACCGGCAACCAAGCCTTGAGAAGGTCTTCATCCGCTAGTTTTTCATCGTTATGAGGGTCAACATAGCGTAAGTAATACCAGCTTGACCCTGCCCATTGGGGCATGGTGTTGGTTTCCCGACGCCCCTTAACGCCGTCCTCACGAGTTACTTCCAGCCAATCAGTCAAGTTAGCCAGTGGAGATTCTCCTGTTCCTGAAGGCTTGATGTCCTTAGTAACAGGCAGAACCAAGGGTAGTTGGTCTTCCGGCACCGCACTTGAGGTGCCATCTTCCCAATGAATGATTGGAATTGGTTCACCCCAATAGCGTTGACGACTAAAAAGCCAATCCCGCAAACGATAGTTGATTTGCTTCTTACCAAACCCTTTATCCTCTAGAAATTCGATAATTTTATCAATGGCTTCATCCTTATTGAGGCCATCCAGAAATTCTGAATTGATATGAAGGCCGTCTTCCGTCCAAGCTTCCTTGTCAACATCGCCACCTTCTAGTACTGGAATTATATCCAGACCGAATTCTTTTGCAAATTCCCAGTCACGAGTGTCATGGGCAGGAACTGCCATGATGGCCCCAGTTCCGTAGCTGGCAAGAACATAATCCGAAATCCAGATTGGAATTTGGCGACCATTGACAGGGTTAATGGCATAGGCACCAGTCCAGACCCCTGTTTTATCCTTGTTGAGGTCAGTCCGAGCCAAATCGGACTTAAGGCTAGCTTCATGCTTATAGTTAGCAACCGCCTGAGCCTGTTCCGGACTAGTGATGACATCGACCAAGTCATGTTCAGGAGCCATTACAGCGTAGGTAGCTCCAAAGAGAGTGTCAGGACGAGTCGTGAAGACCGTAAATTTCTTGTCTGTTCCAGCTACTTGGAAGTCAACATGAGCACCAACTGATTTGCCAATCCAGTTGCGTTGCATTTCCTTGATGGACTCTGGCCAGTCAAGTTCTTCTAAATCTTGGAGAAGACGTTCCGCATAGGCAGTGATTCTCAGCATCCATTGGCGCATAGGCTTGCGGACAACAGGGTAACCACCCCGTTCAGAAGTGCCGTCAGGCAAGACTTCTTCATTGGCAATAGCAGTCCCTAGCTCTTCTACCCAGTTGACAGGGATTTCAGCTTCATAAGCTAGGCCCTTTTCATAGAGCTTAGTGAAAATCCATTGGGTCCATTTGTAATAATTAGGATCGGTGGTATTAACCTCGCGGTCCCAGTCGTAAGAGAAACCTAGGCTGTTAATTTGTCGCTTGAAATTAGCAATATTTTCTGCTGTAAAATCTGCAGGGTCATTACCAGTATCCATGGCGTATTGTTCTGCAGGCAGACCAAAAGCATCCCAACCCATTGGGTGGAGAACATTGTAGCCTTGGGCACGCTTATAACGGCTGAGAATATCGGTTGCCGTGTAACCTTCCGGGTGACCAACGTGCAGACCTGCTCCCGAAGGATAAGGGAACATATCCAGGGCATAAAAGTTGGGTTTTGAGCTATCGGTCCCTGTCTTAAAGGTCTTATGCTCAGCCCAGTACTTTTGCCACTTGGTTTCAATTTCTTTGTGATTATAGAAAGTCATAGCTGCTTCTCCATCTTATATAGTCCTGTCTATTATATCATTTTCACTATATTTTTAAAGGCTGATTCCGAGTTCCTAAGTGGGCAGACGATGGTTCTAGATTGCCAGTCGTCAAAATTGAAAGGACAGTTCCCAGAATCAATTCCAACAAGCTGATCAGACTGGTCTTAGTCTGGAACGAAGTCTTATATTAAAACAAAAGCCGGTTTGTTGAAGAAGATTTTCGGTCTCCGGTCCACCGAAAAATCTCCAAAATAAAGCCAGCCCAGCCCATAAAAAAAGAAGGCTGACGCCTCCTCTTTCTTCTGCTTTTCTTTTGCTTATTCGTAAATCTTGAAGGCATCATCATCGTTTTGGTTGACGAATGGCATTGCCTTACGCAATTCGGCACCAATCTTTTCGATTTCAAGATTTTCAGCTTCTTGACGGTAAGCTTTCAAACGTGGGAAGCCTGCATCATGGTCTTCAACGAATTCTTTCGCGAATTTACCAGATTGAATATCAGCAAGAGCAGTCTTCATATTTTCCTTGACTTCAGGTCCGATGACACGTGGACCAGTTACAAAGTCACCAAATTCGGCAGTATTTGAACATGATTGACGCATCTTCTTGAAGCCACCTTCATAGATAAGGTCAACGATCAATTTCATTTCATGAAGAACTTCAAAGTAGGCCAGTTGTGGAGCATAACCCGCTTCAGTCAAAACTTCGAAACCAGCTTCGATCAAGTGAGTCAAACCACCCATGAGGACTGCTTGTTCTCCGAAGAGATCTTCTTCGGTTTCTTCCTTGAAGCTTGTGGTCAAGAGACCAACACGAGCAGCTCCCAGTCCTTTGGCCCAAGACATAGCAATTTCTTGAGCATGACCAGTTGGGTTTTGGTAAACCGCATAGAGTGCTGGAACACCGAAACCTTCGGCAAAGGTACGACGAACCAAATGACCTGGTCCTTTAGGAGCAACCATGAATACATCAACATCTTCTGGAGCTTTAATGTAACCAAAATGGATATTGAAACCATGTGCAAAGCCAATGGCATTACCGGCTGACAAGTTTGGTCCGATTTCTTTGGCATAAATGTCCTTTTGGATTTCATCTGGTGCCAAAATCATGATGACATCAGCTAATTTAGTTGCTTCAGCAACTTCGTAAACATCAAAGCCGTCTTCTTTGGCCTTATCAAATGATTTACCATGGCGAACACCAATAATGACATCATAACCTGAATCACGCAAATTTTGGGCATGAGCATGACCTTGAGAACCATAGCCAACTACTGCAAGTTTCTTGCCAGCAAGGGCATCAACTGTGACATCTTTTTCGTATTCCATTTCTACTACCATAATATAGACTCTCTTTTCTAAAAATTATATTTTAGCCTTACGGCCAAGGGTAACATTGTTAAGGGAGATTTTTAGGACAAATCTCGTGAAAAACCTGTCGCTCCCGTTCGAGCAACATTTTGAATCCCATAAGGTTCAACGACACGCAGGAGGGCATCAATCTTATTGGCATCTCCTGTGACTTGGACCGTGATAGACTTCAAAGCAACATCAATCACGCTAGCGCGGAAAGGCTGGATGACAGCCAAGATTTCAGCACGCTTATGAACTGGAGCAGCCAACTTAATTAAGATGACCTCTCGCTCTAAATGGGGAACATCCGTGATATCACGCACTCGAATAACATCAATCAAACGATTGAGCTGTTTGATAATTAAATCAGCTTCTTCCAAGCTAGCAACATCAACGATAACGGTAATCCGTGTCACACCTTCTTCCTCGGTATGACCGGCCGACACCTCTTCGATATTGATTTGCTTTCTCAATAGGACTCCTGTGAAACGATTAAGGACACCGGCTGTGTTACGAAGTCTTGCGGTTAACATTCTACGCATCGAAGCTCACCCCCATCATCTCAGCATTTGATTTGCCTGAAGGGACCATTGGATAAACCTGCTCACGATTGGAGATATTGATTTCAATCAGCATAGGCTTATTTTTAGTAATAACCTGCAAATCTGCCTCCAAGGTATTTGGATCAGAAAACTGATAATGAGCAAGGCCATAAGCCTCAGCCAAAAGTTGGAAATTAGGCTCATCATCAAAGGTTGACTCACTACGACGTTCATCGTAGAAGGACTCCTGCCACTGGCGAACCATACCCAAAGAATGATTGTTAATGAGAACCACCTTAATCGGCAGACCATAACCATTGAGAATGGCCAATTCCTGATTGGTCATCTGGAAGCCACCATCGCCAACAAAGAGAACAACCTCCTTGTCTGGATTGGCAAGCTTGGCTCCAACCGCCGCTGGAATACCAAAGCCCATGGTTCCTAGACCACCTGAAGTGATGAGCTGACGCTCATTCTGATAAGGATAGAACTGGGCTGCCCACATCTGGTGCTGACCAACATCGGTTACGACAATGGCTTGACCCTGAGTCAACTTCCCGATAGTCTCGATAGCGTGTTGCGGTTTAATCACAGCGTCGTCGAACTTGTAAGAGAAAGGAGCTTTGGCTTTATTAGCCAAAACTTCCTCAGTCCAAGCATCATGACGAGTCCGAACAGCCTCCTCAGCTAAAAGCAAGTCTAAGGTTTCCTTGGCATCGCCAACGATTGGAATATCCGTTTTGACAACCTTGCCGATTTCAGCAGCATCAATGTCAACATGGGCAACAACAGCATTCTTAGCAAAGGTCTTAGGATTCCCTGTCAAGCGATCAGCAAAACGTGAACCAAAGTTTATCATGAAATCACACTGGGTCATAGCCATATTAGAGGCATAGGAGCCATGCATGCCTCCCATTCCCAGAGCCAGCGGATGAGATACAGGAATTGTTCCCAGACTCAAGAGCGTGGAAACAACTGGAATATTGTAGCGTTCTGCAAAAGCTATCAACTCTTTGGAGGCCCCAGCGTAGTTAACCCCGCCACCGGCAATAATTAAAGGTTTCTTAGCTCGTTTAAGCTGGTTGAGAAGTTTTTTAATCTGCAAGCCATTAGGCTCAACCCTAGGTTGATAGCTAGGCAAATCCAAACCAGGATCATTGTAGCTAGTCACCCTAGCTGCCGCAATATCCTTAGGAAGATCAATGACGACTGGTCCAGGCCGACCAGTTGTCGCGATGTGAATCGCTTCGGTGACAATCCGTGGAATATCAGCAGCATCACGAATCTGATAATTGTACTTGGTAATGGGCATGGTAATACCGACAATATCAGCTTCTTGGAAGGCATCCTTCCCGATACCAGCCATGCCAACTTGGCCTGTGAAAATCAACATAGGAACACTATCACTCATGCCATCAGCAATTCCTGTAATAGCATTGGTCGCACCAGGACCACTGGTCACAACGGCCACACCAATCTGACCTGTTGACTTGGCAAAACCTTCTGCTTCATGCAGGGCTCCTTGCTCATGGCGGGCAAGAATATGCCGAATGTCATTATGTTGATAAATGGCATCGTACAAAGGAAGCACGGCTCCACCCGGATAGCCAAAAATGGTCTTAATCCCCAAATTCACCAGAGTATCTAAAAGTAAATCAGAACCCGTTTTTGGGTTTTCTAAAGTTATTTGGTTCATATTACCTCCTTTGTCTGAATTTTACGGATTTTTCTAAAAATTCAAAAATCTTGTGTCTATAATAACATTTTCAGAAAATAATGCAAGTCAAAATGAGAAAATTTATCAGGCAATTTAAGAAAGGAAGAAAACCTGTTTAAAACCAATTCAGGGTGAGTTCCTAGATTACTCTTGTCCAAAGTTTTCATTTACATGGCAACAGATCTCAGCCCATCTCAAAAAGGAAATGATAAAAAATCCAGCCCTCATTAGAGAGCTGGGAAAACCATCATTAAATTATTCAACACTGAGCAAGTATGGATAAACCGGTTGGTCACCTTGGTGAACTTCTACCTCAATTTCCTCATATTTGTCTTCCAAAGTCGCTGTCAATTTCTCAACAAGCTCTTTTTGACCATCTTGACCGATATAGATGGTGACAATTTCACTATCCTCATCAATCATCTTATCCAGAGTCGCTAGCAGGGCAGATTCCATATCTGGGTCAGAAACAAGAATCTTACCATCAACCATCCCCAGAATGTCATCCTTATGGATTTCTAGGCCATCAATACTGGTATCACGAACAGCTAGGGTTAGACTACCGCTGACAACATCCGATAGACTGGCCGTCATAGCAGCAACATTATCTTCTAGAGAATTCTCAGGGTTGAAGGCCAGAAGGCTGGTCAAGCCTTGAGGAATGGTCCGACTTTCAATAACTGCCGTCGGCAGATCAACTACCTCGGCTGCTGATTGGGCAGCCATAAAGATATTCTTATTGTTAGGCAGGATGATGATATTCTTAGCATTGAGGGAGTCAATAGCCTTAACAATATCCTCAGTTGAAGGGTTCATGGTTTGACCACCTGAGATGATAACATCAACACCTTGGGACTTGAAAATCTCTGCTAATCCATCACCGGCCACAACAGCAATCAAGCCAAAGTCCTTGGCTGGGGTTGCTGGAGCCACCGCTTCCTGACCGGCTTCCTTTTCCAATTGGGCCTCGTGTTGTCCCCGCATATTGTCAACCTTTACCTTGACCAAGGCACCATACTTGAGACCTTCTTGCATGACCAGACCAGGATCTTCGGTATGGACATGAACCTTGACAATTTCATCATCATTAACAACGAGAAGGGAGTCCCCAAGTTCGTTGAGGTAGTTACGAAAACCATCATAGTCAAAGTCCCTGACGTAGGTGGGTCCCTTGCGGAGAGCCACCATGATTTCGGTACAGTAGCCAAACTTAATATCCTCAGTAGCCACATGACCAGCAACCGACTTATGATGCTCGGCGTTGATCATTTCGCTCATATTGGCTGGCGTTGCTTGAAATTCTTCCGAAGCAATATAGTCCCCTGTCAAAGCAGATAAGAAGCCTTCATAAATAAAGACCAGACCTTGACCACCAGAGTCAACAACGCCAACTTCTTTCAGAACTGGTAGCATCTCTGGTGTCTTAGCCAAGGCTGCCTTGGCCCCATCAAGAGCCGCCTGCATAACCTCAACCGCATCGTTGGTTGTTTCTACCTTCTTGAGGGCTGCAGTCGCTGCCCCACGCGAGACTGTCAAAATGGTCCCCTCAACAGGTTTCATGACAGCCTTGTAGGCAACCTCTACTCCTGACTGGAAGGCTTCCGCCAGAGCTTTACCATCTAACTCTTCCTTGTCTTTGATGGCTTGACCAAATCCGCGGAACAATTGCGATGTGATAACACCCGAATTCCCCCGCGCTCCCATCAAGAGACCCTTAGAGAGAATCTGACCGACTTGACCAACGCTAGTCGCTGCTTGATCCGCAACAGCCTTAGCCCCATTTTCAATAGTCATCCCCATATTGGTCCCTGTATCACCATCGGGTACTGGGAAAACATTCAAAGAATTAACATATTCTGCCTGATTACCGAGACGAGTTGCAGCTGCCTGCACCATCTCTTGAAAAAGGCTCGTTGTAATATTTGACACTAATCTTCTCCTACAACCTTGATATTTTGAATATAAACATTAACCACATTGGCATGGATGCCAAGTTGGTTCTCAAGATTAAATTTCACACGTTCCTGAATATTTTTGGAAACTTCACTGATTTTAACACCATAACTCATGACGGTGTAGACATCAACTGTAATCCCATCTTCCAATGATTTAACAACGACTCCCTTAGAATAGTTTTCCTTACGCAAAAGAGCTTGGAAATTATCCTTAATAGCACTTTTACTGGCCATGCCAACCACTCCAAAGATTTCTGTCGCTGAACCTCCGACAACTGTTGCAATAACGTCATCAGATAGCTCAATCTGACCATCCTTTGTGTTAATTTTTACAGTCATTTCGCACCTCTCAAGTTTTTATCACTTTATTTTATCATAAACCCCAGCTAAAGTACAAAGGCGGAGTTCACCCTAAGTGCTAAAGCACTTGGTTTCTCACGGCAACCACTAGCGGTGGATTGCCTACCGCCTTTACTAACTCCGATAAAGTAGTATTATCGACTACTTTATCTTCGTGTCGCAAAATATACTCATGGAGTTCCACCTAAGTGCTAAAGCACGCACTGTCACACGGCAGCCACTAGCGGTGGTCTACCTATCTTCCTTACTAATTCAGCAAAAGAAGTATAACCGCCTCCTTTAGCTTCATGTCGTCACGGACGAGGTCGCTCTACTTTTCACCTTTAGGACAACTACAAAATTTCCTAGGGAAAATTTTCCTTGTCCCTGACTAACTCCGTTTGTCCAGCATTATCAGCCGGTCAAGCTCCATATCACCACAGACAAAGTTAATAAACAATTGGTCCCTGCTCTTCTATCAAGATACGAAAAAAAGAGCCCGAGGGCTCTCATTTACTTATTAAACGCGTTCAACCTTACCTGATTTAAGGGCACGAGCTGAAGCCCAAACTTTTTTAGGCTTACCATCAACAAGGATAGTAACTTTTTGCAAGTTTGGCTTAACGGCACGTTTAGTTTTGTTCATCGCATGTGAACGGTTATTGGCTGATTTTGTTTTACGGCCTGTAAAATAACATACTTTTGCCATCTTAATTGCGTCCTCCTATATTATTTTTTTACGGATGTGCTAGCACCACATACCTTAGTAGTTTATCAGAATTCAGTAGGCTTGGCAAGCTATTTGAAAAATTTAATGCAAAAGCTGCAAGGGGGCGGTCAAAGCCAAATTTCAAGTCCAAGTTAGCCAGCAGATAAAACTTCTCTGGGGGATTTGTAATCCAGTATTTTCTTCGGATAGTTGTTTATCCAATTGTCAATGACTGCGACTTCTTGTGGAGTCGCATTTTTGCTTCCCTTGGGTGACCAACGACGGATGAGCCTATTGTGATTCTCATTGGTGCCCCGCTCCCAAGAAGCATAAGGGTGGGCGTAATAGATGTGCTCAGGGTCAAAAACATCCGATAAGCGACTAAACTCTGTCCCGTTATCAGCTGTGATGGAGTTAATCTGGTACTCTTGTAGAATTGCTCTCAAAGCCTGATTGACTGAACTTGCCGACTTGTCGGGTATGAGACGGATGATTTGATAGCGACTCTTTCGG
>NZ_JMLC01000037.1 GCF_000686605.1 Streptococcus sobrinus DSM 20742 = ATCC 33478 | reverse complement strand
GTCATGGTTAGCTCATTTTTCCTCATCATTCTAGTTTAACAGATGGGACATTTTCTCCTTCGACCTAACTAAGACATTATCACTTTCGAATGATATAAAAGTCTTGGATACCATAAAAGATTTGAGTCCCCTTAGGAAATGTGATAGAATAAACTGATAATTAAATTAATAAAGAGGTAGATAAACATGATTGAAGCAAGCAAGCTTAGAGCTGGTATGACTTTCGTGACAGCCGATGGAAAATTGATTCGTGTCTTGGAAGCTAGCCACCATAAACCAGGTAAGGGTAATACCGTTATGCGGATGAAACTGCGTGACGTGCGTTCAGGTTCAACTTTTGATACGACCTACCGTCCGGAAGAAAAATTTGAACAAGCTATCATCGAAACTGTTCCGGCTCAATACCTTTACAAGATGGATGATACAGCCTACTTCATGAATAGCGAAACTTACGACCAATACGAAATTCCTGTGGCTAATGTAGAAAATGAATTGCGCTACATCTTGGAAAATGGCGAAGTTAAGATTCAATTCTACGGAACAGAAGTGATTGGGGTGCAAGTTCCAACAACCGTTGAATTGACCGTTACTGATACCCAACCTTCAATCAAGGGAGCTACCGTAACCGGTTCAGGTAAACCAGCGACCTTGGAAACGGGTCTCGTAGTTAACGTTCCAGACTTCATCGAAGTTGGCCAAAAATTGGTCATCAACACCCAAGAAGGAACCTACGTCTCTCGGGCGTAAACCAAAGGTGCAAAGCTGTTAAGCACTTCGAAGATCTTAGGAAAGTGACACAGATGCCTTAAGCATCTAGGAAACGTCATCTTTTTTTCCACAGAAACGTCGCAATCAAACAAGAGACAAAGAAATGTTTTGACTTGTTTTGCTAAGCGACATAAATTTCAATAAAAAATTAGAGAAAGGACGGACCTATGACAGAAACAATTGGTGATATTGTCATTTCCCCACGTGTGTTGGAAGTAATTACAGGCATTGCGGCTACTAAGGTTGATGGGGTTTATTCACTCAATAATAAGGCCGTTACTGATAATATCAGTAAAACCACTCTTAGTCGTGGTGTCTATCTCACAACCAGTGATGATGATAAAGTAACAGCAGATATTTACCTGCAATTGCAGTATGGGGTTAATGTACCTGCTGTTTCCATTGAAGTCCAAAGAGCTGTTAAGTCGGCCGTCTATGATATGGCAGAAGTTGAACTTTCTGATGTCAATGTCCATGTAGTAGGAATTGTCCCTGAAAAGACACCAAAACCAGACATGACAGCCCTATTTGCTGAGGACTTCCTGGATGACTGATTCGAGATATAATTTACGCCAACGGGCTTTTCAAGCTATCTTTAGTCTGGAGTTCGGTCAAGCTGACTTTCTCCAAGCCGCTAATTTTGCCTACACCTACGATAAGATAGCCGAGGACGAACAGGAATTTGAAGTTCCAGCCTTCCTTTTGAATCTCGTTAAAGGAACTGTAGATAACCTAGCTGAACTTGATAGCCAGATTGCTAAAAACCTCAAGGAAGGTTGGAGCTTGGAACGCCTAACCTTGACTGACCGCAGTCTCTTGCGTTTAGGACTTTTTGAAGTCAAGTACTATGATGAAACGCCTGCCAAGGTGGCTCTCAACGAGATTATCGAGTTGGCCAAGACCTACTCAGACCAAACTTCCGCCAAGTTTATCAATGGTATCTTGACTAAGTTTGTTACAGATTAAAAATAGTCCATTGACATACACCCCAGTTCTTAGATTTCCTGTCTAGTTTTGGGGCCAGTGCAAATGGACTATTTTCTATCTTCTTGTTAAAGAGAGCGAGGAATTTTCATGGTTGAAAATTCATGCCCTGTAAAATTAACATTATCACTTATTTCGAGCAAATGGAAAGTTCTTATTATTCACGAATTACTCAGTGGTAAAAAGAGATATGGGCAGTTAGAAAGGACCTTGAGTCCAATTACTAAGAAGGTTTTATCAGAAAATCTACGTGAATTGGAAACAGGGTCTTTAATTGGTCGAACAGTTTATCCGACTAAGCCGGTAAAGGTTGAATATTATTTAACGGATTTAGGATTTAGTTTAGAGCCGATTTTAAATGCAATGAGTGATTGGGGAGAAGCTTATAAAAGGATAAATGAAGGTTAAGACAACTGATAAATTCGTTCGCCGTTTTTAAAATCAAATGTCTTAACAGTTTCAATGTCGATAAAAAAGATTTCAAAGATAGGATTATTTGGGCTTTTATAAATAGCTTTAATGTCAGGATAATCTTCCATAGCTCTTTCTTTCAAAGATAGGTCATTAACGAAGTTGACTTTCCCATCAATGGTTAAAAAACCGCTATAGTCGGATTTATGAGAGCAAAATGAAACGTAAGGATTATTTGATAGTTGTTGGTAGGTTGGTTTATTGTTAGTTGTTCCAAAGTAAACCTTGTCTCCAATTGAAAATAGATATTGGATAATTCTTGTTTTTGGTTTGCCTTTGTCATCGGTTGCTAGAACACCGTAGAGATTATCTTTTAAAATAGAATGAAAATCAAACATAATAGGCCTCCTGAGTTTTTTTCTTTATCAGTTATTGTAGGCTTTTGATTTTGGCCTGTAAAGTAGGCACTTTTTTGTTGATAGGTATGGAAAAAGTAACCTAGTCACCTTACTTTCCAGAGACTATCCAATTAGTTTTGCTTAGAGATACCACAATCCCTCGCCCCAAAACGGCCGAGGGATTATTCTTTATAGCGATTTTCCGATCAGGAGGCTGATGGGGAGGATATAGCTTTCTTGGACTTCCTTGCCTGCGATTTTTGCTAGGAGGACATCAACCAGCAGTTCTGCGATTTCCTTGATGGGCTGTTTGATGGTGGTTAGCTGAGGAAAGTAATTTTCCACGAACTGGGTGCCATCGTAGCCAACGATTTTCAGGTCTTGTGGGACCTTTATTCCCAAATCATCAGCAATTTTCATGGTCAAGATGGCAGTCATATCATCGGAAGCAAAAATTCCTTGCGGTTGCTCCTGTTCCAAAATGGCCTTGATTTCCATTTCCTTGCGGATGGCTGAGTAGTCACTGGAAATATTGAAGATCTTGGCATGAGGCAGAACTGAGCTAAACCCCTGCTGTCGTAGGCCTGTGGTGGAATTGGAATTGTCATTACCGGTGAACATGACCGTCTTCTGGCAACCCACCTTTTCTAGGCTGACGGCTGCCAACTTGCCCCCTTCAAAATTGTCAGAAGAAATGACTGGAATGTGGGGAGCTAGGTTGCGGTCAAAGGCCACAATGGGTGCCTCCACCCGCTCATAATCCTCAATATCTAGGTTGTGGCTGGAGGAGATGATGCCGTCAACCTGGTTGGCCGCCAGCATTTCCAAGTAATCCCGCTCCTTGTCCGACTCATTTTGACTGTTGCAGATGATGACCTTGTAGCCCTGGTGAAAGAGGATATTTTCCAGATGTTCAATGATTTCAGCGTAGAAAATATTAGAAATCTTGGGGAAAATTAGGCCAATCAGCTTGGAGGATTTTCCTTGCAGGCCACGGGCTAGATTGTTGGGCTTGTAGCCCAGCTCCCGCATGGCTGCGTGGACCTTGGCCTTGGTTTTTTCTGAAAGGTAGCCCTTATTGTTGATAACGCGGGAGACGGTGGTTGGGCTGACACCGGCCAGTTTGGCAACATCCGTTAATTTTGCGACCATAGCTTAACCCTTCAGTTGATAATAAGTTCCGCTAGCCTGACCAGAGAGAAGCTTGATGCCGGTTTGCCCAGCATTGGGGAAGACACGGCTGGTAAAGACTTTCTCACCTTGGTTGATGAAAATTTCTACGATGGATTTATCGACAAAGATGCGTGCCTCTTGGGCTTGGTCCAGACTACATTGGCGACTGGTGCCAAATTCGGTAGCGTATTGGACACCGGCCTGAGAGCGATCAAGGATAACCTTGCCAGCTTGGTTGTCAATGGTGAGCTTGAGGCCGTCACCATCTTGGTCGGCGAAGAGAAGGAGCTCGGTCTTCTGATTGGCTTTAAAGGTCAGGTCTAACTCATAGCAGTTATCGGTTTCGGCCTTATCAGCAAAGGCTTCTTGACTGGTTCTTAAGTTGGTCATGGCTGGAACCGGATTTTGATAGAACTTGCCATCCTCGAGGGTCAGCTCTTTAACCAGACTCATGGCACCTTGATAGTCGTATTGGTCAGTTGGATAGTTAACATCTGGCAGGCCAATCCAGCTGACACAGTAGGCCTTACCGTCAGGCATGTTGAACCCTTGGGTTGCATAGGCTTCAAAGCCATAATCCAGATTGAAAATTGGAGAAGCATCGACAAGAGCAGGTTGCTTTGTGTCAAACGTTTGACAGACCTTGTAGGTGTTTGGATAAATATTATCATAAGCCAACTCGGACTTGTCTAAACCTTGAGGGCTGTAGAGCAGGACTGGCTTCCCATCAACAAAGACCAGATTGGGGCACTCAATCATATATTCAGAACCTGTACCACCAAAGTCCAAATTACCGACTTCCTGCCACTTATGGACATCGTTATTGAGGGCCTTGTAGAGCTTGATAAAGCCCTTCTTGTCAAGGCTTTGGGCCCCGACGATGGCGTAATATTGGCCCTCGTAAGCAAAAATCTGTGGATCACGGAAATGTTCCGTCACATCGGCAGGCCGTTTGATAAGAATGTCATCGAATTTTTCAATATGACCTTGTTTGTCCATCCAGGCTCCGATTTGGCGAGGGTCCCGTACCCAGTCTTGGTCACGAACATTGCCGGTATAGAATATGAAGAGCTTATCATCAATGGGATAGGCAGAACCGGAATAGGCCCCGTGACTGTCATTCTCGTGGTCAGGCTGCAGGGTAATTCCCGTTTCCTTGAAATGAACCAAATCTTGAGACTCGGTGTGAACCCATTGCTTGAGGCCATGGGCAGCACCAAAAGGCCAATTTTGGTAGAAAAGCTGGAATTTTCCATTGAAATAAGAAAAGCCATTTGGGTCGTTTAAAAGACCGGTCTTTGGCTCGATATGATAGTTGGCCCGCCAAGGGGAAGCAGCGACGTGAGCCTTAATCTCAGCCTTTTCTTGGTCGGTCCAATCGGCGTAAGGGCGGTAACGCACCTCAGTTGGTAGATTCATAGATATTCCTCCGATAGATATATGTCAACAATTGCTTATAAATGTCACTTCCATAACATAGTAAAGGTTTTCATAGGAAAAATCAAGGGGCGAAGTCAGTCTAGGAAAAATTTTTTTCCAAGACTGACTTCGAAAGTTGCTATAGCAACTTTCTACTCCACTTACTAATAAAGTTAGGTCAGTATCACCGACTGACCTAACTTTATGTCGCAAGTGTCAAAGTTCTAAGGGATGATTTTAGACAATTGTGTGGTGGCCGCTATAGTGGTCCACCTATCCTCGTGTCGCAAGAGGCTAAATTCTATTTAAGACTGACTACGAAAGTTGTAACGGCAACTTTCTATGCCCCTTACTAGTAACATCCCCAAAGTTATTATCGAACTTAGGGGTGCATGTCGCAAGTGTCAAAGTATTTCGGTTAGCGAAATAGATGCCACAAGAGGCGAGGTCAAGGGAAGTATTTATAGATCTTTCTAGTATGACCACCTATTCCCCTCACTAGTTCGGTTAGGTTGGTAGGGTCGGCCGACCTATCCTCATGTCACAAGTGGTGAAGTACAAAAACAAGTGAATTCCACTTCCGTCTGGGATGGTCACCTGGCTGAGCTACCTAGTAAATAAAGTTGGCTCAGCACTATCAATCAGCCACCTAAGCGGAGGAATGTTTCTTAACTGTTTTTTGAAGCGAAGTTGGCTATTTTATTACTAACTAATGATTCTTGCTGCTGCTATTTTTATTTAACATAATTCAACATTCAGAAAAGCTGGATGTAGTCTTGACAGAGGGTCAGTTGGATATTTAAGGGAAGGTTTTGGACACGGCAAAAAAATAAATTTCTGCAAAGCGGTTGACATATCATTCGCAGTGTGATAGATTAGAGACTGTAAAAAAGCGTTTTCAAAAAATGAAAAGCTTTGACCATATTAAATTTTTAAAGGAGTTACGCAATGGATTATGCTAAAGTAGCTTCCGACGTCATCACGGCGGTCGGGAAAGATAATCTTGTTGCCGGTGCTCACTGTGCGACTCGTCTTCGTTTGGTATTAAAAGACGATAATAAGGTCGATCAGGCAGCTCTGGACAACCACCCTGATGTCAAGGGGACTTTCAAGATGGATGGTCAGTACCAAGTTATTATCGGTGCTGGGGATGTTAACCATGTTTATGCTGAATTGATTAAGCAGACTGGTCTGAAAGAAGTTTCGACTGAGGATGTTAAGAAGATTGCTGCACAAGGTCACAAGCAAAACCCAATCATGGCTTTCATCAAGATTTTGTCTGAAATCTTCGTTCCGATCATTCCTGCCCTGGTCGCAGGTGGTCTCTTGATGGCTGTTAACAATATCTTTAAGTCAGAAGGTTTGTTCGGTTCACAATCTTTGATTGCTCAATACCCACAAATTTCTGGTATTTCAGATATGCTGACAGTCTTGGCTGATGCCCCGTTCATCTACATGCCGGTCCTGCTTGGTATTTCGACAGCCAAGCGTTTCGGTGGTAACCAATATTTGGGTGCTGCTCTTGGCCTGATGATGAGTTCACAAGAGTTGCAGGAGGCTGTTGCTAAAGCTGCTAAGTTTTCTCTTGACTGGAACTTCTTTGGCTGGCACTTGCATGCTGCTCAATACACTAGCCAGGTTATCCCAGCTATCATTGCCGTTTGGGTAATGTGTCATATTGAAAAATGGTTCCACAAGCACCTGCATTCAGCGGTTGACTTCACCTTCACACCACTTTTGACCATGATTATCTCAGGTTTCTTAACCTTTGCCCTCATTGGTCCTGTCTTCGGACAAGTATCTGACTGGGTTGCCAACGGTCTGGTTTGGCTCTACGATACCTTAGGATTCTTAGGTATGGGTATCTTTGGTGCCTTCTACACACCAATCGTGGTTACAGGTCTTCACCAGTCCTTCCCAGCCTTCGAAACTATCCTGCTTAATTCTTATAAGGCCGGTCATGGTTCTGGTGACTTTATCTTTGTCGTTGCTTCTATGGCTAATATGGCTCAAGCTGCGGCAGCCTTTGCGATCTTCTTCTTGACCAAGAATTCTAAGACCAAAGGTCTGTCAAGTTCTGCTGGTATTTCTGCCCTCTTGGGGATTACCGAACCTGCTGTCTTCGGGGTTAACCTTAAGTACCGTTTCCCATTCTTCTGTGCTTTGGTCGGTTCAGCTATTGCGGCAGCCATTGCAGGTCTCTTGAAAGTTATTGCAGTATCGCTCGGTTCAGCCGGGGTACTTGGTTTGATTTCTATTAATCCAAAATCAATTCCTTTCTATCTGATTTGTGAAGTTATTTCCTTTGCCATTGCTTTTGCCATTACTTATTACTATGGTAAGACTAAAGAAGCCAAGGTCTTTGAAGCAGAAGCTGCTGTAGCGGCTGCTGAAGCTGAAGTTGAAGAACATGGTTCAGCAAAAGAGGAAGCAAGCGCAGCTAAAACTGAAGTTTCTGAAGAAACAATCTATTCTCCCGTTGATGGCCAAATTGTTGAACTGGAAAAGGTTAATGACCCAGTCTTCTCATCTGGTGCTATGGGTAAAGGTATTGCCGTTAAACCTAGCGGTAACACAGTAGTTTCTCCAGTTGATGGCCTGGTACAAATTGCTTTTGAAACTGGCCACGCTTATGGTCTGAAATCTAAAGACGGTGTTGAAGTTCTCATTCACATCGGTATTGATACTGTTTCCTTGGATGGTAAAGGCTTTAAGCAAAAAGTTGCTGCCAACCAGGAGGTTAAGAAGGGTGATGTCCTTGGAACCTTCGATTCTGCTGTCATTAAGGATGCTGGTCTTGACGATACCATAATGGTCATCGTCACTAATACAGCTGACTACGCAGAAGTTAGTCCAGTTGCGTCAGGAGCTGTAAAAGCTGGCGATAACTTGATCGACGTCAAATAATATAGAGATAATAATTGTAAAAGAGGTTGGGACAAAAGGTCCTAACCTCCTTACTTTTTCAACATCAGACAGTTTGACGCAGTGGTTGATTGGCCGTCCTTATCCCTTGCCAAACAAGTGATAGGTCCAACCAACAGTCTGGGAGATAAAGCAAGGATAGAGAGGATATTTTATGACGAAATTATACGGAAGTGTGGAAGCCGGTGGGACCAAGTTTGTCTGTGCTGTCGGTGATGAAAATTTTCAAGTGGTGGAGAAGGTGCAATTCCAGACGACTGCTCCTTATGAAACCATTGATAAGACGGTCGAATTTTTCAAGAAGTTTGAAGCAGACCTGCAAGGGATTGCCATCGGTTCCTTTGGTCCGGTCGATATTGATGAAAATTCTAAGACCTACGGCTATATCACTAAGACTCCTAAGCCTAACTGGTCTAATGTCGATTTGGTTGGCCTAATTTCTAAGGAATTCAAGGTGCCTTTCTACTTCACAACCGATGTCAATTCATCTGCCTATGGGGAAGCCTTGGTTCGTCAAGACGTTGAAAATTTGGTTTACTACACCATCGGAACTGGGATTGGTGCTGGCACTATCCAAAGGGGTGAATTTGTTGGTGGGACTGGTCATACCGAAGCTGGCCACGTTTATGTTGCCCTCCACCCTAGCGATGTTGCTAATGATTTCCATGGCACCTGTCCTTTCCACAATGGTTGTTTGGAAGGGCTGGCAGCAGGTCCGTCCTTGGAAGCTCGGACGGGTATTCGAGGAGAATTGATTGAGCAGCACTCGGATGTCTGGGATATTCAAGCCTACTATATTGCTCAAGCAGCCGTGCAAGCTACCCTGCTCTACCGGCCAGAGGTTATCGTCTTTGGTGGTGGCGTAATGGCTCAAGAACATATGCTCCGGCGTGTTCGAGAAAAATTCACCCACCTACTCAATGACTACCTCCCTGTTCCACCAGTTGAAGAATATATTGTCACTCCAGCCGTTGCTGGCAATGGTTCAGCTACCCTAGGGAACTTTGCCCTAGCCAAGAAGGTCGCTGAACGTTTTGACTAAGGTCTGGGTGGATTTTGTAAACTTATTTATTATTCAGAAAGTCCCACAGATGTCCCGATTTAATCTGTGGAACTTTTTGTTTAATGGAAGGATTAAATCATGAATTGTAACATCACCTGTATATTTTTTTATCTGAGTTATTAGAAAATGATAAAATGAAGGTAAGGACTAATCTTAAAAGGAGGAATGATTTATGACAGAACCATTATTTTTAAAGGCAAGTATGCATGACAAGATTTGGGGCGGTACCCGTTTGCGTGATGTCTATGGTTATGACATTCCCACAGAAACGACTGGCGAATACTGGGCTATCTCAGGACACCCGCATGGGGTTTCCGTTGTCGAAAATGGTCTTTATGCTGGCCAGGGACTAGACAAGCTTTATCAGGAACAGCCTCAGCTTTTTGGCCATCCCTCTAGCCCAGTTTTCCCTTTGCTGACCAAAATCTTAGATGCCAATGACTGGCTCAGTGTTCAGGTTCACCCAGACGATACCTATGCCCAGGAACATGAAGGTGAACTTGGTAAGACCGAATGTTGGTATATTTTGGCAGCCGATGAAGGAGCTGAAATCATCTATGGCCACACTGCTAAAAGCCGGGAAGAACTGGCTCAGATGATCCGGGCCGGAGACTGGGATAAGTTATTAACTCATATTCCTGTTAAGGCTGGAGATTTCTATTATGTTCCCAGTGGTACCATGCATGCCATCGGTAAGGGGATCATGGTTCTTGAGACCCAGCAGTCCAGCGACACCACCTATCGGGTTTACGACTTTGATCGTCCAGATGCCAGCGGAAAGCTGAGACCGTTGCATATCCAGCAGTCCATTGATGTGATGACCATTGGGCAGCCGCAAAATTCTCATCCGGATGAGCAGCTTATTGATGATTTGGCAACAACGCTTTTGGTGGCCAATGAATTTTTCTCAGTTTATAAATGGGAAATCGATGGCCAAGCCAGCTTTGAGCAGGTAGCTCCTTATTATCTGGTCAGCGTTATTGAGGGTCAAGGCAGTTTGGTAGTTGCTGGGCAATCCTATCCTCTCAAAAAGGGGCAACACTTCATCCTGCCTAATCCCGTTAAGGAGTGGACTCTGTCGGGCCAATTGGAACTGATTGTTAGTCATATAGCAGAAAACTGAGAGCCTAAAATAGTCCTATAGAGAATCTAGCCGAGCTTATATGCTTGGCTCTTTTTTAGTCAGATAATTAATGGGACCTTTCATGTATTTGTCGTGGAACTTTGCCACGACAAACGCATGAAGAAAATAACGTTTTCAGATAATAGATTCATAAAAAAGAGTCCACCTCCGGAGTTATAATAGACTTAGGAGGTGT
>NZ_JMLC01000036.1 GCF_000686605.1 Streptococcus sobrinus DSM 20742 = ATCC 33478 | reverse complement strand
ATCACCAGCTGACCTGTTAAGTATTGCAGGGCAAGATTTTCCACCATCATTTTTTCTATCTTTCGTCCGGAAAAGATCCCTTGAGAATAAGCAAATAAAAGGGCTGCTAGGAGTAATTGGGGATGGTAAGAAGGCCGCCCAACCTCATGATAAAAGTTTAGAAAGGCATTATCATCTAGTTTATTGACCACCTTTTCAATCGTAAAAACGAGATGGTTGTGGGGTAAGAATGCGCTTAATTCTAGTGGCAGAGTCGTTTGATTTGTGTTATAGTGACTGTACATGAGGTAGCCTTTCTATTATTTTTTTGTCAACTATATTTTATCAAGACTACCTATGTCAAGCAAAAAGCAACGGCATCAAAACCGTTGCTTTTTCGTTGGCTGAGGGATAGTTTTGTCCCAAGCTCGTCGTTCTATAATCTATAGTTGTATTCATCATCTGACATGGCTTTTACAGTACCCAAGAGATAACCATTACCGATTTGCGAGGGTAAAAAGTGTCAAGTGGATCTTTTTAGCTTTTTTACTCTTTTCATAGTTTTAGTAAGTTAGACCATCCAAATTTTTCTTTAAAGCGTGAAAGCTTGATTTAGCTGAGTTTATGTGTAACTTTGTAGCTGACTGTCATACCGAGTTTGAAACTGGAGGTTATGAACTAGATGTTACTATTCCGGATGAACAAATCTTCTATACATTTGATAGGGTCTAGTTTGAGAGAGTGTTCGACAATCTCTTTGCTACTTTTTTCAAGCATAATCCACCGAAGTCCATTCTTTACCTCAAGCTTAAGTGTCAGCCTGATGCTATCTTGGTTACAGTCGCTGACAATGGGTCTGGTATTACTAGTGAGGATGCAGAGTGACTTTTCCATCTATCAAGGTGTTAATGCTAGCCATCTCAGCCTATATTGATTATTACAACAACAAATGTATTAAATTAAAACTAAAAGGACTGAGTCCTGTGCAATACAGAACGCAATCCTTCACTTAAATATTATGTCCAACTTTGGGTCACTACACTTTTAGGTGCTTTTCCTTTGCGCTTTTCTCCGCTTACCTGTTCATTTTGACCGCTTGGCTGAATTTGGCCCAAGGGTCTCTTTCTATTTGCTAAGATTAGGTCAGTAAAAGGAAAGGAATTTTACCTATGCTAATTGAGACAAAAAATTTAACAAAGTTATACGGTAAAAAGATGGTGCTGGAGAATCTGAATATTCAGGTAAAGAAAGGCCAACTTTTAGCCTATATCGGAACCAACGGGGCTGGAAAATCGACAACCATCAAGATTTTGACAGGTCTCTTATCAGCCAGTTCTGGTCAGGTCAATTTAGCGCCGGGCCTCAAGATTGGAATGGTTTTTCAAGATAGTGTATTGGATGAGGAATTAACAGTTCAAGCCAATCTGGAGAGCCGAGCAGGTCTCTATCATCATCAGGATTCAGCTTGGCTGAAAGATTTGATTAAGATGTTGGCTATTGAGGATATTCTTAAACAGGAGTACGGCACCCTATCGGGAGGTCAACGGCGTCGGGTGGACATTGCCAGAGCTCTACTAACCAAACCGGACTTGCTTTTCCTCGATGAACCGACAACGGGGTTGGATATTCAAAGTCGCCGGTCTATCTGGGCTCTCTTACGCCGATTGCAAAAGGAAGAAGGCCTGACCATCTTTTTGACCACCCACTATCTGGAGGAGGCCGAAAATGCTGATATGGCCTATATTATTGACCACGGTCGAGTTCTGGCTCAGGGTTCCGCAGAGAAATTGAAGACTGACTATGCTAAAAATCGCCTTCTGATTAAGACTGATAACAAGCAAGCGTGGTCAGACCAAACCTATCAAGAGCGAGAAGCTGGCTGGCTGGCTATTGAGGACTTGAGCCCGCAGCAAGCCCTGTCAGTTTTGGCAAGTCATCAAGATTATATTCTTGACTTTGATTTCCAAAAGGGTGACATCAATGCTGTCTTTATGGCAGTAGCAGGTACTGTATTTAAAGACTAAGAAGGAGTTTAGTGATGTTTACGATGGCAAAAAGAAATTTACGACTTTATTTTCATAACAAGGCAACAGTCTTCTTCTCTTTAATGGGAGCCTGGATTGCCTTTGGCCTCTATCTGATTTTCTTGCAAAAAAATATGCAGGATGCCTGGTCAGGTACCAGCCATCCAGAGAAAATGCTGGATCAATGGATTATGGGAGGAACTCTAGCGGTGGCTTCAATTACCACAGTTTGGACCGGCATTGTTCGTCTGGTCAGAGATCGTGAGAGTCATAAATTGGATGACTTTCTTTTGACGGATACCTCGCTTTTCCAGTTGAATCTTGGTTATGTCATCTCCAGCGCAGTCATTGGAGTGATTATGCAGGTGCTGGTCTATCTGATTATGGCCCTCTATTTTAGCTGGCAGGACAGCCTGGCTTTTATCTCTTTGGAACAAGGTCTGAAATTACTTGGCCTCATGATTGCAAGTAGTCTCATGAGTGCTATTATTGGCTTGGTGGTCGTGCAGTTTATTAAGGCATTAGAAGTAGCTGAGCGTCTTAGTGTAATTATTGGGACGGCTTCTGGCTTCTTGGTAGGTGTCTATGTCCCGATTGGAACCATGCCAGACTTTGCTCAAAAACTTATGAAGGCTACTCCTTGGGCCTATGTAGCCTCTGCCTATCGCCAGATCTTGATTGGTGATCAGGTTGTTGATTGGCATCGACCAGGGATTAGTGTTCAAGAATACTTAGGCATTGGTCTTAAATGGAAAGAATTAACCAGCCTCAAGCAAGAATTTTTGGTAGTAGGTCTTAGCCTGTTGGCTGGTCTCTTGCTTCTTGGGTTGAGTGTACTTGCCAGAAAGTCCAAGCGGGTTTAAGGGATATATTCCGTGCCAAAGAAGGAAAGGAGTTAAGAAAGGTTGAGGTAATGTTGGTAATTAGTTTTGCGTTGACAGGAATTATTTGTAACCTAGCTTATTATTTATTGGCTGTCTTATCTATTAAAAACGATAACTTGCAAGAATAAGTGCAACTTGTGTTACAACTCATTTCTAAGTACTGCAAATGCTGTTTTGTCACCTAAACATTTACGTGGTCGATGATTGATGACCCTAAAGCCTCTGCTCAGGTTCGATCGTTAATGGCCACTAGATCTGTCTTCTTAGGAAATTATTTCTTCAGTAAGCCATTGGCATTTTCCTTGCTTTCTCTTTGCCAAGAAGAATAAGCATCTGCAAAGTAAAAATCACTACCCAATGGCCGACGGTTTTCCTTGTTCTGACTCCTTTTGGATGCTTAGAAATTAGGGCCCCAATAATGAATTTTCCTCGTTTTTCCTGAAATTGACGACTTTTATCCTTGCGTCTGAGGAAAGCTAATTCATAGTCAATCAAACCTTTATAAAGCCAGTTGTAGATGGTCTTAAAGCAAAACATAGGCTTGTTCTCAAGCTGATAGCGACCGTAGATTTGTTCTGGGGACCAGGAAGACTTCAAACAGTCTTCAATTTCAGTTCTGGATGACAAGTTGAATTTCTCCTTTTAGACTGAGCTAGTTGGTCATAGTGTGTCTGTGCGGCTTCGGCTGAATAGGCCCCTTCACAGCACTTTATTTCTCTCGAAAGCGTTGATTTGTGAATCCCAAGCTTTTCAGAAATCTGATTCAAGTTCAGACCTAATTCTAGGTAAGCCTCTATCTTTATTCGCTCAGTTAAGGTAAGATGACGGTAGCTCATAGATTTTCCTCGTGTACTGACTAGTGTGGTTACTTACAGTTTACACGAGAATAACTTCTATGAGTTTTTGTTGTATTTTATTTTGCAATTTATAATCCAATTTTCTTGTCCCAAAAATTGACTTTTTGTCCCGAAATTGATATACTATAGAAAAAAGGAGGAGAAGGGTCATGAAAAAATCGGATGTATTAGATTTGATAAAATATCATTTTGAAAATAAAGAAACAGAGTTTAGGAATCAGGCAATCTCTATTGCACGTGATTTTGATCAAAGCGGAGATAGCCAACTTTCTCAATATATAATGGGGTTAATGTCGCAATCAGATTGCTTTGTTCCTCAAGATTTTCAAATTGGAAGTTATTTGGTTCCTCAGAAAGTAGATACAACTACTTTACCATTTCCTATGCATATAATGAGTGATCTTAAAGGAATTATAAATGCAGTAAATCATAATTTAGGGATTCATAAATTTTTATTTGTGGGCTCACCAGGAACTGGGAAAACAGAAAGTGTAAAGCAAATCTCTAGATTATTAAATCGTGAGTTATTATTGGTTGATTTTAGTGAATTAGTGGATAGTAAATTGGGGCAAACTGCTAAAAATTTAGTTAGTGTCTTTAAAGAGATTAACCAATTACCTTTTAAGCAAAACTATGTCATTTTGTTTGATGAAATTGATGCTATTGCTCTAGATCGAATTAACCAAAATGATCTTCGAGAGATGGGAAGAGTCACTTCGACATTTTTAAAAGCTTTAGACAATTTAGATCCAGAAGTGGTGATTATCGCAACGACTAATCTTTATAGCGAATTAGATAAAGCGTTGGTACGTAGATTTGATGCAACAATTGATTTTGATAGATATTCAGATGAAGACAAAGTAGAAATTTCAGAATTTATATTAAATGATTATTTAAAACAATTTAAGAATGTTACAAAAGATATACGCCTATTTAGAAAAATTATTCGTTATTCAAAAAATCTTCCAAATCCTGGAGATCTAAAAAATTATATTCGGACATCCTTAGCTTTTAGTGATCCGAAAGATCCTGATGATTATTTAAAACGTCTTTTTAAAAATTTAAATAATGGAAAAATTCCAAGCATTAAAAAATTATCCGATATGGGATTCACTGTTAGAGAAATCGAAATTCTAACAGGGACATCAAAAAGTAGTGTATCAAGAGAGTTAAAGGAGGAAGCGAATGAATAACATTCTAACACTAAGAGGAAATCGCTTTGCACCAAGAAAACGTAAGGTAGGTATGGGTCCTATTACTATTCCTAAGAATTCAGTTGTTTCTCTAGCAAAATTAAAACAAATCCATCAATCTTTATTAACTGTTCAGGAATTTTGGCAGGATAAAAAAATAATTGATGGAGTTTTAATCACGGTCTACTATAATCGTATCGTAGCAAAAAGCAATAGAATCGGAGGATATTTATTGGGCAATAGAGGGTTAGTACCAAATGAAACGATCGTCGGAGCAAAATTTAATGATGAAAAATCCAAGCATATTGTTACACACTATATTACTAGGAAGAACCTAAGTAAAACTATTCGTCTTTCAGAACAGGTAACCAATTTATTTGAACGCTCATTTCAGAATAGCACACTAGACTCTGCTGCATTTAAGAATCCTAATACATTTGATAAATTGGATGTTAGCCATTATGATTTTTCGAAGACAACTTTTAAACAATATCTAAGAGATAGCTGTTTTATAGATCATTTCGGAGTTGAAGAAATAGCACAGCAGGACTTGAAAAGTTCGATTGTGACTTTCTTTGATACGAATAAAGATATCCAAGATGTTTTAAAAGGTGTTGGTATTGATCTGTCTAAAGCAAATATGTTAGACGAAACAACTGTATTGTTAGATGAACGTCATGTCGAGCTAGTATTAGCAAATATCCCTTACCTAGTTTCTATGGCTGTTGAGGATTTTGCAAGTTTATCGCCAGATGATTTTCATACTGTTTCAAATCAAGTAGACACAGTGATTCCGCAACCGATTAATGAGCCTGTTGTCGGAGTAATTGATACATTATTTGAAAAAGAAGTCTACTTTGGTGAATGGGTAGAATATCACGATTTAATATCAAGTGATATTAGAAAAGAAACAGCAGATTATCAGCACGGGACAGCCGTTAGCTCTCTTATTGTAGACGCTCCAAACCTCAATCCTCATTTGGCTGATGGCTGTGGCAGATTTCAGGTTAGACATTTTGGTGTTGCCTTGCATAGTGGGTTCAACTCTTTTGCAATTATCAAACAGATAAAATCAATTGTCTCTCAAAATCCAGATATTAAAGTTTGGAATTTATCTCTTGGTTCCAATGAAGAAGTAAGAGAAAATTTTATATCTGCAGAAGCAGCTACTTTAGACGAGATTCAATTTGAATACGATATTATTTTTGTAATTGCAGGTACCAATGCAAGAGTGGATAATGATAGGCGAAAAAAGATTGGTGCACCTGCAGATTCTTTAAACTCTCTGATTGTCAACTCGGTTGATTTTGATAATCAACCAGCATCCTATTCCCGTGAAGGAGTGGTGTTATCTTTTTTTGTTAAACCAGATATTGCTTATTATGGTGGCGGTAAGGGTCGTTATCTCAATGTTTGTGAACCCTTTGGCTTAGGACAAGTATCGGGAACGAGTTTTGCTGCGCCACTGGTTACTAGAAAGTTAGCCTATCTAATTTATATCATGGGACTCAGTCGTGAAGAAGCCAAAGCTTTGCTAGTTGATTCAGCCATTGGGTGGAATGATATTAAAACGTTTGAGGAAATGTCTTTGATAGGAAATGGTATTGTACCTATAAGAATTGAAGATATACTTAACACACCTGACGATGAAATTAAATTCATCGTGTCAGATATTTCTGAAGAATATGAGTCTTATAACTATCAATTTCCTGTTCCCATTGCCAAAGGAAAGTATCCCTATGTTGCTAAGGCAACGCTTTGCTATTTCCCAAACTGTAGCCGTAATCAGGGAGTAGATTATACAAATACAGAATTAAATTTAGTATTCGGGCGGTTAAAAAAAGATGGGATAGAGCCAATTAATAAGGATAGGCAGCACTTTGAGGATGCTCCGGGGTATGTAAAAGAACAAGACGCTCGGAGACTATTTCGTAAATGGGATAATATCAAGCATATTGGAGAAAGCTTTACCTCTCGAAAGAAGCCTAAAAATATTTTTAATGAGGACAATCCTATGTGGGGAATGAGCGTAAAAACGATTGAGCGTTTACAAAAGCGTGATGGAAAAGGAGTGCGTTTCGGAATCGTTGTTACGCTCAAAGAACTAAATGGAGTCAATCGTATTGATGAGTTTGTCAATCAAGCATCCCTCAGAGGCTGGTTAGTCAATCAACTACAAGTTGAAAATCAAGTGGAACTCTATAATAAATTAACAGAGGAGATTGAGTTTGATTGATATAGGGGAAGTGTTGGTACAATAGTAGGGAGGTGGAACAATAAAAACTAATAATTTTAACCATAGGTTACTGTAAAGGAGATTATTATAAGATGACGGAAACTAAGATTGATTTAACAAAAATTATTTTTTCTGGTTCTTCAACACCATTATTCAAAAGTTCAGAATTAGAATTAAAAAGTAAAAATTTTATATTCGCTAGAAATGGTTCAGGGAAGTCCACACTAAGTAGTGCTATTGAAGCACAGAAATCTGTGGAGTTCGATATTCACGTTTTTAAGGGATTCGAAGATTTAATTGGAGAAAATGAAAATTTAGATGCTTTTTCACTGGCTGTGAATGCTGGAGAAAATGAGAAAGAGATAAAAAGATTAGAAAACGAGCGTGAATTAAAGGAACAAGAATATCAGCTGATTGTAAAAGAGTTGATTGAACCTACTGATATTACTCAAGAGAATATTTTTTCTAAGAAGGAAAAAGCTAAAAAAGATTTTAATGAGCAAGAGACTAAAATTAATAACTTTTATAGAAAGTCCGCTAAGCAACTATCTGAATTTAATAATCCACAGCTCGTTTTGAATGCACGTAAGTATAATAAAAATAATTTTAAAAGCGAAATTAAAGAAGCAAAGGAATTACAGAAAATTGAAATTAAAGAGCTTACGGATGTTCTTGGTGAAAAAACAAGGACTATACAAGAAATCCCTTCAAGTAAAATTAATTTTGAAAAATATGTAGAAGCTGTTAATGAAATTTTGACAAGCAAAGTGAAAGAACGAGTAAAAATCAACAGATTAAATTCTGAATCCAAACGGAACTTTGCCCAAGAGGGACTTGACATCCATTCGGTTGGTGACGTATGCGCTTTTTGTGGCAATATAGTTACCAAAGAAACATTTGAGGAGTTGGAATCATACTTTTCAGCAGATGAGGTAAAAGAATTAAAATCTAGAATATCTAAAGGGAAGGAGAATATCTCTAGCTTAATAGAGTCGCAAGTGGGTTTAAATATAAAGCCGGAAGACTTTTATCCACACTTAAAAGATGAAGCATCTAATAAAATTGAAAATATCAATCTTCAAAAGAAAGAATACAAGGAGTTTCTTGAGAGATTATTTAAAGAGTTAGATAATAAGGAAAAAAATCTTTTTGATGTAAGTCCACAGATAACTATGGACGTTCCTGATGAAATTTCTTATGAAACTTTAAATGAGTTAATTCAACAAAATAATGAGTTCTCTAATGATTTGAAAAATCAAAAGACAGAGGCTAGAAATAAACTAAGGTTTCATGAAATTAAAATTCTCTGTGATAAATTCCAATTTGATATTGAAAAGACGAAATTGGAAACTTACGAGAAATATTTTAATGGCAGACAGAGAGAATTTGAAGAAGAAAGAGAAAGACAAAAATTGTGTAGAAAGGAAATTGGGGAATTAAGTCTAAAAATAGAGAGTTTAAAACCTAAAGCTGAGAAACAAGCGGTCGAACGTATCAATAGAAAATTACGCTTGAGAGTACAGTGGGAATTGGATTTTTGTGAAGGAGAGAATTCGGGATATTATAGAATCAAACAAGGTAACACTATAAGGAGTGTAAAAAAATTATCAACGGGTGAGAAAAACATCATTGCTTTCTTCTACTTTATAGAAAAGTTAGAAGAAGTAACTGAAAATCAATCTAGGAAACCAAAGTTGATAGTTTTTGATGACCCAATGAGTTCTAATGATGATACGATGCAGTATTTAATTATTACTCAACTTCAAAACCTTTATCAAAGCAAAGATAGAAATAAATTTGATATCAATGAAGATATCATGGTTATACTTACCCACAATGTCCATTTTTATTTGAATGTGCAACCACGTGGCAATTTTAAAGATGAAAGAGGTAGAACAAAATATGACAAAAATCACTTTTATAGAATTGAAAATGGTGAGTTTATTCATATTACTTCTGAAAAAGAAGACTTTAAAACTAGTTATGAAGCACTTTGGTTTGAACTAAAAGGTTTATATGAGAGTGATTTAAAAAATTCTATGCTTAATACAATGAGGCGTATCATAGAGACTTATATAAAATTTAACTCTCTGAACCAAGATAAGTTTTATCATGATAATAGTCAGTATTTGAAACTCTTTAATGTAAACTCTCATTCGATTGATGATTTATCAGCTGAAACATATAAAGAAACAAAGGAAGAAATGAGGGAGCTATTCTTCCAAATATTTGATGAAAATGGCTGTTCAGAACATTTTAGACATTATTGGGATTTTAAGAAAGATAGAATATAGGTAGAAGAGATGACAAAACAAAAAATTCCGAAAATTCGTTTTAAAGAATTTGATAATGAATGGGGAAAAAAGAAATTAAGCGATATTGCTAAAATGTACCAACCAGTGACTATCTCACAATCTGATTTGGTGCTAGTGGAATACCTGTATTTGGCGCGAATGGCTATATTGGGTATTATCATCAATCAAATCACGAAGTAGACCAAGTGACGATTTCGGCGAGAGGTGAAAATACGGGAACGCCAAGTTATGTGAAAGCTCCTGTTTAGATAACAGGAAATTCTATGGTAGTTGTAGTTAATGTAGATGAACATTCTAGTATAAATAAATTATTTTTATATTCTTCTTTAAAAAGTTATAGTTTAAAAAATATGTGACTGGAGGAGCGCAGCCACAATTAACAAGGGAAGTTTTAAATACGATTTCAAAAAAAATCCCTTTCCTCCCCGAAAATCCGCCATTGGTGCACTTTTTTCGACGCTGGATGACTTGCTTGCTACCTATAGGGCTTGCCAACTATCAGTCTTTCAAGTTAGCCGTGTTGTCCAAGATGTTTCCTAAGAATAGGCAAAACCTCCCTGAAATCCGCTTAGTTGGATTTCAGGGAGGTTGGAAAGAAAGAAGATTAAAAGACTTAGTTGAACAAGTAACTAGAAAAAACTCTGCTTTTGATTTGGATAATGTTTTAATTATATCTGCACAATATGAACTTATTAACCAAGAGGATTTTTTAATGATAACTTGCAAGAATAAGTACAACTTGTGTTACAACTCATTTCTAAGTACTTCAAACGCTGTTTTGTCACCTAAACATTTACGTGGTCGGTGATTAATAGCATCTAAAGCCTTTACTCAGGTTCGATCGTTAATGGCCACTAGATTTGTCTTCTTAGGAAATTATTTCTTCAGTAAGCCATTGGCATTTTCCTTGCTTTCTCTTTGCCAAGAAGAATAAGCATCCATAAAGTAAAAATCACTACCAAGTTTTTTCCGCTAGTGGATAACAGGCAAACTCTTTTTCTCTATTCTGACGTAAAGGTCTTTAGAAACTCTTTTAGGGAAAGTTTGCATAGCTCTTGCTATCCTTTGGTCCAATTGACAATTGCATAAGCTGGTCAAAAAGGTTAAGATAGAGAAAAACGAGGAGTTAGTCTATGCAGTACTACTTTGAAGAAAAGGAGAACCTGAAGTTAGACGAGGTGCAGGTTCTGGTTCAAAGTCAAAAAAAGACCAAGGAAGTTCAGGAAATACTAGATTATCTAGGAGCTTACGACCAGAGCGAGGTGACAGTCCTTCCCATCAAAACCAGTGATCGCATTGAAATGCTCAAGGTGGATGACTTGATTTATGCTGATGTTGAAGGCGATAGCCTAATTTTGGAGACTAGCAAGGGGCGCATTTTGACCAATGACCGCCTCTACAAATTTTCACAGCGGCTGAACAATCCCGATTTTGTCCAGGTATCCAAGCACGCCCTGCTCAATATCAACCATCTTGAAGCCCTTGAAGCCAGCTTTTCGGGCAATATGCTGGCTATCCTGACAGGCAAACGCAAACTGGATGTTAGTCGCCGCTATTTGGTGAATTTAGAAAAACGCCTGGGCTTGTAAGAGAAAGTGTGATTACTGTGAAAATAAATTTCAGAAAATTAGTTTGGTATTTCTTGATTGGCATTGGTTTTGGCAGTCTGAGTTTTGTGGCTACCTTGTGGTTGGAAGGAACACAAAGTCAGACGGTCCCGCAAATTACTAATGTTATCTGGGTTAGCGGTCTTATCGGTATTATTTCCATGATTTTTGAGTTAGAAAGGCCCCCCTTTTTCTTTCGACTGATTCTGCATTTTTTCCTAGTATATGCTCTTGTCTGCCTGATGAATAATTTGAACCACTATTACTGGCCGATTCTTTCTTTTGAGTTACTGGGAAATTTTATGGTTTCCTATCTCATTATTTGGACAATCGTTTACTTCTTTTTAACTCGACGCCTAGGAAGGATTAATCAAAGGTTGGCTGAAAAAAGAGAGAAACCACGACAAACGCATGAAGAAAATAACGTTTTCAGATAATAGATTCATAAAAAAGAGTCCACCTCCGGAGTTATAATAGACTTAGGAGGTGTCTTTATGTCTGAGATTATAGAATTTCTTATCACTGTCCGTGATGAGCGTGACAATTGGAAGATCAAGCATAGCTTGGCTGATATTGTGCTGCTCATCTTCTTTGCCCGCCTTTCAGGTGCAGAATTCTGGGAAGAAATAGAGGATTTTGGAAATATCTATGAAACTTCCTTACGTAGTGTACTTACCTTGGAAAACGGTATTCCATCTCACGACACCCTGCAACGTGTTTTTGC
>NZ_JMLC01000035.1 GCF_000686605.1 Streptococcus sobrinus DSM 20742 = ATCC 33478 | reverse complement strand
CTCTTGTATCATAGCTAAGGCTGTATTTTACAGCACCATAATATAATAACAGAAATGCCAAGGCTTGACAAGGGTTTTTGCTCTTTTTATTAAAAACTTCTTCTTTTTGTAAAGCTTGAAAGTTCTAAAATGAAGTTAGCCAGCACAAGGGTATAAAAAAACACCTCAGAGAGATATAATTGTAATCACCACAACAACAATTAGAAGGACTCTGAGATGCAAGACTATTATACACCAAAAGGGAAACAGTTAACACTAGCAGACCGTAGAATGATTGAACGGTGGTTACGAGAAGGGCTCTCCCATCGTGAAGTGGCTAGGCGATTAGCCAAAGCTCCTCAAACCATTCACAATGAGGTTAAGCGTGGGCAAGTTAGACAACAAGTTCGTAAAGGAAAATATGAGCTTGTCTATTCAGCTGACTTTGCGCAAGAAGTCTATGAAACCGGCCGCAAGCGCTCTGTTAAGGAATACTCCCTAACTAAAGAGCTTAAGGAAAAGATTGTCCACTACATCAAACAGAAATACCCTCCGGAAATGGACGTCAAGGCAAAAGGTATCCATGTTCCCATCTCAACTATCTGTTATTGGATTCACCACGGACACCTGGGTTACCCAAGGGAAGCAAAAATGCGACCCCACAAGAAGTCGCAGTCATTGAAAACTGGATAAACAACTATCCAAAGAAAATACTGGATTACAAATCTCCTGGAGAGTTTTTACAAAAAGGCTAACTTGGACTTGAAATTTGATCTTTTTGTAAAACAAGTAACCGTCACTCTCATTTTTATACTAAAAAGGAGCTCTTAAAAATGCTCCCTAGTAGCTATTTAATCGAAGTTTGGCTAAATAAATTGAATTCCTCCATCTATTTGAACAGCTTGACCAGTCATATAGTCAGATTTAGGTGAGGCCAAGTAAGAGACATAGTCGGCAACATCAGCCGGAGTCTGTACACGTTCCATGGTAATCATCTTAGAGTATTGTTCTAAGTATTGACCTTTTTGTCCCCCTTTAAGTTCGACCATTTTTTCATCAATCAAGTCCCACATACTCGTTCCCACAATTCCTGGGCAATAAGCATTAACAGTAATATGTTCGTGTCCCAATTCTTTTGCGGCTGCCTGAGTTAATCCTCGAACTGCAAATTTGGTTGATGAGTAGGCACCTAAAAGATCAAAGGCAACATGGCCTGCAATACTTGAGGCGTTAATAATTTTCCGAATCTTTTCTCCGTCATCTTGTTCACGGAATTGTTCAGTTGCAGCCTGAATACCAAACAGTGTACCAAAAACATTGATTTTAAAGATTTGCTCAAAGTCTTCTGGTGTTTCCTCTTGTAAGGTTTTAATTTGCGCAATACCGGCATTATTGATATAGGTATCTAAGCGTCCAAACTCAGCAACTGCCTTTTCAACAAACTTAACATGAGCTTCTTTTTTAGAAACATCACCTACAACAAAACTTACTTTAAAGCCTTTTGCTACCAATTCATCTGCTGTTGCTTTTGCAGTAGTCTCGTTTAAATCAGCAAGAACAACCGCATAGCCATCTCGGCAAAGTTGTTCAACTATTCCTTTACCAATTCCTTGACCGCCACCTGTTACAACTGCAACTCGATTTTCATTTGTCATAATGGTACTCCTTTCATTTTTACCAGGCTAAACCAGTATCCAAAAATACTTTCAAATTCGCCTAACAACCACTATAAGAGTCATTTTATAGCTAAGAGAAAACGCTGTCAACTTTGACGAGGCAGAGCAAAGATACTTAATCATTCAAAAAAATTACACGTTTATAACAAAGGTAGAGAAAAGCAAAGCGAAAAGCATTATCAGCAAGGGTAGCAATCCAAACTGCGGCCAGGCCGTAACCCATTATAACCACGAGTAGGTAGCCGAGGCCAAGTCTGATAATCCACATTCCTAGGCTTGTTGCATAGAAAGGCAGTTTAGCCTGACCAAGTCCCTGCCAGACTGCTGTATAAATCAGGGTCCCCGACGTCATTAGACTACCGATAAAAGCGTAAAATATAACAATACTACTATAGACAATAACACTAGCATTACTAGTAAAAAGACTTGATAACTGCTCACCCAGAAGGAAGACTAAGCCCCCAACAGCCAGCATGAGCAAGCTGGCTGCCCAGTAGGTCTCACGAACAATTTTCCTGAGCGCTTGATAGTCCTTTTGTCCTAAACTATGGGCAACCAAAATAACCGTTGCCGTCGCCACGCCCATTCCTGGCATATAATCAAATTGAGTCAAAGTCTCACCGATGGCATTCCCGGCAACCGCCTTGGTTCCTAGACCAACAATCAAACTGACAATGATGACATCACCCGCCCGCATCATCAGCCTTTCACCCGAAGCAGGTAGGGCCAAATTGATGAGTTCTTTGTTTCTTAGGCGACTCTTGACGAGGTCCTTAAGATGGAGTTTAGAGGACTTCCAAAGAATCAGACTTCCCACTAAACGGGAAATTACCGTTCCCCAGGCAACACCTAGGACTCCCCAGTGACAGACAAAGACGGCTAGGGCCGACAGGAGGGCATTTAAAAAATTGGAAAAAAGACTAACATACATGGAAATTTTTGGCCGCCCCTGAGCCCGTAGGATGTTACCGAGAACTGTCATCAATCCTAGAAAAACAACTCCACCGCCAACGATAGCAAGATAGCTTCCGCCAGTCTGAGCAACATCTTTTTGCGTTCCCAAAAGAGACAAGGTTGCAGGGCCTGCAAAGATTGAATAAAGGCCCAGACAAAAGGTTAAGACAGCCGTCAATAAAAGGGAGTCCCAACTAGTCTGTTGAACTGCCTTTTCATCTTTTTGCCCTAATTTCTTGGCGATAAGGCTGGCGACTGCACTCCCCAAAGCAATCATGAGAGCCTGATAGATAGCCATAATATTATTGGCTACGGAGACGCCAGAAACGGCAACAATCCCAACCTGAGCCACTAAAAAATTGTCGACAAAACCCATCAGCATCTGCAGAAAATTCTCTATCATAGCTGGGAGGGCAAGTGCCATAATCTTCTTTTTAAATGTCATCATATTATATTATAAACAAAAAAGCCCAAGGGCTTTTTTCTATACTCCTAGATAATCTTCAACCGCCTTTTGCATATCAGCAGTTGCAACAACCGTTTTATGACGAACTTCTGCTTTTTCTAGGCCTGCGACTGCCTGAGGAATGGCAACTCCTGACAAGTTATGGAGTTCCTCGACTGCCTTGAAGTCATCCCCAGAGTCCTGACCGCTGACAGCCGATACCGCCACTCGCGGGAATTTATAGGAACTAGCTGTTGAGGCAATGACAACTGGTCTTTGGTCACCAGTTTCTTCCCTATAGGCATGATAGACCGCAGAAGCTACCGCCGTATGTGGATCTTCAATGTAGTTAGCCTCTTGGTAAACCCGTTTGATTTCAGCAGACGTTTCTTCTTCAGTAGCAAAACCAGCTACAAAATTCGCCAAAATCTCTGGACGAAGAGCCTCTAACTTGTATTCACCAGTCGCAACCAAGTTCTCCATCAGAGCCTTCGTTTTAGTAGCATCATTTCCCATCAGGTGGAAAATCAGGCGTTCCAGATTGGAAGAAACTAAAATATCCATAGATGGACTAGAGGTTACCTTGAAGTCCCGCTTCTTGTCATAAACTTTGGTTGCAAAGAAGTCCGTCAAGACCTTGTTTTCATTGGAAGCACAGATGAGCTTGGCAATAGGAAGACCGATTTCCTTAGCATAATAGGCCGCCAAAATGTTCCCAAAGTTCCCCGTTGGGACCGTCACATTAATCTTTTGACCATTTTCAATGTCGCCAGACTTAACTAATTGGGCATAGGCATAAACATAATAAACAATCTGAGGAACCAGACGACCAATATTCATGGAGTTGGCAGAGGACAGCTGCATCTTGTGGGCCAGCAATTTTTGCCCTAGCTCCTTGTCGTTGAACATCCGCTTAACATCGGTTTGGGCATCGTCGAAGTTACCTTCGATAGCTACGACGTGGGTGTTGCTACCTTTTTGCGTCGTCATCTGCAATTCTTGAATCTTGCTGACACCGCCCTTAGGATAGAAGACAATAATTTCAGTTCCGGACACATCCGCAAAGCCAGCCATAGCCGCCTTACCGGTATCCCCAGATGTCGCAGTCAAAATAACGATCTTATTATCGACCCCTTGCTTCTTAGCCGAAGTCGTCAAAAGGTGGGGCAGAATGGACAGGGCCATATCCTTAAAGGCAATGGTTGAGCCATGGAAGAGCTCCAAATTATATTGATTCCCCAACTTAACTAAAGGTGCAATCTTAGGCGTATCAAACTTGCTATCATAAGCCTTGCTAATACAAGCATCCAGTTCAGCTTCTGTAAAGTCATCCAAAAAGGCAGACAGCACCAATTTTGCCACCTCTTGATAGGAAGCATCCTTGAGCTGGTCGAAATCAAGGTCAACCTCAGGCAGGGTCAATGGAGTAAAGAGGCCTCCATCGCTGGCTAGACCTTGCAAAATAGCCTGGCTAGCGGTTACCTGATTCTGTGCATCTCTGGTTGATTGATAAATTAGGGTCATGGTCTTGTCCTCTCCTTGATAGTCTTTGGAACATTATAACACAATTGTCAGAATATCTGGCAACCTTTCAGGACTTTCTTCGGTTTGTAGTATCCGCTATACTCAAACTGCATCAATAGCTCTAAATTCAGCTTCGCCATTCTGGTTCGCTTCCTTAAGAGCTACAGAAAAGAATCCCAAAGCTAACTTGAGATTCCTAAGCCTTTATTCAGTTGTTAAGTTAATGGTGTGTTCATTATTGTCCTTGAGGGTCAAACCATCAGAGGTCTTCTTATAGGAAATTTTTTTCTCCCTTTTCAAAGTTAACCAACTTGCTGTCAGAATTTACCTTAGTAATTTCAATCTTACCGCTGACGCGGTTGACCTTGCCTTCAAATAAGGTGCCAGACACCTGCTTTTTATCAGAATCATAGCTTAAACCACCATTCTCAACTTCGCTGGAAAAGGCTTTAGTGAAACCTTTCTCATCAAGGTCTGAAGATTTAATGAGGGTGTTCATCAGATAGTTCCACTCGTCGTTAGAGAAATTACTCTTGTAGCTAGAGTAAGTCGAAGAAAAATTAGACTTCACTTCATCATAAAAATCATCATAGCTGACATTGTAGCTGACAGTTGCCTTGACAACATCGCCCTTGATAACCGTTTCTACCTTGGCATCATCCGTAAAGCTAGAATAAGCAATTTTCCCCTTATCAAAAGCCTTATCCTTCAAGTCCTTCTTCAAGCTACTTTGCAAGGTCGTAGCCTGATAGGTTCCATCAACATTCCCAGAAAAATGGCGGTAAAGAAGAATACCACCAACGATTAAGAAAATCGCAGCTAGAGCACCGACGATGCTCCAGATGATCTTCTTAGTCCGCCCTGGCTTGGCCTGAGGGGTCTGCACACAGGCCGCTTGGTTAAAGCTATTAGCAGCCATTTGTGGATTGACAAGATTGGGATCTTGATAAACCTGACCAGGCATGGCATTGGTTTGTTGAATGTTAGTTTGACCGACTACCCCAGTTGAATTGACTGCTTGGGCATTGTTAAAGGGCTGATTGGGGGCCATTGGAGTAGGAGCCACATTCTGAGCGACTAGCCCTTCCTGGCTAACCACTTCAGCTGATTGAGGCTGATTGGTTACGGTCTGACCAACTTGAGTAGTCTCTTGAGAAAAATTTTGCGAAGCCTGAGGATTAGCAGAATCTGTTGAAAAAGCAGGCTCCTGAACTGCTGGTATTGGTTTTTGACCTGTTCCCTCAGCATCATTGCTTACTTCTGAGCCAAGCTCCGTCTGACTATTGAGAGACTCTGATTGGGCGCTCTCTGAATTTGAATTGAATTCTTCTGCTGACATAGCAGCTCCTATTTAGATTAATTTAAGTTAATCCTACCATGCTTTGCCATAACTGTCAATCACCTTTGAAAGAAAATCCAACCCAAAAGAAGAAAGCCAGCTCTATTGAACTGACTTTCTCATTGACCTATTTTTTATCAAGTTTAACCTTTTCTTTACCCTCTAAGGTTACACCGTCAGAAGTTTTCTTGTAATCGTAACCTTTACCTTTTTTGAAGAGATCAACTTTATCAGACTTATCACTCGAAACTAAATCACTACCATCAAATTCCTTAGTAATAGTAATGGTACGAGACCAGCGATTAACATTCCCTTCAAAGACAGTTATAGTCGCCTTCCCAGTATCTGCATCGTATTTACCACCTTCGTCTTTAACAGATTCTTGCATCATTTCGTCAAATTCTTTTTTGAATTCAGACTTACTTTCAACCTGCATACCATAGCTGTCAGCCTCTTTCTTAGCAGCCTCATACATACCATCACGATCAACAGTAAGGCTTTCCGTTGCAACAGCCTTATCATCTTTAACAGTAACGTCAACCTTGAAAGTCATGTACTTGTTGTATTCACTATCAGAGTTATCTTTTTCCAATTTTTTAGTAAATTGCTTTTCTAAAGAAGTTGCTCGATAATGACCATCAATATTACCCGACATATACCACCAGGCAGTCCCGCCTCCAGCAATTAAAGCAATAGCAACTACAACTGATACAACAATGGTAACAATCAGCTTAACATTTGTTTTCTTCTGAGGCTGCATTGGAGCTTGACCTGGAACCACACCACCTGGCATTGAAGTTTGATTGGATTCTTGTGACATACTAATCTCCTTTTAACTATTTAAGCTAATTTTAACATTCTCCCTTGAGGCTGTCAAATTACTTCAGAAAAGTACTAATTCTTCCGCAGTTGAATAGTCTTGTCTGCCTTAAGACTCAAGCCCGAATCGGTTTTGTCAAACGGCAGAGAATTCCCTTTTTTAAAGATGTCCAAAGGATTTGAAGTCGCCTTACTATCAGCAACCGTCAGACCACCATTTCCATATACCTTGGTAATATCGATTCCATGTGTCCACCGATTAACCTTACCTTCGAAAATAGTAGCCTTTGCAGTACCAGCCTCTTCATCATAAGTCAGACCTGATTGCTTGGCTAACTTCTTGGTATCCTCGTTGAATTTTTGTAAAAATGCCTCTTCAGTCGTTGGCGTTCCGTATTGTTCAAGGTCTTCCAAAGTGACTCCTGGTTTATCCTTGATTTGGGCTTCTAACATATTCCGATACTGCTCATAAGCCTTCTTGCGATCAAAAGTTATGGTCTCCTTAGCTGTAGCCTTATCATCCTTGACCGTGACATCTACTCTAAAGGTGATGTATTGGCTGGCATCAATGTGGCTACTATCCGAACTCTCTGAACTAGATTCTTTCAATTGCTTTACGGACTCCTCTTCCAAGGTCGTTGCCCGGTAGCTCCCATTAATATCACCTGACCAGTAACGGTAGGCCGCTCCTGCTCCCCCCAAAACTAAGACAAGTAATAAGAGGCTCCAAAAGATTCTCTTCCCTTTAGATTTCTTCTTTTTAGGCTTGGCATGTGACTGTGACCGAGAAGCCGATCGACGACTATAAGTTTGTTCTGATTCAAATTCTTCCGACATCTTAACTCCTATTTATACTCGTTGCAAATCAAAAATAGGAAGGAGCAGAGATATCAGCCACTAGAGGTGTGGTCTAACAGCACCCACTATGGAGATTACTGGCTCCCTCATAAAACTGGTAAAATCAGCCAGCGTCGCAACGAACTACAGACAATACCTTCATACAGTAAAGAACGGTGCGACATAGGGTAAAAACTGTCGATATTACTACAGTTTTTTCGGGCATAAAGAACTGCCATAGCAGTCCTTATGGTAAGTCCAGATACATGATATGAACTCGCCTTGTCCGTTGGCTAAATTTAATTTTCGAAGAGCATTATTTGTGCTAAAGGCCAGCTTATCATCTAAGCAGGACCCTGTCAACGATATTTTCCTAATGTTTTTCAAATGTAATATTCTTGTTACTGACCCTTAGCAGATTTCTTGGAGGCTTGGGCAACAGCATCCTGGATAGTCTGCACATAGAGATCAGCCCCGTTGGTTGATTGAGAATAGTGAACACCATCAGTACCACCCCAAATATCAGGGTTGTCCTTGGCAGTTTGGTACCAATCTGCCACGGTAATATAATCGTTGTCCTTGGCTAACTGGAGCTCATAATCACGCACGGCTGACATCTTAGTATCTTCCTGAGAATCATAAGGAGTTACCAGAACTAGACGATGACCATCGGGGAGGGCATCTAAGAACTGCTGAATATCACTCTGATAATTATCTGGTGAATTGACCCCAACAGCTAGGACCACGGTCTCAGGCAAGGTGTTGGAATCAATATTGGTTTTGAAGGTTTCATAAGCCGCATCAAAACTCCGGCTTACTGAAGCATCAATTAAAGCATTGGGCATCTTGCTAGTAAAAGCATCCTGAGACCGCAGAGCAACCGAATCTCCAATAATCAGGACATTATTCTGAGCATTGGCATCACCAGCCGTCCTTTGGTTGGTCAAATTCATAGCTGTATCAGCCTGAGTAAGCGAATCTACCAGGACCCCAGATTCAAATTCCCCTAACTTAGGAGCCGTGACAGTGATGATTAAGCTAGCAAGCACTAAAACACCAGCCGAGCTGACAATCCATTTTTTATAGGGAGCAATATTAAGCTTGATTCCTAACATCTTAGGCTCTTTTCCAGCAATCATCGGTTCGATGGCATAGAAGGAGAGAGCTGCAAAAATTGTCGAAAGCACAAAGGTGAGCAAGCTGGCCAACCAATTTGGCATCAGCTGTGAAAAGATGATGTAAAAAGGCCAATGGAAAAGATAAATCCCATAACTGATATCTGAGAAAAAGGTGATAACCACCGGCTCATCAATAGCAGGAATCTTATCGTGCAAGGCTCTAGCTGCATAAATCATCAAGCAGGCAAAGAGGCTGGCAAGAGCGAAGCCAAAGAGATAGGTCAACTGCCCTTCATAGCTCAAAACAAAGCCTAGCAAGACGAGTAGGGCAAAACTCCCAACGAATTGGGCTAATATTCGCCGAAGGGACCAACGCTCGACATTTTTCTTGAAGCGCTTCGTCGTATCGGCAACCCCTGACATGGTTGCATAGATTGCCCCCAGATAAAAGGGAAAACTGTGACTAAAGGTCGAGAAATAGTTAAAGGAAACGTTATCCACAAGAAAGCTACTGATAAACATTATCAAATAGCCAGAAAAAAAGAGGGCAGTTGAAGCTAAAAAGATAGCCCCTCGAAAATTGACACCAGTTAATTTCCGTTTGGACAACCACCAAACCAGAATCCCCCAGAAAATGTAGAAGTGAACTTCAACCGCTAAACTCCAAGTATGGAGAAAGAGGTGGGGATTAAATTGATTTTCGTAGTTGCTGCCGATGAAAATTTCATACCAGTTAGTCATAAAACCAAAAGCTGCAACAATTTGCCGACCAATGCTGGCAATAAAATCATTTCTGACCAAGAGCGTAAAAGGCATGGTAACCAAGACCATAATCACAACTGGTGGGACGATCCGATAGAAACGCCGCTTGAAAAAGCCCAATAAATCAATACTTCTTTTCCGGTGATACTCATCAATCAAGAGAGCTGTAATCAGAAAACCTGAGAAGGCAAAAAAGACATCAACCCCGATAAATCCGCCAGGTAATGCTTTCCTAAAAAAGTGGTAAACCAGAACCAACAAGAGTCCTGTTACCCTGACAAAAGAAAACCACTTAATCCTCATTTTTGATAAATTCCTTGCTTAAACCTTCCACTGTATTTCTTCCCGTCAGCGGTCGTTAGGGTCCCCTTACCATTAGCCTGCCCTTTGCTAAATTGGCCTTTGTAGGTCCAGCCTCCCTTGGCTTTAAAAGTCCCCTGACCATCAAACTGACCATTGACAAAGTTACCTTCATACTGGTCTCCATTTTTATAAGTCAGCTTCCCCTTGCCATTCATCTTATTATTTTTGACATGACCAACATAAACAATCTTATCCTTATCAAACTTCAAAGTTTTGTGGGAACCAAAGGGTATTTTCAAAACCGAGAGGGCACACAAAAGAAGGATAATAACTGCGGCTATCTCTAAACGCTCCCTAGTCAGTTGGCTAAGATAACTCTTCAATAAATCCTTATTATTTTTATGTCTATTTACCTTAGTCTTTCTAGCCAAGACCGACACCCCTCTCTAACTAATTGATAGGTCTCTTCAAAATCGCCCGTAAACCAAGGATCTGGCACACCACCTTCAATAAAGAGTTGAATTTTGGAGGCCGAAGCTTGCGGAAATAGCGCTCGCAAATCTGCCACGTTTTCTTGGTCCATCCCAATGACAAAATCAAAATTATCCAGATCTGCCTGAGAAATCTGTTGTGAAGACTTGGTCTGATCATAAGGCACCCCATATTGTTTTAAAATAGCCTGAGTCCCTTGATGAATAGGGTTCCCATGCTCCCAAGAAGAGGTGGCCCGACTTTCAACATGAATATCAGTAGGGTCAACCATTGATTTCATGACAAATTCTGCCATAGGGCTGCGACAGATATTTCCAAGACAAACAAAACAAACTTTTTTCATAGCGCTATTATATCATAGAGATTGTAAATCTATAGGGGCAAAGCCTAGTCATTTTTAGGATTAATTCCTAGGTGTTCATAAGCTTTAGCAGTTGCCACTCGACCCGAGCGTGTCCGCATAATAAAGCCCTTTTGAATCAGGTAGGGCTCGTACATATCCTCAACTGTCTCCCGCTCTTCAGCAATATTGATGGACAAGGTTCCAAGGCCGACTGGACCACCGCCGTACATCTCAATCATGGTTTTCAGAATCTTCTGGTCGATGTAGTCTAAACCTTCTTGATCAACGTCCAACATGGTCAAAGCCTGGTCTGCAATCTTATCATCAATTAGACCATCCCCAATAATCTGGGCATAATCCCGGACCCGCTTGAGCAAGCGATTGGCAATCCGAGGAGTCCCCCGACTACGTTTAGCCAATTCAATCGCAGCTTCGTGGGTTATTTCAGCCTCAAAAATCTCAGCCGTCCGCTCAACAATCTCAGTCAAGTCAGCTGCTTCATAGTATTCCACGTGACCATTGATACCAAAGCGAGCCCGCAAGGGATTAGACAGCATCCCTGCTCGAGTTGTCGCCCCTATTAAAGTGAAGGGAGGCAAATCTAGGTGGACACTGCGACTGGCTTCGCCAGCCCCAATCATGATGTCAATGTAGAAATCTTCCATGGCACTGTAGAGCACTTCTTCAACAGCCATAGGCATCCGATGAATTTCATCGATAAAGAGAACATCCCCAGGCTCCAAATCATTGAGAATAGCCACCAAGTCTCCAGCCTTCTCAATAGCTGGACCGGAAGTTTGTTTGAGGTTGACCCCCAACTCATTGGCGATGACAAAAGCCATAGTAGTTTTCCCCAAGCCTGGGGGGCCAAAGAGGAGGACATGATCTAAGGCTTCATCACGTAGCTTAGCTGCCTCAATAAAAATAGTCAACTGATCCTTGACCTTATCCTGGCCAATATATTCTTTGAAAGTTTGAGGTCGTAGCGTTCGCTCGACCTGTTCTTCACTTTCCATCATTTCATCATCCAAAATTCTAGTCATGTAATTATTATATCACAAAAGCCCTACTCCCAAATTACGGATTACCAAAGATTTTTATTAGATTTTTTGTTGGGAATTTCGATAGAATTCATGGATATAAGACCAAAGAATAAGTAAGTCCCTACTAAACTATTAAAAGATTTTCTGCTCTCCAAACAGTTGGCCTCAAAGATAAAACGTGGGAATTTTGATAGGAATTCTAAAAAATGAAGCAAAAAAATACCCCATGACCGAAGCCATGAAGTATTTGAAAACGTTGATATAATCGGATTGATTAACGTTTTGAGAACTGGCTAGCTTTACGTGCTTTCTTAAGACCTGGTTTCTTACGTTCAACCATACGAGCGTCACGAGTAAGAAGTCCAGCACGTTTAAGTGAATCACGGAAATCTGGATCAACTTGGAGCAACGCACGGGCAATACCATGACGGATTGCACCTGATTGTCCACCGTATCCACCACCATTAACGTTAACGAAAACGTCGTAAGAACCAACAGTTGAAGTAACTGCGAATGGTTGGTTAATCACGAGACGAAGGTCTGCGTGAGGAATGTATTCTTCTACATCTTTGTTGTTTACAGTAATTTTACCAGTACCTGGAACCAAACGAACGCGTGCAACAGCGTTTTTACGACGGCCAGTACCTGCATATTGTGCTTGTGCCATTAATTATGCTCCTTTCCTCTTAGATAAGACCTGAAATATCGAGAACTTCTGGTTGTTGTGCGGCATGAGTATGTTCGCTACCAACGAAAACTTTCAACTTCATACCTTGTGCACGTCCAAGAGTATTGTGTGGAAGCATACCTTTAACTGATTTTTCAATCAAGCGAACGGCATTTTTAGAACGCAATTCTCCAGCAGAGATTTGCTTCAATCCACCTGGATACATTGAGTGAGTGTAGTAGATTTTATCAGTTGCTTTTTTACCAGTCAATTTAACTTTTTCAGCATTGATAACAATAACAAAGTCACCTGTATCAGTGTGAGGGGTAAAGGTTGGTTTATTTTTACCACGAAGTACGCTTGCTACTACCGCAGAAAGGCGGCCAAGTGGGACATCAGTAGCATCTACTACGTACCATTTACGTTCAACTTCACCTGGCTTAGCCATGTAGGTTGTTTTATTCATGATTTCTCCTATAAGTCGTTTTTGTTTACAGTGTGGATGTTCCGGTCCACGAGTTATTTCCAAAGCTTTCCGGGGCTTCTGAAATGGGGTAAACAATACCAGCTATTATCATACCAAAATCTAACCAGCCAAGTCAAGTAGTTTTCCTTTACTTTATTGTAATTTACCAAGTTTTTTGCCGAATTTTCCCAACCTCATCTTCGAGAAATCACTAAAAATGCATCTTCTGTAAAAGCTTTAAAGCCTGTCATTCCATTAATTTTCTTCTAAACAAGGCCGGCTTGTAGGAAGTGAACTTAGTTGTCCTCGTCAAAATCTTCGAATTCAACCTTAATATCCTTGATAAAGGCACTTCTCCCTTTGAATGCACCACCTCGCATCAGCAATAGAATTTTGGCATAATCCTCAGGAGCCAATTTCTGCTTAAGTTCCTTTAGCTTTTCCTTAAGGGCACAATAATCAGCTGTGTCCATCTGCTGACTAGGAATCATATGACCTAATTCAGAAATTTCCTCGTAAATCATCCTGTCAAAAGCGCGTTTTTGACTTTCCTGCTTGCGAATATTATCAAGGACATAACTTCTGAACTTTGTTTTAAAATAGATTCGTAACTTTTCTTCATCATTGGCCAAATCTGGAAATCGCTCCAATAACTGATAAAGGATAATTCGTGCCTCCTGCCTCCAGTCATCATAGGTCCATAATTTAATATAATAATCTTTAGCTAGTTTGCTAACAGTCTTTTCAACACGGCTAAATGCACTTACAAATGAAGAATCATCCATATCCAATACCTCTTTCAAACAAAATAATAAACCAGCGGTAATGACTTCTTTGACCATACCATCATCAAACTCTTCAACTTCTTCTGGTAAGGCAGAATGTTTGTTAAAAATTTCCTTGAGTTTTTCTTTGTCCATCTAAATTCTCCTTTAAATTTTTTCTTAAATTATAATAGGACTCTGAAAAATTTGGTAGTGACATCAATGTCACTATAAAAGAAATTGGACAGCAATAGATTAGCCTTGACTACTTTAAGGTAAACTCCCAAAAGAACCTTATATCTACTTATTCGAAAATTTATCAAAAAAATACTTAAAAATATTTTAAAAATTTCTCAACAATCAGCAAAAATGAAGAAACAACAGCAAATAAGGACTAAAAGATCAAAATAAATCAGCTCTGTGCTTGATAAGCCTAACACCAAATCGATGAAAAGAAAAAAGAATCCCATCATGGGATTCTTTTAATATACCGGCGGCCGGGGTCGAACCGGCACGTCCGTGAGGACACTGGATTTTGAGTCCAGCGCGTCTGCCAATTCCGCCACGCCGGCTAGTATATCAAAAACTGGGGTAGCTGGATTCGAACCAACGCATGAGGGAGTCAAAGTCCCTTGCCTTACCGCTTGGCTATACCCCAAAATAGGCGAATGATGGGAATCGAACCCACGAATGCCAGAGCCACAATCTGGTGTGTTAACCACTTCACCACATTCGCCATAAACACGGGCAGTAGGAATTGAACCCACACTGAAGGTTTTGGAGACCTTAGTTCTACCTTTAAACTATGCCCGTAATGATGGAAGGGGAGGGATTCGAACCCCCGAACCCGAAGGAGCGGATTTACAGTCCGCCGCGTTTAGCCTCTTCGCTACCCTTCCTTAATTATATCAAATTATGGCGCGAGACGGAATCGAACCGCCGACACATGGAGCTTCAATCCATTGCTCTACCAACTGAGCTACCGAGCCAAGAACCTCTTTATAGGTATTGCGGGAGCAGGATTTGAACCTACGACCTTCGGGTTATGAGCCCGACGAGCTACCTAGCTGCTCCATCCCGCGCTAATCAAAAGGAGGATGTGGGATTCGAACCCACGCGTGCTCTTACACACCTGACGGTTTTCAAGACCGTTCCCTTCAGCCGGACTTGGGTAATCCTCCAACAATAGTCCGTACGGGATTCGAACCCGTGTTACCGCCGTGAAAAGGCGGTGTCTTAACCCCTTGACCAACGGACCTTGTTGCTAATGGGCACAAGTGGACTCGAACCACCGACCTCACGCTTATCAGGCGTGCGCTCTAACCAGCTGAGCTATGCGCCCAAACTCTCGTTTGGTTTATAATTTTCATTATAAAGCGGGTGACGAGAATCGAACTCGCGACAACAGCTTGGAAGGCTGTAGTTTTACCACTAAACTACACCCGCTAAAATGGGAGTTAACGGGATCGAACCGCTGACCCTCTGCTTGTAAGGCAGATGCTCTCCCAGCTGAGCTAAACTCCCTATGTGCTAAGCGACTCCCATATCTAACAGGGGGCAACCCCCAACTACTTCAGGCGTACTAGGGCTTAACTGCTGTGTTCGGCATGGGTACAGGTGTATCTCCTAGGCTAGCGTCACTTAACTCCTTGAGTGTGCTCACTCAAAATTGAATACCTATCTATTGTATCAAGCCTAAACCAATACTGTCAATACCTTCTGAACCTTACCTTGGTCAAGTCCTCGAGCGATTAGTATTAGTCCGCTCCATGTGTCACCACACGTCCACTCCTAAC
>NZ_JMLC01000034.1 GCF_000686605.1 Streptococcus sobrinus DSM 20742 = ATCC 33478 | reverse complement strand
TAACATGAGTTAACTCCTCTTATGCGGTATTAGCTATCGTTTCCAATAGTTATCCCCCGCTATCAGGCAGGTTACCTACGCGTTACTCACCCGTTCGCGACTCATTAGTAACACTGGAGCAAGTCCGGTGTTACCAATGCGTTCCACTTGCATGTATTAGGCACGCCGCCAGCGTTCGTCCTGAGCCAGGATCAAACTCTCATTTAATCTTTACTCAATCCGTCTCTGACAGATTTATTGCTTTTTTGACAGGTTAATTCCTTAACCCGCACGTCTTGGTTGCTTTCGCTATTCAGTTCTCAAAGGTCTTTGTCCCCTCTCGAGGACAGCTTCTTTATTCTAGCAAACACTCTTTGCATTGTCAACAACTTTGTCAGAATTTTTTTAAAAATTTCACCAGTTATCAAAATTTGCTCAAAGGTTTCCTAGAAATTACCAAAAGCTGGTGTTTTTGATGTCTAGTCATAAAAAACGCCTGCTTGCGAAATCATTCTAAGCTTTAAAAAGATTTCGTAAACAAGCGTTACGCTTTGTTTTCTACAAAAAATATGATGAGTGTTCCCGCTGAGAGAACCCCCTCAGCGGTAGACCAGAGCTAGACTAAGATACTCATCATGAATATCCATCATCATAACACTCAACAAAATTGATGATTATACAAGTTCAATAATTGCCATTGGAGCAGCATCACCACGGCGAGGTTCTGTTTTCAGAATACGAGTGTATCCACCGTTGCGTTCTGCATAACGCGGAGCAATTTCGCCAAAAAGTTTTTGAAGAGCGGTTGTTGATGTGTATTTATCAGTTGCTTCATCATAGCTTTCTGATGCAATTTCGTTACGTACAAAAGCGGCTGCTTGACGACGAGCATGCAAATCACCACGTTTACCAAGAGTAATCATTTTTTCGACTGTTTTGCGAAGTTCTTTAGCACGAGCTTCAGTAGTCACGATTGATTCGTTGATCAAAAGGTCTGTAGTCAAATCGCGAAGAACTGCTTTACGTTGTGAGCTAGTGCGTCCTAGTTTACGGTAAGCCATCTTATCCTCCTATGTTTATTTTATTTATCATTTTTTAGCCCGAGACCAAGTTCAGCCAATTTAACCTTGACTTCCTCAAGACTCTTGCGTCCCAAGTTGCGAACTTTCATCATTTCAGGCTCTGTTTTTTCAGTGAGGTCAAATACAGTATTGATTCCTGCACGTTTCAAACAGTTGTATGAGCGAACAGACAGATCGATTTCTTCGATAGTCCGATCCAAGACTTGGTCATTTGAAACACTTTCTGCTTCCTTCATAACTTCAGTTGTCTTAGCAATTTCAGTTAAATCAGTAAAGAGATTCAAGTGTTCAATCAAGACACGAGCAGAAAGACCAAGGGCATCTTCAGGAATGATTGTCCCATTCGTCATAATTTCAATGGTCAATTTATCAAAACCAGCATTGCTACCAACGCGAGCTGGTTCAACCTGATAATTAACCTTTTTGACAGGGGTGTAGATTGAATCTACTGCCAAAGTTCCGACAGGTGCGCTATCGTTTTTGTTACCTTCTGCTGGAACGTAACCACGATTCTTAGCAACCGTCATAGTTGCCTTGAGGGAATGTCCTTCAGCAATGGTGAAAAGATAGTGGTCGGGATTTACAATTTCGATGTCACTATCCGTCAGGATGTCTCCGGCAGTCACTTCTGCTGGACCTGTAACATCAAGTTCGATTGTTTTTTCGTCTTCGACGTAAGATTTTACAGCAAGTCCTTTAATGTTAAGGATGATTTGCATAACATCTTCACGGACTCCAGGGATTGTATCAAACTCGTGAAGTACTCCATCAATCTTAATTGATGTTACCGCTGCACCTGGAAGTGAAGACAGAAGTACACGACGAAGAGAGTTACCTAGAGTTGTTCCGTAACCACGTTCAAGTGGTTCGATGACAAATCTGCCATAATCTTTATTTTCATCAATTTTTGTTATTGTTGGTTTTTCAAACTCAATCATTTAAATGCTCCCTCGAAACGATGTAGTGTACAGTTAGTAAGTTTGTTACGATTATACACGACGACGTTTTGGAGGACGAGCACCGTTGTGTGGCACAGGAGTCACATCACGAATTGCAGTGACTTCAAGACCTGCAGCTGCAAGAGCACGAATAGCTGATTCACGACCAGAACCAGGTCCTTTAACAGTAACTTCGACTGTTTTCAAACCATGGTCTTGGGCAGATTTTGCAGCAGCTTCAGCAGCCATTTGGGCAGCGAAAGGTGTAGATTTACGAGAACCCTTGAAACCAAGCGCACCAGCTGATGACCAGGCCAAAGCGTTACCATGCACATCTGTAATCATAACAATAGTGTTGTTAAATGTAGCGTGAATATGTGCAACACCGGATTCGATGTTCTTTTTCACACGACGTTTACGTGTTGGTTTAGCCAATTTATATACCTCCTATTTTATTTTTTCTTGCCTGCAATCGCAACGGCTTTACCTTTACGAGTACGAGCATTGTTTTTTGTGTTTTGTCCGCGAACAGGAAGTCCACGACGGTGACGAATTCCACGATAAGATCCGATTTCCATCAAACGTTTGATGTTCATGTTCACTTCACGACGAAGGTCACCTTCAACCTTGATGTTATCAACTTCACGACGGATAGCATCTTCTTGATCCGTTGTTAAATCTTTAACGCGGATGTCTTCTGCAACACCTGCAGCAGCCAAGATTTTTTGAGCGGTTGCCAATCCAATTCCATAGATATAAGTCAATGAAATTACTACGTGTTTATCGTTTGGAATATCAACTCCAGCAATACGAGCCATATCTTCTCCTTTCTATATTATCCTTGACGTTGTTTGTGTTTTGGATTTGATGGACAAATAACCATAACACGACCGTTACGGCGAATAACTTTACAGTATTCGCAAATTGGTTTAACTGATGGTCTTACCTTCATATCTTAATCCCTCCAATTATTTCGATTATTTAAAGCGGTATGTGATGCGTCCACGCGTTAAGTCGTATGGGCTCATTTCAACAGTCACACGGTCTCCAACCAAAATACGAATGTAATTCTTGCGGATTTTCCCTGAAACTGTCGCCAAAATTTGGTGACCATTTTCAAGCTCAACTGTAAACATAGCATTAGGCATGGTTTCAACAACCTTACCTTCAATTTCAATCACATCTTCTTTTGCCACGCAAAAGTACCCCCTAAATTTCGATTAGATTCCCTTGAACACAAGGGTAACAATTATAAGTCAGACTATTTTATAATATCACAAGTCAAGTACTTGTGCAAGTAGGATAGCCAAATTATTTCAAGCCTGAAATCGCTTGGCTGACCTCTTTGAAGACATCATCGATATCTTGATCACCTTGGATATCGTGAACAAGATTTTGTTCCCGATAGTAGGCGATAATCGGTTGACCCTGAGCAATATTGACTTCCAAACGACGTTTAACAGCTTCAGGTTTGTCGTCTTCACGTTGGTAGTAGTCTTCTTCATTGTAATCAGCAGGTGGATTGAAGACCTTGTGATAGGTTTCCCCCGTCTTGCGGTTGATAATCCGACCACTCAAACGTTCAACCAGCTTGCTTGATTCGATTTCAATGTTGATAATAGCATCCAGCTTCAAGCCCAATTCCTTGAGAATAGTATCCAATTCCTGAGCTTGTTCCAAGGTCCGTGGGTAACCATCAAGCAAGAAACCTTTTTCCTTGATGTCATCTTGAGCCAAGCGTTCCTTGACAATCCCATTGGTAACTTCATCTGGAACCAGGTCCCCCTTATCCATGTAAGACTTAGCCAAAAGTCCAAGCTCGGTTTGGTTAGCAATAGCTGCACGGAACATATCTCCAGTTGAGATATGGGCCACGCCAAACTCTTCAACGATTTTCGCTGCTTGGGTTCCCTTACCAGCACCTGGCAGGCCCATGATTAAAAGATTCATAGTCATCTCCTTAATTTTGTTTTTAAATAAGCCTGCTAAACTAGCAAACTTATCAAAAAACAAAATAGAAGAGGCTGAGACAAAAGACTCTAGCCCCACTATTTTTTTAAGATTGTTACCTCTGATGCGGTAGTTGATTGGGTGTGACAACGAAATTGATGGCTAAGCCATAAAAACCTGTTTTACTCCCTATTCCGCATTCATAAATCCAACATATTTCTTCTTCAGGAGGTAGCCTTCCAATTGTTTCATACCTTCAATACCAGTTGAAATCAGGATAAGCAAACTTGTACCCCCGAGAGCAACGGTTGATGAGAGGTTAAACATTTGTTGGGCAATGATGGGAATCAAAGCAATAAAAGCTAGAAAGAGTGAGCCAATGGTGGCTAACTTCTTCAAGAGCGATGATAAATACTGCTCTGTTTCCCGACCCGGCCGGACACTTGGAATATAAGCTGCATTCTTTTGCAAATTCTCAGCTGTTTTCTCTGGATTAACCTGTACAAAGGTATAGAAGAAAGAGAAAAGAGCAATCAGAACAGCGTAGATAGCCATCCCAGTTGGGGATTGGTAAGAGAAGAGCTCTTGCAAAGTATCTAACCAAGGAAGATTAACATTGGTACTTTGAAGGAAGGTGATAATCGAGCTGGGTGCCGCTGTAATCGAACTTGCGAAGATTACAGGGATAACCCCGGCAGGATTGACCTTCAGTGGCAGGTAAGAGCTGGTTGGAGCCCCTTGTGCCAACTTAGTATATTGAATCGGAATTTGGTATTCAGCTTGTTGAACGAAGGTTGTAAAAAAGATGATAACCAAGACCGCAAAGACAAGGAGACCAATATAAATCCATGAATTTGTTAGTTGGCCCGGCGCAATATTTACAAAGTATTCGTTGTAGATTGATTTAACAGCATTAGGAATCTGAGCAATGATACCCGCGAAGATAATCATAGAAACTCCGTTACCAAAACCTTTATCGGTAATTTGGTCACCTAACCAGGTCACAATAACAGTACCAGTAGTTAGAATTAAACCAACTATCAAAAAGGTCTTTGGACTAGGATTAGCCAAGAGCTTGGATGAAGCCAAGATGTTAAATCCTGCCGTAATCGAAACCGACTGGATGAAGGCCAGTACCAAGGAAATATAGCGGGTTGCTTGGTTAAGCTTACGCCGACCAACTTCCCCTTGCTTACTCCACTCAACAAAGCGTGGATAAATATCCATCTGCAAAAGCTGAACAACGATGGAAGCCGTAATGTATGGACTAACCCCCAATGCAAAGATTGAGAATGATCCCATAGCACTACCACTAATCAGATTGAGCATATTCAGGAAAGGTAAATCCTTCATATTCTCAAGACTTGTCGCATTAACACCTGGCACCGTGATATGTGCACCAATCCGGAAGACCAGAATAGCAAAAATCGTAAAGAAAATTTTTCTCCTTACATTTTTCAGCCGCAATGCTTCAATTAATAATTTAAAGAACATAATGAGTACTCCTCATTAGATGACTTCGATTGAACCACCTTTAGCTGTGATAGCTGCTTCGGCAGATTTTGAAAACTTAGCTGCTTTAACAGTCAATTTCTTAGTCAGTTCACCGTTCCCCAGAACCTTAACGCCTGATTTTTCAGCACGGACGATTCCAGCTTCCTTCAAGACAACTGGGGTTACTTCTGTACCGTCTTCAAAGACATTCAATTGGTCAAGGTTCACCAAGGCATATTCTTTAGCGTTAATGTTGGTAAATCCACGTTTTGGCAGACGACGGAAGAGTGGAGTTTGTCCACCTTCAAATCCCAAACGAACTTTACCACCACTACGAGCCTTTTGACCCTTTTGACCACGTCCTGCAGTTTTACCGTTACCTGATGAGTCACCACGACCAACACGGTTACGAGTCTTGCGGGAACCTTCAGCTGGTTTCAATTCATGAAGTTTCATGTCTAATTTTCTCCTTTATTTGTAAAATGCTAGCGCCTTTGAGGAGGGAAAAGGACTCTCCCCAAAAACTCGCCTATACATTATCTCTTAATTTAGTAGAAGTCGCAAAGAAAAACCTTGCGACTTACTATCTTTTATTTTACGTCTTCGACAGTTACCAAGTGAGAAACTGCCTTGATCATACCACGAACAGCTGAGTTGTCCTCTCTGACAACAGAACTGTGTAATTTACTAAGTCCAAGAGCGACAACTGTTTTACGTTGTTCTGGCTTACGGCCGATAGGAGACTTAGTCAAAGTAATTTTAATTTGAGCCATGATATCCCCTTTCTTATCCTAAGTCAGAAACTGAGATGCCACGAAGTGCGGCAACTTCTTCTGCACGTTTCAGTTGTTTCAAACCTTCAACAGTTGCACGAACAATGTTGATTGGAGTATTTGAACCAAGTGATTTAGAAGTCACATCAGCAATACCAGCCAATTCGACAACGGCACGAACAGCACCACCAGCAGCAACTCCAGCCCCTTCAACAGCTGGTTTCAACAATACACGGGCCCCGGCAAAGTTTGAGTAAACTTCGTGAGGAATTGTTGTACCGACCATAGGAACATCAATCAAGTTTTTCTTAGCATCATCTACTGCTTTGCGAATAGCTTCTGGAACTTCTTTAGATTTACCAGTACCGAAGCCTACACGACCATTGCGGTCACCAACAACTACAAGAGCCGCAAAACGCAAGTTACGTCCACCTTTTACAGTTTTAGAAACCCGGTTAATGGCAACGACGCGTTCTTCGAATTCATTTGCATTGTCTTTAAATGCCATGTTTAGTGTCCTCCCTATTAGAATTTCAATCCGTTTTCACGAGCTGAGTCAGCCAAAGCTTTCACACGTCCGTGATAGAGATATCCACCGCGGTCAAACACCACTTCAGAAATACCTTTAGCTACTGCGCGTTCAGCAACAAGTTTACCGACAACAACGGCTTGTTCTATCTTAGTTCCCTTAGAAACTTCCTTATCAAGAGTTGAAGCACTTGCGAGCGTTACACCCGCTACGTCATCAATCACTTGAGCGTAGATGCCTGTATTAGAACGGAAAACGTTCAAACGTGGGCGATCAGCAGTTCCAGAGAGTTTTCCGCGAACGCGACGATGGCGTTTTTGGCGGATTTTGTTTTTATCTGGTTTCGAAATCACAATTTTCACCTCTTAAATTTCTATGATGAGTTAGTTTTAGCCAACTCTCATCAATTTAGAGTGACAGATAACAGAAAATCTGCACCTGACACCATCTATTATTTACCTGTTTTACCTTCTTTACGACGAACGTATTCACCAACGTAACGAATACCTTTACCTTTGTAAGGTTCTGGTGAACGAAGTCCACGGATGTAAGCCGCTGTTTGACCAACAACTTCTTTGTTAATACCCTTAACAAGGATTTGAGTTGGACTTGGCAATTCAAATGTTACATCTTTTGGAGCTTCAACTTCATCTTGGTGAGATTTACCAACAGAAAGCACAAGTTTAGAACCTTGAAGTTGGGCACGATAACCGACCCCACGCATTTCAAGTTCTTTTTGGAATCCTTCAGAAACACCGACAACCATGTTGTTGAGGTTAGCACGAGTTGTTCCGTGGATAGTTTTCATTTCTTTAGAGTCGTTTGGACGATGAAGAGAAACTTCATTGCCTTCGACTTTAATTTCGATATTGCGGTCAAACTCACGAGTGAGTTCACCTTTAGGTCCTTTTACAGTTACAACGTGGTCCTTGTTGGCAACTTCAACACCAGCAGGCAACACGATAACCTTATTACCAATACGTGACATAGTTTTATTTTTCTCCTGTTAAATTGTCAGGCCATCCAGACGGATGACTAGTTTTCACGGGGCGTTTGGTTAAATCTAAATCAGACAAGCTGATTTGAACACGGGCTAAAACCTGTAATTCATGAACATTCGAATTCGAGCTACTACCTTTGCAAAAAAAGAGCAAATTTCCTAGAGTCTTGCGACTCTTCGTTAATTTTCCTATTTTTGCTTTGGTAGCTTAAGGCTCTCACATCATGTCCTTACCAAACGTAGGCAACCACTTCACCACCAACATTCTTTTGGCGGGCTTCTTTATCAGTCAAGAGACCTTCTGAAGTTGAGATGATTGCAATTCCAAGACCGTTAAGGACCTTTGGAAGTTCTTCACGTTTTGCGTAAACACGAAGACCAGGTTTTGAAACACGTTTCAAGCCTGTGATAACACGTTGGCCATCTTGTCCATATTTCAAGAAAACACGAACAATGCCTTGCTTGTCATCTTCAACGACTTCAACGTTTTTTACAAAACCTTCACGTTTAAGAATTTCAGCAATTCCTTTTTTGATGTTTGATGCAGGCACTTCAAGTACTTCGTGGCGTGCTTGATTAGCATTACGAATACGAGTCAGAAAGTCTGCAATTGGGTCAGTCATAACCATTTTTTTATTTCTCCTTACTAGTAGTTTGAAAACTCACTTGCTAGTTAATTTATTGAAACAAGCTGATTTGAACACGGGCTAAACGCCCTTTGTATCACGCTTTATTTGAGTTCGAGCTAGTTTATATACAAGCCTATTTGAATTTGCCCTATGAACTGTGCAAAATAGATTCTTATCTTGTTTGCAAGCAAACTACCATAACTTCCTAATTTTGCTTTTGTTCATTGCGGGCTTAGTCTCATCTTCTTACCAAGAAGCTTTGGTAACGCCAGGAATTTGACCTTTGTAAGCCAATTCACGGAAGCAAACACGGCAAAGTTTAAACTTGCGGTAAACAGAATGTGGACGTCCACAACGTTCGCAACGAGTATAAGCTTGCGTAGAGAACTTCGCTTTGCGGTGGTTCTTAGCAATCATTGATTTTTTAGCCATTAAATTTACCTCCTATTTTATTTTGCGAAAGGCATACCAAGGCCTGTAAGCAATTCACGTGATTCTTCGTCAGTATTAGCAGTTGTAACGATAACAATATCGAGACCACGTACCTTATCAACATCATCGAAATTGATTTCTGGAAAGATCAATTGTTCTTTAACACCAAGAGTGTAGTTACCACGTCCATCAAATGATCTTGTTGGAACACCGTGGAAGTCACGGACACGTGGAAGTGAAACAGTTACCAATTTATCCAAAAATTCGTACATGCGTTCGCCACGAAGCGTCACTTTAGCACCGATTGCTACCCCTTCACGAAGGCGGAAACCGGCGATTGATTTTTTAGCTTTGGTAATCAATGGTTTTTGACCGGAAATCATTGCCAACTCAGCAGCAGCTTTTTCCAAGTTCTTACTATTGTTTACAGCATCACCAACACCCATGTTAAGAACGATTTTCTCAACTTTTGGAACGGCCATGACTGATGAGTAGTTAAATTTTTCTGTCAAGGCAGGAACTACTTCATTAGTGTATTTTTCTTTAAGACGATTAGCCATTATTTACTTTCTCCTTTCCTTCGTGATTAATCAAGCACTTCGCCTGATTTTTTGTTGTAACGAACTTTCTTGCCGTCAACAAACTTGTAGCCAACACGTCCAGCCACACCGTTCTTGTCCAAGACTTGAACGTTTGAAGCGTGGATTGGTGCTTCAACTTCAACGATTGCCCCTTGAGGGTTTTCGTTGTTTGGTTTTTGGTGTTTCTTCATGATAGCAACACCTTCAACCACTACTTTATTTACTTTTGGAAGAGCCTTGAGGACTACAGCTTCAGTGCCCTTGTCCTTACCAGCAATAACGCGAACCTTGTCGCCTTTTTTTACAAACATTGAGTATTTCTCCTATTATTTCTTACGCCCTCTCCAATAGGGCACCCTAGATATATTCCAGGGGACTAAGTTTGTTTTCTAGTAACTAAGGTTGGAAATTAAAGAACTTCCGGTGCCAAAGATACGATACGCATATAGCCATTTTCACGCAATTCACGTGCTACTGGGCCAAAGATACGTGTTCCACGAGGAGTTTTATCATCACGGATCAGAACTGCTGCATTTTCATCGAACTTGATGTAAGAACCATCAGCACGACGAGCACCAGATTTTGTACGAACGATAACAGCTTTAACAACGTCACCTTTTTTAACAGCTGCACCAGGTGTAGCTTGCTTGACAGAGGCAACGATAACGTCACCGATGTTAGCGAATTTACGTCCTGAACCACCAAGAACTTTGATAGTCAAGATTTCACGAGCACCGCTATTATCAGCAACTTTCAAGCGACTTTCTTGTTGAATCATGTCAAATGTCTCCTTCTAGTTTGATTAGATAATAACAGCCTTTTCCAGAACTTCTACAAGACGGAAATGTTTTGTAGCTGAAAGTGGACGAGTTTCCATGATACGAACGATATCGCCTTCTTTAGCGGTATTGTTTTCATCATGTGCTTTGTATTTCTTAGAATAGTTGATACGTTTACCATAGACTGGGTGGTTACGCTTTGTTTCAACTACAACAGTGATTGTTTTATCCATCTTGTCAGATACTACACGTCCAACAAGGGTCTTACGTTGATTACGTTCCATTATTAGAATTACTCCTTTCCCAATCTATTATTTCATTTCTGCTTGCACAGTTTTCACGCGTGCAATTTGTTTTTTGACTTCGTTCAAACGAGCAGTTTGATCAAGTTGACCTGCAGCTGCTTGGAAACGAAGATCAAAAAGTTCTTTTTTGAGTTCGCTTTCTTTTTGAGCAAGTTCTTCTTGAGACAAGCCACGAAGCTCAGCAACAAACTCTTTGATTTCTTTAAGTTTCATGTCTTCTCCTTATTCTGCTTCGCGTTTTACGAATTTAGTCTTAACCGGCAACTTGTGACTAGCCAGACGAAGGGCTTCACGAGCAACTTCTTCTGGAACGCCACCAATTTCAAACATGACCTTGCCACGTTTAACTGGTGAAACCCAACCTTCAGGTGCCCCTTTACCAGATCCCATACGTACCCCGATAGCTTTAGCGGTGTATGATTTGTGAGGGAAGATCTTGATCCAAACTCGACCACCACGTTTCATGTAACGCGTCATAGCGATACGGGCAGCTTCGATTTGGCGGTTGGTGATCCAGTGGCTAGTTGTAGCTTGCAGACCATATTCGCCGAATACTACTTCCTTACCACCTTTAGCTTCACCACGCATTTTTCCACGGAATTCGCGACGGTGTTTAACACGTTTAGGTACTAACATTTGTTATTTGCCTCCTTTAGTGTTCTTACGAGCTGGAAGCACTTCACCACGATAGATCCAAACTTTAACACCAAGTTTTCCGTAAGTAGTGTCTGCTTCTTCCCAAGCGTAATCAATATCGGCACGAAGGGTGTGAAGCGGAACAGTTCCTTCTGAGTATCCTTCTGCACGGGCGATATCAGCACCGTTCAAACGACCAGATACTTGAGTCTTGATTCCTTTTGCTCCAGCACGCATTGTGCGTTGGATAGCTTGCTTTTGTGCGCGACGGAATGCCACACGTTGTTCCAATTGACGAGCAATATTTTCGCCAACCAGATGAGCATCCAAATCTGGTGCCTTGATTTCAACGATATTGATGTGGACTTGTTTCCCAGTCAACTTATTTAATTTAGCCCGCAAAGCATCAACGTTTGCGCCACCTTTACCGATAACCATACCTGGTTTAGCAGTATGAAGGGAAACGATGACCTTGTTTACCGCACGTTCAATTTCAACAGTTGAAACTGAAGCATCGGCCAATTCCTTGCTGATGAACTTACGGATTGCCAAATCTTCATGAAGGTAATCTGCGTATTCTTTTTCAGCATACCATTTTGCGTCCCAGTCACGAATGACACCGACACGCATACCAATTGGATGTACTTTTTGACCCACGATTTTACCTCCTTATTTTTCTGCTACAACCACAGTTACGTGGGTTGTGCGTTTGTTGATTGGTGAAGCTGAACCTTTGGCACGTGGACGGAACCGTTTCATGGTTGGTCCTTCGTTTGCAAATGTTTCAGATACGACCAAGTTTGCTTTTTCCAAACCAAAGTTATTTTCTGCGTTAGCGATTGCTGAGTTCAAAACTTTTTCAACCACACCAGCAGCTTTGTTTGGGGTGAATTTCAAGATTGCGATTGCATCGGCAACGTTCTTACCGCGAATAAGGTCAAGAACAAGACGTGTTTTACGAGGTGAAACACGCACTGTACGAGCCATTGCTTTAGCTGAAGTAATTTCTGCCATTGTGTCCTCCTCCTATTAACGAGTTCTCTTGTCGTCTGTTGCGTGACCTTTGTAAGTACGTGTTGGTGCAAATTCACCAAGCTTGTGACCTACCATGTCTTCTTGGATGTAAACTGGTACGTGTTTACGTCCATCATAAACAGCGATTGTATAACCGATAAAACTTGGGAAAATCGTTGAACGACGTGACCAAGTTTTAATAACTTTTTTCTTTTCTTCGTTCGCTTGAGCTTCAACTTTTTTCATCAAATGCTCATCGACGAAAGGTCCTTTTTTAAGACTGCGTCCCATTTAATAATTTCTCCTTTAAATAAGTACCACAGCGGCTGGGATAAGCGAGAGCAGCTCTCACTCATCCTACCGAGCTGGCGGATTTTTAATCTTATGCTTATTTTTCATTACGACGACGAACAATAAGTTTGTCTGATTTAGCCTTCTTGCTACGTGTCTTAAGACCAAGCGCAGGTTTACCCCAAGGAGTAGATGGCGCTTTACGTCCGACAGGTGCTTTACCTTCACCACCACCGTGAGGGTGATCGTTAGGGTTCATTACAGAACCACGAACTGTTGGGCGAACACCTTTCCAGCGATTACGTCCAGCTTTACCGAGGTTAACCAATGATTGTTGTTCGTTGCCAACGACCCCAACGGTTGCACGGCAAGTTCCAAGAATCATACGAACTTCACCAGATTGAAGACGAACGAGAACGTATTTACCTTCTTGACCTAGTACTTGAGCGGAAGCTCCAGCCGCGCGAACAAGTTCTCCACCTTTACCAGGTTTCAACTCAATGTTGTGGATGATGGTACCGACTGGGATGTTTGCCAATGGCAAAGCATTACCAACCTTGATATCAGCCTCTGGTCCAGATACGATACGTTGGCCAACTTCAAGACCCTTAGGGGCAATGATGTAGGCCTTCACACCATCAGTATAGTGAACAAGGGCGATGTTAGCAGTACGATTTGGATCGTATTCAATTGTTTTAACAACTGCTTCAACATCGTCTTTGTTACGTTTGAAGTCGATGATACGGTAATGGCGTTTGTGTCCTCCACCATGGTGGCGAACAGTGATGCGGCCATTGTTGTTACGACCAGCTGTCTTGCCCAAAGAAATGAGCAATGATTTCTCAGGAGTGTTTGTAGTGATTTCTGCAAAATCCAAAGAAGTCATATTGCGACGGCCATTTGTTGTTGGTTTAAAAACTTTAATACCCACCTTATTTCCTCCTTAGATTATTCAGCTTCAGCTGCGAACAACTCAATTGCTTTTGAGTCAGCTGTAAGAGTAACGATAGCTTTTTTAGTTTTACTTGTAAATCCTGTATAACGACCAACACGTTTTTGTTTTGGCTTAACATTTACAGTATTAACACTAGCAACCTTGACACCATCAAAAGCAGCTTCGATAGCCTGCTTGATGAGCAATTTGTGAGCACGTGTATCAACTTCAAATGTGTATTTTCCGTTTTCCAAGTCAAGCATTGACTTTTCAGTGATAACAGGCTTTTTGATTACGTCGTACAAGTTCATTATGCAAGAACCTCCTCGATTGTAGAGATAGCTTCTTTAGTAACAAGAAGTTTGTCTGCATTTACGATGTCAAGAACACTTGCAGTTGTTGCAGTCGCAACAGTTACGTTTGGAAGGTTACGAGCTGACAAAGCAGCAGTTTCGTTTCCGTCTTCCAAAACAACAAGTACTTTTGAATCAATGCTAAGTGCGTTAAGAACCTTTGCAAATTCAGCAGTTTTTGGTGCTGCAAATGAAAGAGCGTCCACAGCAACCAGTTTTTCTTCAGCAACTTTAGCTGAAAGAACTGATTTCAAAGCAAGGCGACGAACTTTTTGTGGAAATTTGTAAGCGTATGAACGTGGAGTTGGACCGAAGACCACACCACCACCACGCCATTGTGGCGAGCGGATAGAACCTTGACGGGCACGTCCAGTTCCTTTTTGGCGCCATGGCTTACGACCACCACCAGATACTGCAGAACGGTTTTTAACCGCGTGAGTACCTTGGCGAAGGCTGGCGCGTTGGCTGATGACGACGTCGAATACTACAGATTCGTTTGGTTCGATACCGAAGACAGCGTCGTTCAATTCAACTGTGCTAACTTCTTTACCAGTTTGGTCAAATAGTTTTACGTTTGCCATTATAACTGTTTTCTCCTTTCTTATTGTTTAGCAGCCTTTACTGCTGTTTTGATAGTGATAAGAGACTTCTTAGCACCTGGTACGTTACCCTTAATCAAGATAACGTTTTTCTCTGGGATAACTTGTGCAACTTCAAGGTTTTGAATGGTTACACGGTTACCACCCATGCGTCCAGCCAAGTGTTTGTTTTTGAAAACACGGTTAGGGGCAACAGGACCCATTGAACCAGGACGGCGGTGATAACGAGAACCGTGTGCCATAGGGCCACGAGATTGACCGTGACGCTTGATAGCACCTTGGAAACCTTTACCTTTCGTTGTACCAGTTACATCAACAACATCTCCAGCTTCGAATTGTTCAACAGTTAATTCTGAACCAACTTCCAAGCCTTCAATGTTTTTGAATTCACGAATGAAGCGCTTAGGAGCTGTGTTGGCTTTCGCCACATGGCCTTGAGCAGGTTTGTTGCTCAACACTTCACGTTTGTCGTCAAAACCAACTTGAACTGCTTCATAACCATCTGTTTCAACAGTTTTCACTTGAAGCACAACGTTTGGAGCCGCTTCGATGACAGTAACAGGGATAAATTCACCAGATTCAGTGAAGATTTGAGTCATTCCCACTTTTTTCCCTAAGATTCCTTTTGTCATGAGAAAATATTTCCTTTACTTTATTTTTAAAAAGTTTTTTATGAGCGTTTTTCGTGCTCAAAAAAGTTTTTAACGAGCGTTTTTTATGCTCAAATCAAGATACAAAGGACGTCAAACTCAAAGTGAAAATAGACAAATCAGCGACGGTTCAAGATCCGAGATGATTTCGCTCTTTTCCACACAGAGTTTAGTCCGTGTTCAATTTTACTCGAACACTCGCCACTTCTGCTTTCGCCTTGATTACAGCTTAATTTCAACGTTAACGCCACTTGGAAGATCCAACTTCATCAAAGCATCAACGGTTTTTTGCGTAGGATTCACGATGTCAATCAGACGTTTGTGAGTACGCATTTCGAATTGTTCGCGAGAATCTTTGTATTTGTGAGTCGCGCGAATAACAGTGTAAAGACTGCGTTCAGTCGGCAATGGAATTGGACCAGCAACTGATGCACCTGTACGGGTTGCAGTTTCTACGATTTTTTCTGCCGCAGTATCAAGTGTGCGATGTTCGTAAGCTTTCAAGCGAATACGGATTTTTTTGTTTGCCATCTTTTCTCCTCTCGTCTATTTACGATAATAGGCTAGCTCCTCAAGAAAACCGACAGGTCGCTGCGTGGCAATGCAGCCGAGCGTGTCGCAACCTCTTGTATCATAGCTAAGGCTGTATTTTACAGCACCATAATATAATAACAGAAATGCCAAGGCTTGACAAGGGTTTTTGCTCTTTTTATTAAAAACTTCTTCTTTTTGTAAAGCTTGAAAGTTCTAAAATGAAGTTAGCCAGCACAAGGGTATAAAAAAACACCTCAGAGAGATATAATTGTAATCACCACAACAACAATTAGAAGGACTCTGAGATGCAAGACTATTATACACCAAAAGGGAAACAGTTAACACTAGCAGACCGTAGAATGATTGAACGGTGGTTACGAGAAGGGCTCTCCCATCGTGAAGTGGCTAGGCGATTAGCCAAAGCTCCTCAAACCATTCACAATGAGGTTAAGCGTGGGCAAGTTAGACAACAAGTTCGTAAAGGAAAATATGAGCTTGTCTA
>NZ_JMLC01000033.1 GCF_000686605.1 Streptococcus sobrinus DSM 20742 = ATCC 33478 | reverse complement strand
CTTTGTAAGCTATTTCCAAAAGAGGCTCTTAAAACCTTCACTTCAGACAGGGGAAAAGAGTTTGCCTGCTATCCTCTGGTAGAGAATTTAGGAATTTCCTTTTTCTTTGCGGACGCCTATTCATCCTGGCAGAGAGGAAGCAATGAAAACGCAAATGGCTTACTAAGAGAATATTTCCCAAAGAAAACAGATTTAGCCGCTATCTCTGATGAGGTTTTGAACAAGGCTTTATATGATATCAATCACCGACCACGAAAATGTTTAGCTTACAGAACTGCTAGTGAAGCTCTAGAGGATGAGTTCAAGTAAATGTTGCACTTATTCTTGCAATTTATCGGAAAAAGAAGTTAGTGACATCAAACTAATTAGGGTGTAGGATACAAGTAAAGAAAGATAAAACGAGAAAGGAGAAATGGAAGATGGGCTCTAATAATATGGATATATCAAAAATAGTAACTCCCGACTTAATCTCACTTGACTTGAAATCAATACAAAATTAGGTGTTATTGAGGAGCTGACTGACTTATTATACAAAGCTCGCGATGTTAGTAATAAGCAGGATTTTATTGAAGATGTACTCTATCGAGAGACGGAGGGTCTGACAGGGATTGGACAAGGTGTTGCTATTCCTCATGGTAAATCTCCCGCAGTTAGTAATACTACCATTGCGATTGGCCTATCAAAACTCCCCATTGAATGGGAAAGCCTTGATGGGGAGCCTGTAACAGCGGTAATTCTTTTCGCAGTCAGGGATAAAGATTCAAATACGCTCCACCTAAAATTACTGCAAAAGGTAGCAATGCTGTTAGCGGATGAAGGATTTATTGATAAATTGCACAAGGTTTCATCGAAGGAAGAGTTTGGGACAAAAAGATTTCAATTTTCAAAAATCTTAATTATTAAGCCCTTCAAATCTATAATTAAATGCGAAAAGCGAACAAAGCAGAATTCTGATTACCAGAAAACTAGTTTTGTTCGCTTTTTATATTTGAGGTCGGACTTTTGTCCCAGCCTCTTGAAATAAAAAAGGAGGTAACAGAATGAAAATTGTAGCTGTAGCTGCTTGTACTTCGGGAATTGCTCACACTTATATCGCAAAACAGAAACTCATTCGTGCCGCTGAGTCTTTAGGACACACTATTCATGTAGAGATTCAAGGAACAATAGGTGTGGAGGATGAAATTAAAAATGCAGATGTAGCTATCCTAGCAGTCGATATCCAAACGACAGGTAACGATCGTTTTAAGGACTTACCGACTATTAAAGTGCCGACTTCAGTTGTTATTAAAGCTCCAAAACAATTACTTGAAGAAGTAGAGGTGAAGTTACGGAGTAAGAAATAAGGAGGAAAAATAATGAAGAAAGTTGGTCAAGAGATAAAACGCCACTTGATGACTGCCATATCTTATATGCTACCTTTGGTTGTTGCATCAGGGCTTCTAATCGCAATTGGTAATCTGATGGGCGGGCAGAACGTTGACAGCCTGAAATCGATGTCTATTCCTGATGCCATGACAACTTTAGGTGTTTTTGGGATGGGACTCTTACCTTCCTTTATTGGTGGCTATATTTCGTACTCGATTGCTGACAGACCTGGTATTGCTCCTGGTTTCTTAATGGGTCAAATTGCATCATTCTTGGGAGCAGGGTTCTTAGGAGGAATTATTGGTGGATTCATTTCCGGGTATATTGCACTTTTAATTAAGAAGTATTTAAAAGTTCCAAATTGGGCTCAAGCTCTCATGCCAATGATGATTATTCCTACTCTGTCTGCCATTATCGGCGGTTTAATCATGTTCTTCGTTCTTGGAGGACCTTTAACAGTCGCAACGGTTGCTTTAACAGGCTTTATTAAGGGATTGGATCAATCTCAAAAAGCCCTCTATGGATTTATCATCGGTTTTATTGGTTGTTTGGATTATGGGGGTGCAATCTCAAAGGTTCCGAACCTTATCTGCGATGGTCTGCTACTAGATGGTATTACAGGTCCTGAAGGCATTAAAGTTCTTGCCGCTATGGTGCCACCAATTGGCGTTACTTTCGCTTATCTATTGTCAAGGATTGTCAAAAAGCCAATCTATTCCAAACAAGAAGTCAACGCCATTAAGGTGGCTTTTCCAATGGGGTTATGTATGATTTCCGAAGGGGTTATCCCAATCACAATGGATAATTTGATTCGGACAGTCATTGCAACTTCACTGGGGTGCGGAGTTACTGGAGCCATTAGTTACGCCTTTGATAATGGTAGTCCAGTACCTTCTGGTGGTATCTTCGTCATTCCAGCTATGTCCAAGCCTCTAGTAGCTATAATTGCTCTACTTATTGGTTCTTGTTTGACAGCAGTTATTCTTGTCCTTTTGAAGAAAAGACGCAATGAAAATGAAGAAGACTTTGATTTGGATGATAGTGAAGAAGAAGTAGACCTTTCCGGTCTAACCTTTGAATAATTAAGAAAAATTGGAGGAAACTAATATGTTAATTAATATGGAACAAATGCTAGCGATTGCTAAAGAAAACAAGTTTGCTGTTGGTGCCTATAACATTTCTAATTTGGAGCTGGCTCGGATTGTCATTGAACAATGTGAGGAAGATAATGCCCCTGCCATTATTGAAGTCCACCCTACTGAAGTTTTCTACTGTAAGGATGACTTCTTCGCCTATGTCTTGCAACGGATTAAAAATAGCAAGGTTCCTTTTGTCCTTCACCTAGATCACGGTGATAACTTGGATAGTGTTGCTAGAGCAATTCACAATGGCTTTAGTTCAGTAATGATTGATGGCTCACTTCTGTCATGGGATGAAAATGTAGATATCACAAGAAAAACCGTTGAAATGTGCCATAGAGTTGGTGTTAGCGTTGAAGGTGAGTTAGGGACAATCGGGTCAGACAGGGACAGCTGTTGAAGATGGTCTGAAGAATGGTATTTACACTAAGCCAGAAGATGCCAAACGCTTTGTTGAAGAAACAGGAGTAGATACCCTAGCTTTTGGTATTGGTACAGCTCACGGTATTTATCCAAAGAATGTTACCCCTGAGATCCGGATTGACATCCTGAAAGATATTGTTGGGCAAGTCGATGTTCCTCTGGTTCTCCATGGCAGTTCTTCAAATCCTGATGAACAGATTGCCGAAGCTGTTAAGAATGGTATCTCAAAGGTTAATATTTCATCTGACTTCAAGCACGCCTTTTTCGATAAGGTTAGGGAAGTTTTGGCGAACGACCAAGGATGGGACCCAAACAATCTATTCCCAGTTTATATTGAAGAAGGAAAGAAGGTCGTCCATCATAAAAATCAACTATTGATGCCCTCGGTAAGGCTCCTCTCTATAATGAACTGTCACCATGGAGGGTGGAATTTCTATAAATAAGCCTAGTCTATGTAGTTATTAGCTTGGTAAATAGTGTATGGTAATAACTAAAAGGCCAGTCCAATTGCTTATTGGGCTGGCCTTTTCAACTTCAGTTTCCTTTTTCTACCTCAGCAAACTCCAGCCGATAAGGACAAGATGAAGGGCGACAATAAAGAGAAGCACCCCACCATGCAGGTGACGCTTGAAATAAAGATAACCGATGAATTCCCGAATGTAGGCATTGAGAGAAAAATAGAATTTGGTCTTTGCTCCATAACCGATACAAGGAATTCCTAAGTCACGAGCTGTCAGTAGAGCCCGAAATAGATGATAATAGTTGGTCACAATGGCCAGATTGGCCTTATTTGCCATTAAGTGGCTGGAAAATCGCAGGTTTTCTCTGGTATTTTTGGATCTATCTTCAATGATAATGTCTTTTTCTGGGACACCTTGAGAGAGAGCATACTTGGCCATGGCCTGACCTTCGGCAATCAATTCATCCTTGCCTTGACCTCCAGACAATATTAGACGACAATCAGGGTGTTTTTGATAAATCTCAATCCCCTTTTTGATGCGACTGGCTAACAAGGGGGTGACCTTATCCCCCATGAGGCCACTTCCTAGCACTAAAACATAATCTATGGACCTCTTGAACCAGTGAATCAGGTTTAAAAAGCTAGAGATGGTATAGGCACTGATGAGGAGGATGAGATAGATGACCATGGTCGTCACCAGGGATAAGAGGCCGGTGACCAGACTATTTTCCTTATAATGGCTGGCAATCATCTGGAAAAGGTAGGGGAAGGCTAGCAGACTCAGGCCAATTCCCAGAGAGAGGAGATTCTTAAGAGCATGTCCCTCGCGTTTAATCAGTTGAATCCCCTTGACCAAGAGGGTGATGATGAGGATGCTTGGTCCAGCCAAGAGAGGAAGGATGACTAGAAAAATGGCTAAGGATAGCAAGAATTTGAGAATTCTCAGGTCGAATTGATTAGCCAAATAGAAGAGGGTGGCTCCTAGAAAAAGGAGGGCCAAAACGAAATAAATTCCTAATAATAGGGTTCTGGGCTCTCTGTAATAGGTCAGTCCGAGGAGGACGAGGAAAAAGATGGTCAATAAAACTAGGGGCAAAATCGTCATATAAGATCCAATCTAGGCCTTAGATTTAGAAAGATAATAGAGGTAGGCCAAGGCGACATAGGCCACGATGAGTGAGGCTAGTCCAATCTCAAAATTACTCAGGCTTACTAGCCAGCCTTCTGTCAACTGCAATCTCATTAAACTCAATTTGAGGGCTGTTGCCGTGCTGACACTGGGGAAGGTGAAGGCAGAAAAGCCAGGGACAAACCAGGTTTTGAGATGACGAGCAAGATAAAGAAAACTCCCCCAATAAAATCCCTGTGATAGCAAGAGCAATAGTAGCAAAAAAGCAGGATGACCACTAGGATAGAGCTGCAAAAAGGCTAAGAGCAGCAGAGAACTTGGGGCCGCCATGATAGCTATATTAGGCAGTTCCTGCTCTCTTAAGGGCCATTTAGCTAGCCGATAGAATAAGGCAAGCATCAGTATCAGATAGGCTAGGAAGGTCAAGTAAAAAATCACCTGCCCCAGAAGGACCTGTCTAACTAGTCTGGCCGTTATAGAGGCAGCGGCGGGGCCAACATAGATAACGAACCAACCTGGATAAACCTGCTCCCAGCTCGCTTGTTTTTTAGCTCGGATGCTAAAAAGAATTAGGAAAGTTAGGTGACCCAGTAAACCGAGAGCCCAGATACTAAGCAGATAAGGCTTTGCCAGGGGAAGGACCAAGGGCGAGAGCATCATGGCCATGAAATAGGTCGGAAAAGTCGAGGCAGCTAAGAGGCTGGTCAATTGTTTTTGACAGTCTTTTTTATTGAGTAAGAAATAGCCAGCCAAGACTAACCACAATCCTAGACAGAGCAAGAGAAGTGAGTAACCCACCGGACGATTGACAAATTTTGTTATCAAATTGGTCAGGGCAGTCAAGCCCAATAAGAGCCCCGTTAAAGCCAATGGTAGTCTTCTTTTCATAATTATCCTTCCCACATGGTCCAGTCAAGTATTCTCTATGTTGGAATTCTGTCAAAGATTTCCTTGACCTGGTCTAGGGTTTCAGCACGAGCAACAGCTCCGCGGATTTTGGCAGCACCTGAAGTGCCTCGCAGGTAGTAAGGAGCCAGGCCACGAAATTCTCGGACAGCAATTTTTTCTCCCTTGAGGTCAACCAATCGGCTGAGATGATCGTAGGCAATCGCCAATTTCTTAGCGAAGGTCAAATCAGGCAAGACCTCTCCGGTTTCAAAGAAATGGTTGATTTGGGTGAAGAGGTAAGGGTTGTTGAGGGCGCCGCGACCAATCATAACCGCATCACAGCCTACCTCATCAATCATAAATTTAGCATCTTCCACGGTTTTAATGTCGCCATTGCCGATAAAGGGAATGGTCTTGATGGCTTGTGCCACCTGGGCTAGGGTTTCATGGTCGCAGTGGCCGGTGTACATCTGTTCTCGAGTCCGGCCGTGCATAGCCAGAGCAGCCACACCAGCTTCCTCAGCCGCTAGGGCATTTTCGACAGCCAGAGAGTTATCCGCCCAGCCGGTCCGCATCTTGACAGTCAGAGGGATATTGAGAACGGACTTAACAGTTTTCACCACCTGATAAATCTTGTCAGGGTCCTTGAGCCACATGGCCCCAGCTTCGTTTTTGACAATCTTGTTGACCGGGCAGCCCATATTGATGTCCACCAAGTCCGTCTTGGTGTTAGCCTGAATAAATTCTGCTGCTCGAGCCAGGCTGTCACCGTCATTGCCGAAAAGCTGGATGGAAACAGGGTGCTCGCCCTCATCAATATGGAGCATGTGGAGGGTCTTTTCGTTATTGTAGAGAATACCCTTGTCAGAAACCATCTCCATGACAACCAGGCCAGCCCCGAATTCCTTGGCAATGGTCCGGAAGGCTGAATTGGTCACGCCCGCCATGGGAGCCAGCACAGTGCGGTGAGGAATCTCGACGTTCCCAATCATGAAGGCCGAATTAAGCTTGGTCATTAATGATGTCCTCCAGGTCTTTTTCATCAAAGTTGTAGGTCTTGCCGCAGAATTGGCAGGTAATCTCCGCACCACGGTCCTCATCCTTCATGGCCCGCAATTCTTCCTTAGCTAGATTAGCTAGGGCTGCTTGAAAACGCTCCTTGCTACAGTCACAGGCAAAGGAAAGGTCTTCTTCCGCCAGAATCTTGTAGGGTTCATCGCCGTAGATGGCCTCAATCAGGGCCTGGGTGTGGTTGTCGGACTCTAGGAGGCTAGAGATAGCCGGCATTTCCTGAATGCGTTTTTCAAAACAGGCAATCTCCTCTTCCTTGGCATCAGGAAGGACTTGGAGCATGAAGCCACCAGCCACCTTAACCTTGTCATTTTCATCCAAAAGGACATTGAGGCCGACAGCCGACGGTGTTTGCTCGCTTTCGGTCAAGAAGTAGGCGAAATCCTCACCAATTTCTCCTGAAACTAGGGGCGTTGTCGAAGTATAAGGACGACCGGTGCCGTAGTCAATGATGGAGACAAATTGCCCCTGCCCCATGAAGGGCCCGACCAAGACCTCGCCAGTAGCAGTCTTCTTAATGTCAACGCCAGGGTTTTGGATGTAGCCCTTGACATGGCCAGCCGTATCGGCGACAGAGATAATGTGGCCAAAAGAGCTGTTACCAATGACCTTGACCGTAACCTTGGCCAGGCCTTTTTGGTTGGCAGCCAGGATTTGGTTGGCGATCAGGGTGCGACCTAGGGCCACGGTTGATGATGATAGGGTGCCATGCTTTTCTTGGGCAGTCTTGACTGTTTGCGTGCTATCCAAGATATAGGCCCGAAAAGAGCCAGAACTTGCAATTGTTTTAATCAGTTTATCCATAGTGCTTCTATTATAGCATAAAAGAAGCCTGGAGATACTCGGGCCACACTGTCTACCTGTCGTCTCCAAACTGGTAACAATAGTCTGCTCTAAAAGGACTTTATAGGCTTGTTTAGTGATAAGAAGATACCTGGTCAATACCACTAGTTTGTCTGGTCTAGTAAGGTAGCCAATCACTCTTAGAAAGATAGGGCTTAGCCACTCTTAGGAAATTGAAGTCTGAGGGAGTAAAGACTTGTCCGAACAGGTAATATCATCCCACCCAATCCATGATAGAAAGAAGGGGCAACAGGTTCCCATTCAGATCTATCCATGATAGTTTGTCCTTAGGGCTACCAAACTCGGTGTCAAAGAATTTTCATAAAAGTTTGTAAACTAAGCTTTCAACCTTGCCCTTATCTTTCTATCCTTGTGCAAGTTTTCTTGCCTGCCCCCTTAAAATCTGGTATAGTTATCTCTAAAGATATATTGGAGGGTTCTTTTATTATGCAATTTACAGGTATTTTTATCTTGCTTATTCTTCTTGGAGGAATGACGTTTATGTCCTCACGGACACAAAAAAAACAAAGACAAGCGCGTGATGAAATGCAGACGAAACTGGTTAAAGGTGCAGAAGTAGAAACTATCGGTGGTCTGATTGCGACTGTTGATGAAGTTGACCAAGCTAATAACCGTATCGTTCTTGATGCCGAAGGGGTTTATTTGACCTTTGATTTGCAACGTTCAATCTTGAAGGTCATCTCGTCACCAGCTAGTGAATCAGCTGTCTCAACTGATGAACAAGCTAAGGATAGCGAGCAAACTAAAGAAGATAATGACCAAGCCGAAACAGCTATTGAAGAATAATCTCGTCCGAAGCTTATAGCTCAGATACTCATTCAGCTAGAAAGCTTAGGCCTAGCAAGGCTGTACCCGACTTCGACATAAACAAAGCTCAATCTCTTGGGGTTGGGCTTTTTGAGTATATAAAATATTCAATTAGGTCTCATTAACAGGGTGTCCCCGTGCTTACTTAGGTCCTTATAACTGGCTTCTAGTCTAGGAAGTCATCTTATGAGTTAGCTTGGTATATGTCACAACTAAAAGTGCAATCTGCCTTAATTTATGGTAAAATTTTAAGAGTATGGCTATATTTAAATTCAAGAAAAATCAAGAGACGCAGAGTCTGGAAAAAATCCCCAAACACATTGGGATTATTATGGATGGCAATGGTCGCTGGGCCAAGAAACGCCTGCAACCACGTGTCATGGGCCACAAGGCTGGTATGGATGCCCTGCAAAGGGTGACCATCAAGGCTTCTGATCTGGGGGTCAAGGTCTTGACCGTCTATGCCTTTTCAACAGAAAACTGGTCTCGCCCTGCCGATGAGGTCAAATTCATCATGAATCTGCCCGTTGAGTTTTTCGACAAGTACGTGCCTGAGCTCCATAAGAATAAGGTCCGAGTTCAGGTCATCGGAGATGCCAGCAAGTTACCCCAGGCAACCTTTGATGCTATGGAGCGGGCCTGTGCCAAGACCAAGCACAATTCTGGTCTGGTCTTAAACTTTGCCCTCAACTATGGTGGTCGAGCAGAGATAGCCGCAGCAGTTCAGGCTCTGGCTCAGGAAGTTAAAGATGGGGAGTTAGACCCGACAGCTATTGACGAAGACCTGATAGCCAATCACTTGATGACCAAGGACCTGCCATATTTGTACCGAGATCCAGATTTGATTATTCGGACCAGCGGTGAGTTGCGGCTGAGCAACTTTCTGCCCTGGCAGGCAGCCTATAGCGAATTTTACTTTACCAAGGTGCTCTGGCCAGATTTCAATGAAGACGAATTGGTCCAAGCCATTGCTGAATTTAACCACCGCCAGAGACGCTTCGGTGGTGTCTAAGAGGAGACAAGTATGCGTGAACGTGTGATTTACGGGGGGATTGCTGGTGCCATCTTTCTAGCCTTCTTATGGCTGGGCCACCTTCCCTTTCAATTATTCGTCGGAGTTTTGGCCATGATTGGGATCTCCGAGCTTTTCAAAATGAAGGACCTAGAAATCTTTTCCTTTGAAGGAGTTCTGGCCATGTTGGCAGCCTTTGTGCTGACGGTTCCTATGGGGACCTATCTGACCTTCCTGCCCTTGGATGCCAGCTGGACCTGTTTTGGTCTCATCAGCTTTATGCTTTTGGCCGGAACAGTTTTTAACAGCGACACCTATTCCTTTGACGATGCGGTCTTCCCCATTGCCTCGGCGGTCTATATTGGCTTTGGTTTCCAAAATCTGGTCAATGCTCGTCTGGACAGTATCAATAAGGTCCTCTTTGCCATTTTTATCGTCTGGGCCACCGATATTGGTGCCTATATGATTGGTCGCCAATTCGGACAAAATAAACTGATGCCCAAGGTCTCACCCAATAAAACTATTGAAGGGAGCCTGGGAGGAATTCTCTCAGCCCTGGTGGTCTCCCTCATTTTCATGTTGGTGGACAAGACCGTTTACAGTCCCAAGTCCTTCCTCGTCACCATGATTTTGGTGGTCGTCTTTAGTGCCTTTGCCCAATTTGGTGACCTGGTGGAAAGTTCCATCAAGCGTCACTTTGGTGTTAAGGACTCCGGAAAATTGATTCCAGGACATGGAGGCATTCTCGACCGCTTTGACAGCATGATTTTTGTTTTTCCTATCATGCATTTCTTTGGATTATTCTAATGTTCTTTGATTTTCAAAACTTTCAACTTACAAATCTGGTCCTATCCTGAAAAAAGTGGCATTGGTTTAACCAATGATCCAAGGACAAGGTGATACTTTCGCCAAAGTGGTATTCTTAGCAACAAATACAGTTGTTGCTAAGAACGGTTTTTTGAGACCGAGGCTCAAAAAATAGCAATGAAACTCCGTAAGGAGATTGCTTGCAACCGCACTGTTTAAGAAAGTATCAAAAGAATAAATTTTGATTTTCGAAGAGTCTAATCACTGGGTGGGCTTGGCCCACCTCGCCATTTAGAGGTTATCAATGCTTTTAAACATTATTATCTTCATCATCGTCTTCGGGATTATCGTGACGGTGCATGAATATGGACACTTTTATTTTGCCAAAAGATCGGGCATCCTCGTGCGTGAATTTGCCATCGGGATGGGGCCGAAAATCTTTGCCCATATTGGCAAGGATGGTACGGCCTACACCATTCGGATGCTACCTCTGGGTGGTTATGTTCGAATGGCTGGTTGGGGCGATGACAAGACTGAAATCAAGATAGGGACCCCTGTCAGCCTAAGCCTGAATGAACAAGGCCTGGTCTCTCGAATTAATCTGTCAGACAAGCAACTGGATAATGACAGCCTGCCCATGAATGTGACTGCCTACGATTTAGAAGACCAGTTGCAAATCACAGGACTGGTGCTGGATGAAACCAAGACTTACTCGGTTGACCATGATGCCACTATCGTCGAGGAGGATGGAACCGAAATCCGCATTGCTCCGTTGGATGTCCAGTATCAAAATGCTAGTGTCTGGGGCCGGATGATTACCAACTTTGCTGGTCCCATGAATAATTTCATTCTGGGGACCCTGGTCCTCATCCTTATGGTTTTCATGCAGGGTGGTGCCCCCAATCCTAATACCAATGCCATCCGCGTCGCTGACGGCGGCCCAGCTCAAACCGCTGGACTTAAGACTGGCGATAAGATTTTAAGTATCGGTGATAAGAAGGTTGAGAATTGGGAGGACCTGACCCAGGCAGTCGCTAGCTCAACCAAGGGCCTGAAAAAGGATGGTTCAATTAGCCTAACCGTCAAGGACAAATCCAAGCAGGTCAAGAAGATTCAGGTCAAGCCCAAGAAGTCTAATGGCTCCTACCTGATTGGCGTTCAGCAGGCTCTCAAGACAGATTTTTGGAGCAAGCTGGTCGGTGGCTTCAACCTGGCCCTGACTGCCATGACCCAACTGATTCGGGCGGTGGGCAATATCATTCTCCACTTTAGCCTTAATAAACTGGGTGGTCCTGTGGCCATGTATCAGATGGTTGGACAGGCAGCCCACTCCGGCCTGGTGGATGTTCTTTTTCTGATGGGCATGCTATCCATGAATCTGGGCGTGGTCAATCTCTTTCCAATTCCGGCTCTGGATGGCGGTAAGATCCTCATCAATATTATCGAGGCCATCCGTCGCAAGCCCCTCAAGCAAGAAACAGAAACCTATATCACCCTAGTCGGTGTGGCCATTATGTTGGTGCTCATGGTTGCCGTCACCTGGAACGACATCATGCGGGCCTTCTTCTAATATTCAATGAAAATCAAACGTTGACGGGAGCAAGGCCCTCAGCCAGCAAGTGGAGGAAAACATCAATCGCTCATTTGATTGTCAACTCAGAAAAATTGTTTATTCTCCTTTATCCCAACCTTGCCCTGCAAGAAGCTCCGGTGGCCGTTCTTGTCGCAAGTCCAGACAGAAAATTTTGCCTTGTCCCCTAGCTCTTTTAATGTTCAGAGCCTATAAATCTACCAGTTCCTCTATCTTCATAACTCTAGTTGAAAGGAAAGCCCTGTCTCTTGGCGGGGCGAAAAAACTCATGAAACAATCTCAAATGTTGATTCCAACTCTGCGGGAAATGCCAAGTGATGCCCAAGTTATTAGCCACGCTCTCATGGTTCGGGCTGGCTACGTCCGCCAGGTTACGTCCGGTGTCTATTCCTACCTGCCTCTGGCCAATCGGGTTATCGAAAAATTCAAGACCATCATGCGAGAAGAATTCGATAAGATTGGAGCAGTCGAAATGCTGGCTCCAGCCCTCTTGACCGCTGATCTTTGGAAGGAATCTGGACGGTACGATACTTATGGAGAAGACCTCTATAAGCTCAAAAACCGTGACCAGGCCGAGTTCATCCTAGGACCAACCCACGAAGAAACCTTCACAACCCTGGTTCGAGATTCGGTCAAGTCCTACAAGCAACTGCCCATGAATCTTTACCAAATTCAGGCCAAGTATCGTGATGAAAAACGTCCCCGCAACGGTCTTTTGCGGACGCGGGAATTTATCATGAAGGATGGTTACAGCTTCCATGCTAACTACGACAGCCTGGATGATACCTATGAAGACTACCGCAAGGCCTATGAAGCTATCTTCACCCGGGCGGGACTTGATTTCAAGGGCATCATTGGTGATGGCGGTGCCATGGGTGGTAAGGATAGTCAAGAATTTATGGCAGTGACTCCTGACCGGACCGACATTAATCACTGGGTCGTCTTGGATAAATCAATCAATTCGCTAGAGGAAATTCCCGAGGATGTCATGGCTCAAATCAAGGATGAGCTTAATAACTGGTTGGTTTCTGGAGAAGACATCATTGCCTACTCTGACCAGTCCAACTATGCAGCTAATCTAGAGATGGCTACCAGCCTCTACAAGCCTAGTCAGGCTGTCACAACCCAAGAAGAAGTAACCAAGGTTCAAACTCCAGATTGCAAGACCATTGACGATGTCGCAGCCTTCCTCAAGGTCGATGAAGGCCAAACCATCAAGACCCTCTTCTTTATGGCAGATGACCAGCCAGTCGTTGCCCTCTTGGTGGGTAATGACCAGGTTAATGATGTCAAGCTCAAGAACTATTTGGGAGCTGACTTTCTTGAATCGGCCAATGAAGACCAGGCAAAAGCAACATTCGGGGCAAAATTTGGTTCCCTAGGACCAGTTGGTCTACCAGATGAAGTGATCATTATCGCCGACCGCAAGGTGCAAGACCTTGCTAATGCTGTTGTCGGGGCCAATGAGGATGGCTACCACCTGACCGGTGTTAACCCTGGCCGCGATTTCACTCCTAAAGATTATGTTGATATCCGTGAGGTCAAGGAAGGTGAGCCTTCACCAGACGGTCAAGGAGCCCTCAAGTTCGCCCGCGGAATTGAAATTGGCCACATCTTTAAACTAGGAACCCGCTACTCAGAAAGTATGGGAGCCAATATCCTCGATGAAAATGGCCGTTCTACCCCAATTATCATGGGTTGTTACGGTATCGGCGTCAGCCGGATTCTCTCAGCTGTCATCGAGCAGCACGCCCGCCTCTTTGTCAATAAGACTCCTAAGGGGGCCTATCGCTTTAGCTGGGGCATCAATTTCCCTAAGGAATTGGCTCCATTTGATGTCCATCTGATTACGGTCAATACCAAGGACCAAGCAGCTCAAGACCTGACCGCCCAGTTGGAAGGCCAATTGACAGGAGCTGGCTACCAAGTCCTGACCGATGACCGCAACGAGCGGGTCGGCTCTAAATTCTCCGACAGCGACCTGATTGGTCTGCCAATCCGAGTGACCGTTGGAAAAAAGGCAGCCGAAAACATCGTTGAAGTCAAAATCAAAGCGACTGGCGACACCATCGAAGTTAATGCTCAAAACCTCCTAGAAACCTTGCCTATCCTGACCAAGGAATCTTGAATAATCTAGAAGACTGTCACCGCCTTGCGGAGGCAGTTTTTCCTTCTCTTTCTTGAAAATTGAGGCCTTGGCTACTTTTCAATGCAGATTTGTTATAATAGACCTAAAAGAAAAGAAGGTGATTCTATGAAATTAACAACGCTGGGATGCTGGGGCGCCTATCCCTATCAGGATGGTGGGACAACCTCCTATTTGGTGACCGGTCATAATGGTTTTCAGCTACTTATGGACGCAGGAAGTCGGGCGGTGACCGAGCTAGAAAAGGAAATCAGTCCGCTGGATTTGGATGCGGTTATCATCAGTCACTACCACCCCGACCATGTAGCTGATTTGGGCGTGCTCCGCCACTATTTCCAACTCTACCCCAAACATCTCTGGGAACCTAAGGTCTTGCCAATTTACGGTCACGATGAGGACCGCTATGAATTTGCCAAACTGACCATGGATGGCGTTTCCCAAGGTCATGCTTATGATGTGACCGGCATTGAGCAAATCGGTCCCTTTGATATCAGCTTCATCAAGACGGTCCATCCCGTTCCTTGCTATGCTTTTCGGATTGTGGAAAGGGAGACCGGACAGGTCCTGGTCTTCACCGGCGATACGGGCTATTTTGATGGTCTAGCCGATTTTGCCAAGGGGGCAGACCTCTTCTTGGCCGATGTCTATCTTTACGAGGGCAATGAAAATCATCCAGCCCACCTGACCTCAAAAGAAGCTGGTCAGATCGCCCAGCAGACTGGCGTTAAAAAATTGGTTCTGACCCATGTGCCACCTCTACCCCCACAAGGGATTGACCCCGACCGTCACTTGGACATTTTACGAGAAGAAACGCAAAACTTTGCTGGAGCCATTCCCGTAGAATTGGCTCAGCCCCAAAAGGCTTGGGACCTAGGTGCTAACTAATGACCGACTTCACCCAAGACCAAAAAGAAGCCTTCATGCGAGAGGCTCTCAAGGAAGCCCAGAAGTCTCTAGCAAAGGAAGAAATTCCCATCGGCTGTGTCATTGTTAAGGAGGGCCAGATTATCGGCCGTGGTCATAATGCCCGCGAGGACCTCAACCAAGCCATCATGCATGCCGAAATCATGGCCATCAATCAGGCCAATCAAGCTGAGGGGAACTGGCGACTTTTGGATAGCACCCTCTTTGTCACCATCGAGCCCTGCGTCATGTGCAGTGGAGCAATCGGACTGGCCCGCATTCCCCAGGTCATCTACGGGGCAGCCAATCAAAAATTTGGAGCAGCTGGCAGCCTCTATGACATCCTGACCGACCAACGACTCAATCACCGTGTCCAAGTCGAGACTGGCATCTTAGAGGCCGACTGTGCCAAAATCATGCAAGATTTTTTCCGAAATCGGAGGAAGCAAAAATGAAGCAAAAAAAGAACCACATCATAATTGCAAGTTGCTTCTTGCTTTTAAGTTTTCTATTTGCCCTATTTTTAGTCAAAAATATCCCTTTTCAAACCTGGGCCTTTGAGCGTCATCAGAATTTGCTGAGCTGGTATATCCGCCCTGTTCTGATTGTTCCAATCATGTATTTTTCTTACAAGAGACAGATTGTCGGCGTAACAGCCAGCATTTTTGCGCTCTTGACCAGCATGATTTGGTTTCCAGTGCCGAGCGAAACGCCTGCCTTGGTGAGGGAGTTTTTGACCGATGAGCGCCAGTTTTTGCAAGCGACTTGGGGCGTGAAAGAATATCTCTTCGCCTTTCTCGTCGTCAGCTTTTTTATCCTTATCGTGCGGGCAACCTGGCTGCATAGCTGGAAGTTGGTCGGCTTGATTTTGATTGCGACGGCCTTTTTGAAAATGATTTGGTCTTACTTAGATAGCGGCAATGCGGGCTTGACTATTGCTTTACCTGCAATGCTGGGTTTGATTATTTGCCTGCTCGTTGTGGCTTTTTTGAAAAGGGAAAAGTAAGGCTGTCAATCGAAAATGACTTTGTCCCGTCAAAATCAAGTTGATAGGAGAAAAAATCTGCTATAATTGTAGGCGAGAAGCCTTGTTCTTCTCAGCTTGAAATTCTTCATAGGATTTTCCAATCTTATGAAGATATTGTTTGAAAGATGCAAGTTTCCACGGGTGTGATTGTGGAGGAATATACTTGCGTCTTTCTTTTTTCTTTTCTTGGGCTGGTTCAAATTCATCTGAATGGCGTTCGTGTTCCTGTAAAGGCCTAGTAGCATAAGTCTTGTCAGCGATATTGAGGTAGATGTCACCGTTAAAAGCCTCAATAACCAAGGCTTTCGTTTTTCGGGCAAAGAAGACTTCCTTGTCTCCCTCAGTGGGTAAGTAAAACTTGTTTTGATAACGAATATGGTGCCCACTATCAATCACTCTTTCACTCACCCTAGCTAGAAGTAGATTCCTCTGAGCAGGCTTAGGAGCCTCCTCAAAAACGGATAAGCTTGCTTTGGCTCCGAACTGCTTGTTAAACCGCTTGATCCAGCCTTTTAGGTAACGGTTGGCTTGGTCAATGCTTGTGATACCATGCCTTTGGAGGTCAATCGGAAGGCGGGACTGCAGGGTCTGATTGAGCCTTTCGACTCGCCCCTTGGCTTGTGGAATAGATGAGGTCTTGATGGCGATGCCCAGCTGATGGCAGGCGTAGCCAAATTGCGTGAAGGTGTCCTCTTCCATCTTTTTGGACTGTTTAGAGACATAAGTGAAGACTGTTCGCTTATCGGTCAGGAACTGAAAAGGGATGCCTTGGGTTGCAAGAATCTGTTCCAAAACATGGTAGTAGCCCTTCAGGGTTTCTTGGGTGTCAAAGTAAGCCCCGACAATATCACCAGAGGCATCATCAATGGCGACGTGAAGATGGGTTTCCTCTTGTCCAAACCAAAAGAATTGACTGGCATCCATTTGGATAAGCTCGCCTCTATATTTTTTTCTAGCCCGACTAGGATGGGCTTTCTCTGGTTCTTCTAAGAAGTCGCTAGCAGTAGGGAGGAGTGGCTCTTCTTTAGCTTGCTTGCGTTTCTTAGCCTCTTTTTTTAAGCGTTTCTTGGTTTTTCGTTGTGTCTTAGGTGAGAGAAACCCAGCTTGATAGAGGAGCTTTCTCACGGTAGTATCGGAGTAACAGATGCCGTCTTCCTCAGCTAGGAGCTCACAAAAATGAACAACATTAGGTCTCATAGCTCCATAGTCTCGATATTTCCCAATAATTCTTTCTTTGATTTCTGGAGGCATAGTGTGGGCTGGCTGTTTCTGCCTATTCCCATGGATAAAAGCCTGCTTACCCTTATTCTGATAGGCAATGACTAGGCGATTCACCTGCCTTTTGGATATGCCAAGCTCCACACAGGCCCTATTCTTTGTTTTCTTTCCGTCACAGACTGCTTTAATAGTGATATATTTCTTAGTCTCAGTCATGGTTAGCTCATTTTTCCTCATCATTCTAGTTTAACAGATGGGACATTTTCTCCTTCGACCTAACTAAGACATTATCACTTTCGAATGATA
>NZ_JMLC01000032.1 GCF_000686605.1 Streptococcus sobrinus DSM 20742 = ATCC 33478 | reverse complement strand
GCCTAGCCACTTCACGATGGGAGAGCCCTTCTCGTAACCACCGTTCAATCATTCTACGGTCTGCTAGTGTTAACTGTTTCCCTTTTGGTGTATAATAGTCTTGCATCTCAGAGTCTTTCTAATGTGTTTGTGGTGAATGACATTATATCTCTCTGAGGTGTTTTTTTATACCCTTGTGCTGGCTAACTTCATTTTAGAACTTTCAAGGGGGCGGTCAAATTAGTTCAGATATGGACCAAAACGGGCCACTCGTTTTGGTCGGACGAACAATAGTAATAATGGCTCTAGTATCAGGAAATAACACCAACTTGAGAAATCGCTCGACCTATGAATAAAGGCAAAGAATAAATTGACGAGAGCTACGCTCACCCAATATGGGCTGTTTAAAAAATATACTTAAATAGAGCAGGCGAGGAAAAAAATAGATTCCCTTCGAACAGTATCTTCCCCAGCAAAAAAGACCCGCCGAAGCAGGTCCTCTTATTTAATCAAATATGATTAAGCCTTGTTTTCAGAACCGAATACGTCGATACGTTCTTCAACAGCTTCTGTGATAGCTTCGAAACCAGGTTTCAAGAATTTACGTGGGTCAAAGAGTTTCTTCTTCATGTATTCAGCTTCGTTAGCATCAAATTCATGAACGAATTCACGAGTTGCTTTACAGAAAGCCAATTGACATTCAGTGTTTACGTTAACCTTAGCAACACCAAGTTTGATAGCTGCTTGGATTTGATCGTCAGGGATACCTGAACCACCGTGCAATACGATTGGGAAGTTAGGAACTGCTGCAACCAATTTTTCAAGGTGGTCAAGGTGAAGGCCTTTCCAGTTTTCTGGGTAAGGACCGTGGATGTTACCGATACCTGCAGCCAAGAAGTCTACACCAGTAGCAACCATTGCTTTAGCATCTTCGATTGGTGCCAATTCACCGTCACCGATGATTCCGTCTTCTTCACCACCGATAGTACCAACTTCAGCTTCGACAGAAACGCCTTTAGCGTGAGCTTTTTCAACGACAACTTTGGCTTTTTCAAGGTTTTCATCAATTGGAAGATGTGAACCATCAAACATAACTGAAGTGTACCCTACTTCGATACATTCCAATGCATCTTCGTAGTGACCGTGGTCAAGGTGAATAGCAACTGGTACAGTGATTCCCATTGATTCTACAAGGTTTTCAATAAGGTTCTTACATACCTTGTAGCCACCCATGTATTTAGCAGCACCCATAGAAGTTTGAATCAGAACTGGAGCTTTTTTAGCTTCTGCGGCACGCAAAATAGCTTGAGTCCATTCAAGGTTGTTTGTGTTAAATCCACCAACTGCATAACCATTGTCACGAGCTGCTTGGACAAATTTTTCTGCTGAAACGATTGCCATTATAAAGGCCTCCTATTTATTTTTCGGGTTGAACCCGTTTACAGTGTTAATTTTAGCACAAATCACTATAAAAAACTAGCCTTAATCAGACTTGGAAGCGTTTTTCCAAAACTGGCAAATTTCTTTGCCGAGATGCTAGCTTCCCCAAATTTACAAAAAAAGAACCGATCTCAGTCGATTCTTAGCATGCGGAAAGAGGGACTTGAACCCTCACAGCCTTAAGCGGCCACAGGATCCTTAGTCCTGCGCGTCTGCCAATTCCGCCATTTCCGCTCTTCTTACAACATAGACTATTATATCAAGGGAGATTTTTCTTGTCAATAATATTTTTCGTTTTTTCTTGAAAAAGGAATCTGGCCTCGTTGACAGAGAAGACCTACCTTGAAACTTGCCTCTAATTGTAAGAAAGAACAAGGAGGCTGGAACTTTTTCCAGCCTCCTTGTTCTTTCAACATCAGACACTCTGACAGTAATTTATTTAGCATTTTCAACCGCTGCTGTGACAAAGGCAGTATAGAGCTCTTCGGCACGGTTAGGGCGGCTTTGCAGTTCTGGGTGGTATTGGGCCGCCACGAAGAATTTCTTATCAGGCAATTCAACTACTTCCATCAGGCGATTATCTGGTGAGACACCTGAAAAGACAAAGCCAGCAGCCTCAAAGACTTCCCGATATTTAGTGTTAAATTCATAACGGTGACGGTGACGGCGTTGAACAACCTCTTGGTTATTATAGGCTGCCGCGGCCTTAGAACCTGGTTTCAGCTTACATGGATAAAGTCCCAAACGCAGGGTACCCCCCATATCTTCAACATCTACCTGATCACGCATCAGGTCAATAACAGGATAAGAAGTATCAGGGTCCAACTCTGATGAATTAGCTCCCTGCATATTGAGGACATGACGGGCGAATTCAACACAGGTCAGTTGCATACCCAGACAGATGCCCAACATCGGAACATCATTTTCCCGAGCATAGCGGATGGTTTGAATTTTACCTTCAGTACCACGATGACCGAAGCCTCCAGGTACAATGATACCGTCAACATCTCCCAGCAAATCTGCTACATTTTCAGCCGTAACATCATTGGCATTAACCCATTTGAGGTCAATGGCTGAATCGTTGACATAGCCGGAGTGCTTGAGGGCTTCGACGACTGAAAGATAGGCGTCTGGCAGTTCAACATATTTGCCAACCAAGGCAATCCGAGTAGACTTCTTGAGGTTAAGAACTCTGTCAACCATGGCAGACCACTCTGTCATATCGGCCTTAGGCACATCCAATTTCAGGTGGTCACAGACAATTTGGTCCATCCCTTGAGCCTGCATATTAAGAGGTACTTGGTAGATATGGTCAACATCCAAAGATTCAATAACCGCTTCTGGAGCTACATCACAGAATTGAGCTAGTTTATTTTTGACTCCTTGGGTAGCTGGTTGTTCGGTCCGGATGACCAGCATATTAGGTTGAATTCCCAAACCACGCAATTCCTTGACGGAGTGTTGGGTTGGCTTGGTCTTCATTTCACCAGCCGCCTTGAGGTAAGGAAGAAGGGTGGTGTGGATATACATGACATTGTCAGAACCTACATCTGCCTTCATTTGTCGCAAGGCTTCCAAGAAAGGCAGGCTTTCAATGTCGCCAACGGTACCACCAACTTCGGTGATGATAACATCAGAATCCGTTGTCGTTGCCGCCCGCTTGATTTTTTCCTTGAGGGCATCGGTGATATGGGGAATAACCTGAACAGTTGCCCCTAGATATTCACCCTTACGCTCTTTTCGCAGGACCTCGCTGTAGATCTTACCAGTCGTAACATTAGAATATTTGTTGAGGTTAATATCAATAAAGCGTTCGTAGTGACCAAGGTCGAGGTCGGTTTCAGCCCCATCATCGGTGACATAAACTTCACCATGTTGGTAAGGACTCATGGTCCCTGGGTCAATATTGATATAGGGGTCAAACTTTTGAATGGTAACCTTGAGGCCACGATTCTTCAAGAGACGACCCAGACTAGCTGCGACAATTCCTTTACCAATAGAAGAAACCACACCACCTGTAACAAAAATGTACTTTGTCATACAAACTCCTTCAACTCTATCACTCAAACTAAGACTAAAAGCAAAAGTCCCAGCAAATAAAAAAACAAGACGGTTGGCAGTATTTTTCACTCAAGAGGACTAAACCTACCCTAGTCAAGCTTAAAATACTCGAATACTTGGATTACTAAGAGAATTGGGATTACACCTTCAAAACTCTCTCAGATTGCAAAAATAAAAATAGCCCCCTATTCAAGTAGGGAGCTTTCCGACCTCCAAAAGAGGTGCCCGATAATTAGTATAGATTATCTAATGTTGTTTGTCAATTGGAAAATCAGTCGTTTTCGGCTTCGTCATCATCTTCATCGTCAGATTCATTCAAATCAACATCATCTTCATCGTCACTGACTTCTTCGTCAGGAATGATTTCATTAATCTCAGAATCGTAAGACTCAACTTCTGATTTTTCATCATCAGGATTTTCATCATCGTATTCGACATCGGTCGGGGTGAAGTTGTCTTCATCTTCCGGATCGTCATCATTATAGTCAATGGCATCTTCATCACCATCCATGAAGGCGTTGACCCGTTTCCGCTTGCGTTTGGGTGCATTTTCACCATTTTCTTCCAAGGTAATGACTTCTTCATCAATCTCATCGATGGCGTACCAAGTCCGCAAGCCCCAACGATTTTCGCCTAAGGGAATAAAGCTACCGTCGGTATTCAAGTCAGAATAGAAAAATGGAAGGGCCTGACGGATATCTGCATCTGATTTTTCTAAGTAATTTTGAATCTCGTTAACCAAGTCGCTAAAGTACATTTCATGATCACGCCCACGTGATTCCAAAATAGCACGGGCCACTTCAATCATTGACAGTTCGCTTTTTTCTTGTCCAGCAAATACTTTTAATTCCAAGGCGGTTCTCCTTAATTTATCATTAGTTTCCATTTTACGCTATTTTTAGAATTAAGTCAAAAGGGATTAGTTAAATTTCTTAAAATAAAACTACTTCCTAAGGCTCTTAATATGGCAAAAAATAGCCCGCATATTCTTACAAATAAGATTAGCCTGAGTTTGGTCAATCAAAAAACGTTTTTCTTCATAGGCAATCACATCCATACCAGCTGCTTTAGCTGCTGCAATCCCTGCCGATGAATCTTCAATTGCTATAGCCTCTTCAGGAGCAACATGTAATGCTTTTAGAACAGAAAGATAGATTTCTGGATGAGGTTTGCTACTTTCAAAATCTTCACCGCTGACAATCAAATCAAAGTAATTTCTGATGCCGCAGTTGTCTAGAATATCTAGGAGATAATTTAATGCTGTAGAAGAGGCGACGGCCAACAAAAGTCGCTGCTCCTTTGCATATTGCAGGAGGGGCACAATATCTTGTCGGAAAAGCGGAAGATAGTTATCTGGATGATACTTTTTAGCTTCTATTTTCTTGAGTCCTGCTGTGATTTCTGCGAAAGTTTTCTCAGTCTGTGTAAGATTCCTAACTTGCATCAATAAATCTTGACCAGATCGACCAACAAGGCTAGAAAAGTCTTTAACCCCTAGGGTAACAGATGGGCTTGCAATGGACCTAAGATAACCACTTTGCAGTTGAAAATCCAGATACTCCGTATCTACCAATAACCCCATCCAGATCAAAAACAATCAATTTCAAATCCATCATTTTCCCCTTTACCAACTGCCCCACTCAAAGCTTACAGTGATACTCTAACATGAAAAAAGAGTCGAGAATAGTAACAATCTCAAACTCTTTATCAATAATATATCGAATTAATGCGGCATTAACAATGGCAAAAAATTCTAATAAGAGTCTAGACTCTCTTTATTTAACCTTTGCTGAGCTGGTGATAGCTTCGATAGCCTTCTTCATGGTGATGTCATGTTTGAGCATGTCAGCTGAAAGAAGAGAACGAACTTGGTCAGCTGGCATATTGTATTCAGCAGCCAAGTCTGTGATTTCTTTTTCGATTTCTTCGTCAGTTGCATCAAATCCTTCAGCAGCTGCAATAGCTTCGATGACAAGGTTAGTGCGAACACGCTTGTCAGCATCTGCTTCGTATTGTTTATGCAGGTCTTCTTCAGTCGTACCAGTCAATTGATAGTACATTTCAGGAGAGATGCCTTGGCGTTGCATATTGCTCAAAAATTCGTTCATAGCACGGTGAACTTCATCGTGAACCATTTCTTCTGGCAATTCAACAATTTCAGCATTTTCGACTGCTTTTTCGATGGCAGCACCTTCAACAGCATCGTCGTAGGCGATTTCCTTAGCAGCTTCTAATTCTTTGCGGTATTTAGCCTTCAACTCATCAAGTGTTTCTACTTCTTCGTCAATATCTTTGGCTAATTCATCATCAAGTTCTGGAACTTCTTTAGATTTAACTTCGTGAACCTTGGTTGCAAAGACAGCATCTTTACCAGCCAAGTCTTCAGCTTGGTAGTCAGCTGGGAAAGTAACCTTGACTTCAACATCGTCGCCAGCCTTGGCACCAACCAATTGGTCTTCAAAGCCTGGGATGAATTGACCTGAACCAAGTTCAAGGGAGAAGTTGTCGCCCTTACCACCGTCAAATTCAACACCATCAACAGTTCCGACAAAGTCGATGACAACAGTGTCGCCATTTTCAGCAGCAGCGTCCTTGATCGTCAATTCTGCCAAGTTCTTGCGTTCACGTTCAATCTTATCGTTAACATCTTGGTCAGAAACTTCCTTGCTTTCCTCAACGGAAACTTCAAGGTTCTTGTAGTCGCCCAACTTAACTTCTGGCTTAGTCACGACTTCTGCCTTGATAGACCAGTCTTGACCTTTTTCCATAGAATCAACATCAATTTTTGGTTGAGCCACAACATCCAAACCACTTTCAGCTACGGCTGCTTCATAAGCAGTTGGCAGGATAGCATTCAAGGCATCTTCATAAAGGGCTTCTTCACCAAATTTTTGATTGAAGACCGCACGTGGCATATGACCCTTACGGAAACCTGGGACATTCAAATTCTTTTTAACTTTATTGAAGGCTGTGTCAAGTGCCGGTTGAATTTGTTCTTGACTGATTGTAAATGTAAGCACGCCACGGTTTGTAGCAGTGTTTTCAAATGATACAGACATCTTTTTCTCCTTAAAAATCGTAATACACTTTAGTCTACCATAAATCAAGGCTTTTTGAAAGGATTACCTGAGGATTCTAGGAAAAAATAGGCAGGGTAGACTTTTTTTGTTAGACTAAAAGAGTGTCGTCAGCGACAGTCAGATAAGAGAGCCGATAACGCTCGATTAGCTGACTTATTCCAAGTGTCTCACTTGGGCTATGGCAGTAGCTAACTGCACTAAATATAATATAAGGACTTACTATGTCAATTTTTATCAAATACTGGGAGTCGCTTCATTTTGAAGACTTGGCGGTCAATCTCTTGGCCAAGGCCATTGAATTGGCCCTGCTCGTTTTTGCCTTTATCATCGGCAAACAGATTGCCAACTGGGCTTTTGACAAATTTTTCAGTCACTCGCCTAGGCTCTTGGGACAGACAGAAGGCCGTCGCAAGACCCTCATCAAGCTCTTCCATAATGTTATGAATTATTTCCTTTATTTCCTGCTTATATACTGGATCCTAGCTATTTTGGGCTTGCCCGTTTCCAGTCTTTTGGCTGGTGCCGGAATTGCTGGTTTAGCCATTGGTCTTGGTGCCCAAGGTTTCCTATCAGATTTGGTCAATGGCTTTTTCATCCTGATTGAAAGGCAATTCGACGTAGGAGATTCCGTCACGGTGGACCAGGTCTCCGGTATTGTCTCCAGCGTGGGAATTCGGACAACGGAAATCCGGGACTTCGATGGTACCCTCCATTTCATTCCCAATCGTGAGATACTTTTAGTTAGTAATAAATCACGTGGCGATATGCGGGCTCAAATTGATATCCCCATCTATGCTTCAACAAACCTGGACCGCGTTACTCAAATTATTAAAGAAGTTAACGAAATCGAAGTGCCTAACTCCCCTGAAATCGTTGGTGTTCCCAACGTTCTGGGGCCACGAACAGCCAGTAACGGACAATTCATCTTCCGAGTGGACATCTTTGTCCAAAATGGCCAGCAGGCCGAGATTTATTCCAAGTTCTATCGCCTCTACCAGGAGGCCCTACTTAAAGACGACATCAGCCTACCAACCCCTAACACCCATATCCAACCAAGCCAAAAGAGTTGAGCGGTCGCTCAACTCTTTTTAACTTATCTATGAGACTTTGCCAGGGTCTAGTGGGGCTTGTCTAGCCCAAATATCAGAAGGGATTGCCTTCTGCGACTACTGACTCAGTTTATTTTGAACTTTTGAATTGGCTTATTCTCAAAGAGGATTAGTTCTTACGAATAGGGTCGGCCTTGTACTTAGCTCTTGCACCACCGATTAATTTTGGCCGGCTGGCTAAGGCGGTGACGTGGGCACCACCTAGCTCCCTTTGCAGAGGAATCAGAGGGACTTGAACCCGCTTGACATGCATGCCGATAAAGGTATCGCCAATATCCAGACCGGCATGGGCGACAACCGCTTCGACCTCGACAGGATTTTCCATGTAGTCAAGGGCTGCTAACTGGCCACTACCTCCGGCATGGAGACCGGGCAGGACATTGACAATCTCCAATCCCTTGCTTTCTGCGACGGCTTCTTCAACTACCAGAGCCCGATTGAGGTGCTCGCAGCCTTGAACAGCTAGGTGAACACCCTTTAGCTTTGTTTCCTCCAAAATCGTTTTGACGATAACCTGACCAATTTCTAGGCTGGAATTCTGACCGATACGACCACCTGCAACTTCGCTTGAAGACAGGCCGAGAACAAAGATTTGCCCTTGTTTAATAGCTGACCGCTCCAAAATATCCCTGACGATAGCCCGCGTTTCCTTTTCTAAATTTTGCAAATCCATAACTTCCCTCACTTTCTCGGAAAAGCCTTGCTAAAAGCCCGATAGAGAGCTGCTCCAACGACAAGTCCCAGAACATTCTGACTGAGATTTCCCCAAATACCAGCTAGGGCCGCTCCCCAACCAAAGCCAAGCACCAAGGCTGCTAGGATGTATATCCCAACCATGGCAAGGCTGGCCAAAAGGAGACCGAGATAGCGACGGACCCCAGTCCAACCAGCGAAATAGCCTTGAAGACCATGGGCAAAAAGACTAAAGAACATGTACTGGGGATAAGCCAAGAGAAAATCCAAGAGAAAGGCAGATAGACCGCCGACCACAGCTCCCGACTTGCTCCCTAGATAGAAGGCTGTAAAGAAGATTCCTGTATCAATCAGGGTCAAGAAGCCGGTTGGGCTGGGAATATGGATAAAACCAAGGGCCAGACTCAGGGCCGTTAAAATAGCTAAAAGGGTTAATTCTCTCGTTTTCTTACTTGTCATAGGCCTGCACCACCCCGTAATCATCTGAATGTAAAATTGCTTGGTAGACAAATTCCTTGGCCAGCTTGACAGCTTCAAGTGGTTCCTTGCCCAAGACCAGCTGACTGGCAATGCTGGAAGCAAAGGTACAACCAGCCCCAACATTATTTTTGTCAGACAGAGGACCGCTCAAGACTTCCAGACCCTTTTCATCACAATAGACATCAAGGGCCTGGTCTGAATCTAGGCGATTGCCTCCCTTAACGACGACAGCCTTAGCTCCCATGGCCTGCAACTTTTGGGCTGCTTGCTTCATATCTTCTAGGTTCTTAATGGAAAGACCTGTTAAAATTTCAGCCTCAGCCAGGTTGGGTGTCAAGATAGACACATAGGGTAAAAATTGCAGGAGCTCATCTCGCAGGGCACTAACAGCGACATCATGCTTTTCCTTACAGACCAGAACAGGGTCCAAGACAATAGGCAGGTCCTTGCGGGACCTGACAAAGTTTAGGGCTGCTTCTGCCACTTCCACATTTGGAAGCAGGCCTAGTTTCACCCCAGCAAAATCAACCTTTTGCAGGCTAGCTAGCTGGGCCCGGAAAACTTTTGCATCTGTCGCAAAAACTTGAAAACCTTGCTCGGTCATAGCTGTTAGGCAGGTTACTGCCAAGAAGCCCCGTAGACCGTTGAGAGTGTAGGTAGTCAGGTCCGCATAGAGACCACCACCGCTAAAAACATCATTGCCTGAAATCGCTAGAATTTTTTGACTCATAAGTAATCTCCTTTAAGTAAAGACCATTGCCCGCTGCTGTCGGACCGGCTAAATTTCTATCCTTGGCCGCCAAGATTGTCTTGACCTGACCAACCGGCATCCGACCATTGCCAATCTTCAAGAGAGTGCCAACCATATTTCTGACCTGCTTATAGAGAAAACCATTGCCTGAAAAGGTGAAAACCAAGAAACCAGTCTTGGGGTCACGTTCAACCTTGGCCTCCGTAATGGTCCGGACCTTATTTTGCACCGAGGTCCCCGAAGCTGTAAAACCAGTAAAGTCATGGGTGCCGATCAAATCGGCAATAGCATCCTGCATGGCAGCTAAATCCACCGTATAGGGAAAATGGGTGGCATAGGCCCGCATCATGGGATTCTTGGGCCGACCGGTATCCACTAAAAACTCATAGGTCTTGCTGTGGGGATTGTAACGGGCATGAAAATCATCGGGAACTTGCTGGATACTGACCACATCAATATCTTCAGGCGATTGGGTATCAAGACCAAAACGGAGCTTCTCCTCATCTCGGGCCTGAGGCAAATCAAAATGAATGACCTGACCATAGGCGTGAACGCCGCTATCGGTCCGCCCCGCTCCATGCACCTTGACGGGCTGGCCGCTATTTAATCGTTCTAAGGTTTTTTCTAACTCTTCCTGAACCGACCGCTCCTTGGTCTGATGCTGAAAGCCCGCAAAGAGGGTCCCATCGTAGGAAATCACTGCCTTATATCTTACCATGGCCCTATTTTAGCATGATAAATCAGCCTTGCCTAGGACAAAAGAAGAAAACTGTCCCCGGACAGATCTTGAGAAGAGAAGACAGGCGACCACTATGGAGATTGATGTCAGGACTCGCCTCTTAAGCTAGCGAAGTCTTTACTCTTGGCTAGCTTTGCTTGTCATTGAGGGTGGGACAATAATCAACAAGTAGGAACCATTCAGAATATTCTCCTAGAGGTTTCCCCGCACCTTGAACTTCTGTATCTGAAAACAAAAAAAGAACAGACCACTAGACCTGTTCTTCTGCCTTATATCTTGTTTTTAAGGAAAACAAATTCCCTAGAAAATTTTCTGGCAAGGCTAGATAGAGAAAGCTAGACTTGCTCTGTGCCTCAGTGCCTTGATCTTCCAAGAAGATTATTCGCCATCAAAGGCATCCTTGACCTTATCGAAGAAGCCTTTTTTCTTAGGGCGAATACTAGTTTCACCGCTAGCTGCAGCCAGGGCCAAGAGAGCTTCCTTTTGTGCCTCATTGAGTTTGGTTGGGGTCACGACATTGATGGTAACGTGTTGGTCCCCTTGACTGCCGCCCCGAAGGCGAGGAGCTCCCTTGCCCTTGAGGCGGAAGGTCTTACCAGTTTGGGTGCCTTCTGGAATAGTCATTTCAACATAGCCGTGGACGGTTGGCACCTCTACAGTATCACCCAAGGCCGCTTGGGCAAAGCTGATATTGAGGGTGTAGTAGATAGTTGAGCCGTCCCGCTCGAATTTCTTGCTCGGCAAGACATTGATGATGACAAAGAGGTCACCATAAGGACCGCCGTTGAAACCAGCTTCCCCTTGGCCAGACAGACGGATTTGTTGACCGGTTTCCACACCAGCAGGAACCTTGACAGAAACCTTGTGGGCCTTCTTTTCGTGACCAGTACCGTGACAGGTATCACATGGTTCCTTGATTTCCTTACCAGTACCATGACAGACATCACAGGTCACTTGACGACGCATCATGCCCAGAGGAGTTTGGGTATCAACATTGATAACACCTTGGCCATGACAACGGCTACAAGTGATTGGACTAGTCCCAGGTTTGGCACCTGAACCGTGACAGGTTTCACATTCTGCCTCACGATTGTAGGTGACATCTTTGTCCGCTCCAAAAATCGCTTCTTCAAACTCGAGGTTGAGACGGTATTGGAGATCATCACCTTGGCGAGGAGCACTTGGATTACGACTGGCACCACCGCCACCAAAGAAGCTAGAGAAAATATCCTCAAAGCCACCGAAACCAGCACCATCAAAGCCAGAGAAGCCACCGGCTCCGCCACCACCAAAATTAGCCCCATCAGGACCGTATTGGTCATAGGCAGCCCGCTTTTGCTCGTCACCTAGGGTTTCATAGGCTTCTTGAATATCCTTATATTTTTCCTCAGCCCCCGGCTCCTTATTGATGTCTGGGTGGTACTTCTTAGACATCTTCCGATAAGCTTTTTTGATTTCATCCTGGGAAGCATCCTTGGACACCCCAAGACGATCATAATATTCTTGATTGTTCATATAAGATACCAAGCCCATAAAAGGCAAAGTGAAAATAGGGAACCGGCAGAAAATCCTGATTTTCTAGGCGATTCATCTTTTTCACATAGCCTTTAGGGCGGGTTCAATTCCTTTCAAAATTATTGATTTTATACACATCAAAATTCAAAACCGATTTTTGACATTTCTTTGCTTCTAAGTTTCTAGGCTCAGGCCTAAAATAGGCTACTGGACTATTTTAGTAAGTAGTGCGGACGGAAGAAATTATCCAGTGGATGATTTTTTGAAATCCCAGGAGTCTCATTACGACCTTCGGCCGTATCTATCTTTGTCTGACAAAACAGACGGAGCGAGGCCGCCCCGCCTATTTACTGATTATTATCCCCAAAAGATTAGGCTTTTATTTTTAAATCTAGGAGACCTTTACCCGGCAAACTTACTTTTCTCTTTTATATTCAAGTTCGGGATAAAACAATCACCGGACTTGCCACTCGTTTCTTGTTTCTAGCGAGTGGGATAAAAAGGTTCCCCAAACCGCCTCGCTTCCCAGTTTTCAAGCTCGGGATAAAAAGGTTCCCCGAACCTTTTTATTTTTCCGTAAACTCACCGTCTACGACATCATCGCCTGAGTCTTTAGAACCAGCATCATTTGCATCAGCAGCCTGATCTCCGCCTGCTGCCTGTTGAGCTGCTGCTGCTTGTTCGTAGAGCTTAACAGCCAAAGCTTGGGCCTTTTCGTTGAGGGTTTCCAATTTAGCTTTCATATCGTCGGTATTTCCTGACTCTTGGGCCTTCTTAAGATCATCAAGAGCAGTTTTGGCAGCATCACGTTCAGTGTCGAAACCTTTACCTTCAGTTTCCTTGATTGTCTTTTCTGTCGCAAAGATGGCTTGGTCAACTTCGTTCTTGAGGTCAACTTCTTCCTTACGCTTAGCATCGGCATCAGCGTTAGCTTCGGCATCCTTCATCATGCGTTCAATTTCATCTTCACTCAAGCCATCGTTAGACTTAATAACGATGTGTTGTTCCTTTTGGGTACCAAGGTCTTTAGCCTTAACAGAAACAATACCATTCTTATCAATATCAAAGGTTACTTCGATTTGTGGCACACCACGAGGGGCTGCTGGAATATCGGTCAATTGGAAACGACCCAGAGTCTTGTTATCAGCCGCCATTGGACGTTCCCCTTGAAGAACGTGGATGTCAACGGCTGGTTGATTATCAGCGGCAGTTGAGAAGACTTGAGACTTAGAAGTTGGGATAGTAGTGTTGCGGTCAATCAATTTAGTGAAGACACCACCCATAGTTTCGATACCCAGAGACAATGGGGTAACATCAAGCAGGACGACGTCCTTAACATCACCAGTAATGACACCACCTTGGATAGCAGCTCCCATGGCAACTACTTCGTCAGGGTTTACGGATTTGTTTGGTTCCTTACCAGTTTCGGCCTTGACAACTTCAACGACAGCAGGGATACGAGTTGAACCACCGACCAAGATAACTTCGTCAATTTCTGACAGGGACAAACCAGCATCAGAGAGGGCACGTCGAACTGGGGTCTTGGTACGATCAACAAGGTCGCGAGTCAAATCATCAAATTTAGCCCGAGTGAGGGATACTTCCAAGTGGAGAGGTCCAGCATCACCAGCGGTAATGAATGGCAAGCTAATTTGTGTTTGTGTCACACCTGACAAGTCCTTCTTAGCTTTTTCAGCAGCATCTTTTAACCGTTGCAGGGCCATCTTGTCAGTAGACAGGTCGATACCGTTTTCTTTCTTGAATTCGTCAACCAAGTAGTCGATAATCTTTTGGTCAAAATCATCACCACCGAGTTTATTATCACCGGCAGTAGCCAATACGTCAAAGACCCCATCACCTAATTCAAGGATAGAAACGTCGAAGGTACCACCACCAAGGTCAAAGACCAAGATCTTTTCATCTTTTTCAGTCTTATCAAGACCATAAGCTAGGGCAGCTGCAGTTGGTTCATTGACGATCCGTTCGACTTCAAGACCAGCGATTTTACCAGCGTCCTTAGTCGCTTGACGTTGAGCATCGTTAAAGTAAGCAGGAACTGTGATAACAGCCTTTTCTACTTTTTCACCAAGATAATCTTCAGCGTAGCCCTTCAAGTATTGCAGAATCATAGCTGAGATTTCTTGTGGTGTATATTCCTTACCATTTGCAGAAACTTTTTCAGAAGTCCCCATCTTAGATTTGATAGAGATAACGGTATCTGGGTTAGTTACTGCTTGACGCTTGGCTGCATCACCTACGATGATTTCACCGTTTTTGAATGAGACTACAGAAGGAGTTGTCCGATTACCTTCTGGGTTGGCAATAATTTTACTTTCAGTTCCTTCAAGAACTGCGACTGCTGAGTTTGTTGTCCCTAAGTCAATACCAATAATTTTAGACATAATATAAGATACCAAGAACGCCGAGAAAACAACTGAAAAATAGGAAACTGGCATAAAATCCTGATTTCATAGGCAGTTTATCTTTTTTCCAAGTTTTTTTCTGTTCGGGTTCAATTCCTTTCAAAATTTTTAAAATTAATTTTTCTTTCGTTTCTAGTTTAGTGTCATTGCGGACAAAGTTTTTTTAGCCAATTAAGAACTGGAGCAACCGCCCTTGACGTTTGCTGGTGAGTTGCTTGGCAGCCATCAGCATTGGCTAGTTATAAACCACTACCATAGCAGGTCTTAGCAGGCGGTCGTGCAATTGATAGCCTTTTTGTAAGACTTGAGCGATGCTATCAGCTGGATGGTCATCATCTGCCGGCAGGGTTTGAACGGCCATGTGGAAATTGTGGTCGAAGCTGTCCACAGGAACTTCCTCAACCCCTTCTTCCTTCAAGGCTTGCAGGAGACTTTCCTGCACCATTTCAATTCCTTTTTTCACATCGTCGCTCAGGCCTTCAACCGCCAAGGCCCGCTCCAAATTATCTAGACTGGGGAGAACCCCTTTAGCCAAGTCTTGTGAGCGGTACTTTTGTAGCTGTTGGCGTTCTTCGTTCGCACGACGCTGAATATTCTGCATTTCTGCGTGGGCTCTTAAGAATTTATTTTCAAAATCCTCAACCTTCTCCAAGGCTGCTGCCAATTCTGTTTTTTCAGTAGCTTCCTCAGGGGTTGCTTCTTGAGCCTGCTGCTTTTCTTCAGCTTCAGAAGATGGAGCCTCCTGGGTCACATCTTCTTCTTTTTCTTTTTTAATATCTTCTGACATAATGCCTCCTTTTCAAAGTCTAATGAACCTCATAATGGTTACTGCTTAAATAGCGATAAAAATCAGCCAACTTCATAGTCAAAACCCGACTGACAACATTGAGAAGTCCCATTGAACGCCTATAGTCTATCGTTACAGGACCCAGTAGCGTCAAATTTCCGAAGCCCCGATAGGGAATCAGAAACTTATAGGACAGCTGACTCAGGGCTTCCAGCCCTTGCTTATTTTCATCAGCCAGCCTAATCACATAGGCTTGTTCCTCTTGAAACTGCCGCCTGATGGTCAAAGCCAACTCTTGGGTATTATCCAAGAGACGATAGGTCTGGTCATCGGAATACTTGAGTAGATTTTCCTTTCCAGAGAGAAATAGCTTTTCCACAAACATTTCCTTGAAAATATGTTCAAAGAGTTCCAAAACGTTGTCGGTTATTTTGAAGTAGCGCTGCACAATCTGAGGAATTTCCGTCCGAATCCGATAATGAATTTCCATAACGGTTTGCCCCAGAAAACGCTCCCGCACCAATTGGCTGACTACCAAGAGATCCTCATCGAGAAAATTCTTGGGAATGGCGAACTGGCTAGTAACCGTATTAGAATCGTCAAAGGTCATCACTGCCAAGGCGTCATGATGACTAAGTTTGACAATATCAAAAGCGCTCAAACGCTGATTGCTGGGTTCGACATCAAGCGTAATCGCCGTGCACTCTGTCAAGTCTGCCAGAACATCGCCAGCCTTTTTGAGAACATCTTCCAATTTGAAAAATTCAAAATCAAAAGCTTTAATAACCTGATAGGCATCCTCCTCGTCAACACTTTCTAAATTTAGAAGATGACTGACATAATATTGGAAGCCCTGCCGACTAGGGAGACGACCGCTTGAGGTATGAGCCTTTTCCAAGAGACCAATTTTTTCCAGAATCGCCATATCATTACGAATGGTCGCACTACTGGTAGAAATATAGGCCTGTAAAGCCTTGGAACCAACGGGCTCGTGAGTTTGAGTAAACAGTTCAACGATAATTGATAAAATATCATTTTGCCGTTGTGTTATCATCTCAGCAACCTCCGTTCATTAACCATTAGCACTCTAAGTCATCGACTGCTAATTCATGTTTCTATTATACCGCTCTAAAACAACCTGTCAAGAGAAAAACTCAAAAAATTAGCACTCTTTTAAAAAGAGTGCTAACCACCTGTTTTCCTCATATACTCAAATAGTCCTACTTATCATATTGGGTTAGATTTTTCCCCTGAATAATGGCAATTAATTTGTTAGCGTACTCAGGATCGGTATCTACTCCCGCCTTTTGCAGGGCACGGGCAGCTGTCGTATATTCTTCTGTAGTTGCTAGGGTTGTGTAGAGTTGTTTTCCCCACATGCCTGCACTAATTTCTTCCATATAGTCATAGAGACTATCTTGCCAATTCTCATAAATCTTATAGGGCTGCTTGACGGTTTCCCACTTGCCTTTTTCATATGACTGCGTCGTTAAGACAATCCTAGCATCTCCAGGTTGAGCCAGAACTCCCAAATAATTGTGGTAACGAACCGCCAATAAATTGGAACCATAATCAGTAGATTGGGCAACTTGGGCAATCAGCACCGAAGCCTTAACCCCGTAAGCCTTAGACAGCTTCTGCGCTACTGGAGCCACCTCTTTAATGAAAGAAGCTTGACTATAGGTGCTTGTCACCTTGGTATTAGCGGCCTTTGTCCTCATATTTAACAAAAGTGGCAAAAGAACAAGGGCCAAAACAAGCCCAAAGACGATCATGAAAGGCCGAAATTTTAGCCTTGATTGCATGGTTAAGCTTCCTCTCTAACTGAATACGCCTACAACTCTTGGGAAAAAGGAGGTTCGATCTAGTTGTTACCAACTTACCTCTCTCTTATTTTCAGGCTCGGGCTAAAAAAGTCTTGTAGACTTTTTTAATCCTGTGAGTCGCTTTACGGCTTAATATCTTAGCTTTACTTCTTTAGTTGGGCGACATATTCTTCCAAGCTCAGGTTGTGCTCGGTCATGTACTTGGCTGAAGCCTTGCCGACATAGCGGAAATGCCAGTCTTCGTAATCAACACCGGTTGAATCACTCTTGCCTTGCTCAAAACGCAGGACAAAGCCATAGTCGGGAGCAATTTTCTTGAGTTGCTCGACAACAGTCGGATCGCTCTCATTGAGGCTGTCAACCGTACTCATGTCAATAGCCAGGCCGGTCTGGTGCTCGCTAGCTCCAGCTGGTTGCGAATAGGTCTTAACCTTATCTTCTGCCTGCGACTCAGACAAGCTAGGGTCATTGGACATCTCTTGTTTGACATAGCTGTCGAAGAGTTCCTTTTGATAGGCGACGCTCCGATAACCTGAAATCAGATGCTCCTTACTGTCAATTTTCTGAGCAGCTGCCAGAAATTCTTTGACATTGTCAGCAATCCGAGAATCGACCTTGATATTATCAATGGTAGTCAAATCGGGATTGAGCTCCTTGGTAATATTGTCACGATTAACCACAATCAGCTGCCAATCATCCGCAGAAACATCTGGTAGGTCAGACCCCGAAGCGGAAGAGTTGTTATCAGACGAGGAACCAGCAGCTCTAGTCACCTGTTTGGTCTTAGTGGTTTGGCTGGATGTCCCCTTGCTTTGCTGGCTAGCCTTTCTATCATGGAAATAGGCAAAGCCGAAAATGATGACTAAAACGGCAAAAAAAATCATCAAAAACTGTCGACTACGCTTGTTCATTTGCTTCCTTTTCTAAAATTTCTCGACCTTTTTGTCGATAACTCATATCTCCGATAGCTTCAATATGGAGGTCCCCATCCTCATAGGTTAGCTGACAGATACTGCCATTATCTAGAGCCAAACTTCTTGGCTGACTAGGATCAATCAGACCTATGAGGGTGGCAATGGTCATACCGTGGCTGACCACGATGGCATCGCCACCACCCTTAGCTTGGACTTCCTTAGCAATATCGCTAAAGCCTGTAATAATGCGATTTTTCAGGGCTTCCCAAGGCTCAGCCCAACCAGCCGTATCCACAGCCATAATGGCATTGGCCATATCTTGGTAGGTCATTTCTTCGACCGGTTTGTCAAAGACCCGAGGGATAACACCGTTAAAGAGCTCGGCATCATAGCCACCATCTAGGCTACCAAAGCACCACTCGCGAATCCGCTTATCCCGTTTATAGGGAATCGTTTCTTGACCCAATTCCCGCAGAATAATTTCCATGGTTTGCAGGGTACGTCCACTATCACTAGAATAAGCCGCCACAAAGTGAAGGCCTGCCTCTTTGAGACCGAGACCCAACTCCTGAATACCCCGCTCACCTTCCTTGGTCAGCGGTGTATCGGACCAGCCTTGAGCACGCCCGATGGTATTAAACATGGTCTTACCATGACGGGCAATAAATAAGCGTGTTTTTGCCATAAGACCCTTCTCCTTGGTTTTCTTATTATTATAACAAAAATAATATAGCTAGAATATCCTATTCTGTTTTTATTTGACAGTTCTTCATAAAAAATATATAGTATGTATACATACTAATTACAACTAAAGGAAAGAGCAATGGATCTCAATCAGTCACTAGGATTTCTTTTAAATAGCGGAGCAAAACTAATGAAGCGACAACTAGACAGCAAATTGAGGGCCTATCAAATCACCAGCTCCCAATGGGCCGTTCTAAAATTACTCTCACAAAATGATAAGCTGTCACAAGTTGAAATTGCTCAAGCCATAAAAACAGATAAAGCGACCTGCGGGGCTATCATCGATAAATTAATTAAGAAAGAGTTCGTGAAAAGGACAATTTCCCAACAAGATCAACGAGCTCGCATCATTGAAATCTCACCTTTAGCCTTGAGCGTCACTGACGAATTAACGTCCCTAGATGAGGAGACAAACACCGAAGCCTTAATGGGAATTAAGCAAAAGGAACAGGAAATATTTATAAAAACGCTAGAACAGTTAATTATCAATTTGGAAAACAAGGAAATCTAGGAGGTCTATCATGTGGCTAACTCCTCTACTATTAATTCTTTTTGGCTTAGTTGAAGTCATCGCCAACGCCTTTTTTCTCTGGTATTTTTTTCGTTAGATAAATTGTAAAATATAGTGCAACAAAAAAACTCATAGCGTTTCATTGGTGTAAACTGTAAGTAACCACACAAACAGAACCCGAGGAAAAACTATGAGCTACTCCCATCTTACCATAACCGACCGAATAAAGATAGAAACCTACTTAGAATTAGGTTTGAAACCTTGCCAAATTGCAAATAAACTTGGCGTCCATAAGTCTACTATTTCAAGAGAGTTAAGACGATGCCAAAATGGTTATTCCGCAGCCTTAGCACAGGAACAGTACGACCACAGGGCTAAGCAAAAAGGTCGGAAGTCTCGTTTGACACCAAAGTTGAAAAAGGAAATTGAGGACGGTTTAAAATCCTCCTGG
>NZ_JMLC01000031.1 GCF_000686605.1 Streptococcus sobrinus DSM 20742 = ATCC 33478 | reverse complement strand
CATCGAACAACTTTGTAAGCTATTTCCAAAAGAGGCTCTTAAAACCTTCACTTCAGACAGAGGAAAAGAGTTTGCCTGCTATCCTCTGGTAGAGAATTTAGGAATTTCCTTTTTCTTTGCGGACGCCTATTCATCCTGGCAGAGAGGAAGCAATGAAAACGCAAATGGCTTACTAAGAGAATATTTCCCAAAGAAAACAGATTTAGCCGCTATCTCTGATGAGGTTTTGAATAAGGCTTTATATGATATCAATCACCGACCACGAAAATGTTTAGCTTACAGAACTGCTAGTGAAGCTCTAGAGGATGAGTTCAAGTAAATGTTGCACTTATTCTTGCAATTTATTGTTATAAAAATTTATCTTATGCCAAAAAGTTCCATGGTGACCTGCCAGCTTTCGCAAACGATGGGGCTTGGCTTTCTAAAATTTTACTATCCTTTATTTTAGGAGGCACAACTTTTGCTGGAGCTTGCTATTTATATGCAGGTTCCCTTGCGGTCGGGCTCTTTTGGTCTAGGTTATCTTCTCTAGTGCTGTTGGCTATCTGTATCTGGCAAGCCTTCAAATACGGAAAATCGCACCTACCCGCCAGAATCTGTCCTATTTTTGGAGTTTTCCTTCTTCTATTGACTATTTTTCATCCCTAGGCTATAAAAATAAGTCAACGAGACAGCCTTAAAAGCTGTTTCAAATTGTCTGTTGAAAATAATAGAGAGGCTGGGACTTTTTTGTCCCAGCCTCGTTTTTTGCTATTTTAATGCTTACAAGTAGAGCATCTCCACTCCTAATCAACCTAAATGGCTGTCCAACAAAAGTTTAACTTTATTTCTAAGTGGGACAAGGACCTTATAAAAAATCCCCACCGACTGGTGAGGAAAGAATTGATTAGTTCTTAAAGCTATGGATTGGAGCTGGAATTTGACCACCTCGGGCGATAAAGTCGGCAGAGGAATTTTTATTAACCGACATGACGGGGGCAGAACCCAGGAGGCCACCAAATTCGATGGTGTCCCCTTCCCTGCCCCTAGGGATGAGGCGGACGGCGGTGGTCTTCATATTGATAACCCCGATAGCAGCTTCATCGGCAATCATGGCAGCGATGGTTTCAGCTGGTGTATCCTCAGGAATGGCAATCATATCTAGACCAACCGAGCAGATGGCCGTCATGGCTTCTAATTTTTCCAGATTGAGAGAGCCAGCTTCGACAGCCGCAATCATGCCTTCGTCCTCAGAGACAGGAATGAAGGCACCGGACAGACCACCGACCTGGTTGCAGGCCATAACGCCACCCTTTTTGACCTGGTCATTGAGAAGGGCCAGAGCCGCTGTTGTCCCATGGGTGCCGACGGTTTCCAGACCCATTTCTTCCAGAACCCGAGCCACCGAGTCACCGACTGCTGGCGTTGGTGCCAAAGACAGGTCAACAATACCAAACTTGACACCTAAACGCTCACTGGCTAGGCTACCAACCAGCTGACCAATCCGAGTGATTTTAAAAGCGGTCTTTTTGACGGTTTCCGCCACGACATCAAAGGATTGACCCTTGACCTTTTCCAGGGCCCGCTTGACAACACCGGGACCGGAAACACCGACATTGATAACCACATCAGCTTCACCGACACCATGGAAGGCTCCTGCCATAAAGGGATTGTCCTCAACTGCATTGGCAAAGACTACCAGCTTGGCTGGTCCCATTTCTGACAACTGGGCGGTTTCCTTAATGATTTGGCCCATGTCCCTAACGGCTGTCATATTGATGCCCGACTTGGTTGATCCGATATTGACCGAAGAGCAGACAAAGTCCGTCTCAGCAAGGGCCCGAGGAATGGACTCAATGAGAATCTCATCACCCTTTTGGTAACCCTTTTGCACCAGGGCCGAAAAGCCCCCGATAAAGTTGATGCCAATCTCCTTAGCCGCCTTGTCCATGGCCTTGGCTAGGGGAACATAGTCAGTCGCATCGGTTGCTGCCCCAATGATGGAGATGGGTGTGACCGAGACCCGCTTATTGACAATGGGAATGCCCAATTCGGCTGAAATCTCATCACCGACCGCAACCAGATTAGCCGCCTTGTCAACGATTTTGCGATAGACCTTATCGGCAGCCCGATTGATATCGGGGTCGATACAGTCCAATAGAGAAATTCCCATGGTGATAGTGCGAACATCGAAGTTCTGCTCCTCAATCATGGCAATAGTTTCTGTAACCTGTTGAATATCCATGAGAGCCTCCCCTACAACTTGTGCATGGCATCAAAGATAGCCGAGCTTTGAATGTTAATCTTGACCCCAAGCTGCTCGCCCAGCTTTTCCAGCTCTAAGCGCAGCAGGCTAAAGTCCTTCTTTTCAGGAGAGGATACAACCGCCATCATGGTAAAATACTCGTCTAAAATTGTCTGGGTAATGTCGTCGATATTAAGCCTTAAATCGGCAATCTTAGCCGAAACACCAGCCACAATCCCCTGGCTATCTTTACCGACCACTGTGATAATTGCTTTCATCTTTTTTGCCACCTCATTTTTTAGTATTGTTAGTATTTTAGCATAGATTGGCTGATTTTTTCAAAAATTATCAGAATTTTCTATTAAAACAGCCGGCCTAGCCGGCTCATTCTTCGTTCTCACTTTCTGCCAAACTTTCCTTGACTCGGGCAATAAAGGCTTCCATAATTGGCGTATTTTTTCGCTTATTATTGGTGACATAACCCAAGGTGTGAACTGGGCTATCCGCCAGAGGAATCAAGACAATCTGCCCCTTGATAAAACCATTGACAATCCCCAATCCCGAGGCATAGGCATCTGAAGCCGTCAGCAGATTCATGACCGTCCCCCGGTCATTGCTGTACATGATGGTCTGATTATCCAGGACCTCCAGTGTGTCCTCATCAAAATGGAGACCCGACTTCTCCTGACGAAAACGGACCTGTGGATAACCCTCCAAATCTTCTTGGGTCAAAACCTGGCGGTCAGCCAAGGGATGGCCCCGCCGCAGAAAAACTTGAGTGGGAAATTCTCCCAAGGAGGTAAAACTCAAATCTTGATTGGCCAAGGACTTCTCCAAGATATGGCGATTATTGGAATCCAAATAAATAATCCCCATGTCACTTTCAAAGTTATCCACACTCTCTAAAATCTTCTTGGTGGTCGTCTCGATCAGTTGGAACTCCTGGTAATCCGCCTGAAAAGACTGTACTACCTGAGTCAAAGGCAGTGAGAGAAAATCATAATGGTGGGAGGCTACCGTGAAACTCTTGCGAAAGTTATGCTGATAACGACTTTCTAGCAAATCCAATTCGCCAATAATCCGCTTGGCATACTTGACAAAATCATTGCCATCATCCGTTAAGCGGGCACCTGTATTGGACCGAACGAAGAGTTGCACGCCCAGCTCTTCCTCCAAATCCTTGATGGAGGCTGAGAGATTAGGTTGGGTCACAAAGAGCTTTTTGGCCGCCTGACTAAAAGATCCCATCTCGGCAATAGCCTGAGCATATCGACACTGTTGAAAATTCATTGACACTTTCACCTCCAAGCAAAACCGGGCCGCCGCTTGGGCCCTGTGCAATTCCGAACTTGCCTTCCGATAAGTTGGATAAGCGACCAATATCGGCCCCCTTATCCAACTGTCCAATTCATTATAGCAGAGCCCTAGCCTAATGTGGGAGCAAGCCCAATAAGAATATCTAAAGGGTCTATTGTATTTTTTAATGGCGGGTATTGTACCTAGACGATAAAAATTGCTAGATGAAAGCATCACTTTGAATAGAGACTTAAATAACTAATTAGTATCAATTTAAGCTTAATACAGAAAATTACTATTTATCCTCACTTCCCCAGTTAGGCTTGTAAATCACTAGTTGGTGACACTAGCTTAGCCATATCCAAAAAATTACTAATTAGTGCCATATCCAAGCCGACAAAAAAGCCCACCCCACCTGACCTCCAAAGAAAGTTAGACTGGGTTGGACTTTACCGATTAGCAAAGCTAAACTTATTTGAGATTTTTAAAATGTTCAACATCACGGGCAATCATCAGCTCTTCATCGGTTGGGATAACCAAAACCTTGACCTTGGACTCTGGGGTTGAAATATCACCAACATAACCAAAGACATTCTTTTCAGGGTCGATTTCCATGCCGAACCAGGAGAGGCCAGCAATGATGTCCTGCCGCATATTGACGGCATTTTCACCCATACCAGCAGTGAAGACCAGGGCATCAGCACCATTGAGAACAGCAAAGTATTGACCGATGAATTTTTTGAGGCGGTCGATAAAGATATTGTAGGCCAGAACGGTATTCTTATCATGGGCCTGAATACCAGCCTCAATATCCCGCATATCGCTAGACTTTTCAGAAACACCCATGAGACCAGATTTCTTATTGAGCATTTCGACCACATCGGCCGCTGTTCCCAGTTCTGGATCCTGTTGAATCAAGAAAGGAATAATAGCTGGGTCAATATCACCCGAACGAGTTCCCATCATCGGACCAGCTAACGGAGTCAAGCCCATAGAAGTATCAACAGACTCGCCATGATAGTTAGCTGTAATTGAAACCCCATTTCCGATATGAGCCGTAATCAGCTTCAATTCATCCAAAGGCCGGCCCAAAATCTTAGCCGCTTCCTGGGCGACATACTTATGGCTGGTGCCGTGGGCCCCGTACTTACGCACCTTATAATCACGATAATATTTTTGCGGAATCGGATAGAGGTAAGCATACTTGGGCATGGTGGTATGGAAGGAGGTATCAAAGACAACCACGCTGGTAATGTCTGGCAGGATGTCACGGAAAGCCCGAATACCAGCTGCTGCACCTGGATTGTGCAAAGGGGCCAAGAGAGAAAGCTCTTCAACCTGCTCAATAACTTTTTCATCAACCAAGGCAGATTCCTTGAAATATTCACCACCAGCCACAACCCGGTGCCCAACACCAGTGATTTCTTGGTAATCCTTAATCAGACCGTGCTTGAGCAAATCCTCCAGGAGAATCCGAACCGCCATGGTGTGGTCAGGAATATCCAGCGTTTGCGAATCAGATTTATCATCATATTTGACCGTTGAGATTGAATCATTTAAGCCAATCCGCTCAATCAACCCCTTGGCCAAGACTTCCTCTTCGGGCATTTGGTAGAGCTGCCATTTGAGACTGGAGCTGCCGGCATTGATTGCGATTGTTTTTGACATGAGCTACCTCTTCTAATGTAAACGTTTTCTGAATTCAAGTCTTATTATAGCAAAAATTTTCATCAAAGAATATATTCAGCTGACCATTTCTTGAAATTTTCCATAAAATCCAAGAGCTTATCTCGGTCTTGCAAATCACTCAGCGGATAGACGAAGGTCTCGGGCGCCTGAACAGTCTGCTTCTGCAGGACAAAGATAGACTTGGCATTGGCCGGATTGCCAAAAAGTTCCTCAGGTAGGGTAATGACGGCCACGATGTCAGCATAACCCTTGAGCCAAGCCTTGAGCAGATCACTCTGGGGACTGGTCAGAAGATTGACTGGAGCCAAGAAAATGGCAAAACCATTGGCCTTCAAGTACTTGAGCGACTGCTCCATAAGCAGGTGATGGGCATAGGTGTGGTCATCCTGGGCAGCCACCTGGTAGCGACTGGCAATAGCATCATCGGGATAATAGCCAACGGGAAGATCGCTGACAATAATGTCGCTCTCCTTGAGCAGGGAAGGACGAACCGCATCCTCCTGCACGAAACTAGCGTCAGATCCCACAACATCAGCGATGCTGGCTGACAAATCAATCAGCAAATCATCCACTTCTAGCCCCAGATAATTCAGACCTTTACTGCTGTTATTGAGCAGGGTTTGAGCTAGATTGCCTGTTCCAGAGCCAATCTCCAGAAGGTCCAGACTTGCTTCCTTGGTCAGATTTTCCAGCAAGAAAAGCAGGACAAAACCAATACTATCCGGCGTAAACTGGTGGTTGGCCTGCAAGGGTTCAGACTGGGCCAGCTTAATAAAGAGAAACTGGTAGGCCCTCCGCCACTCTTCCTTGCTCAAATTCAAGTCACACAAGGCCTGGTCATTGGCCAAAACCGTCTTATTTTCAGTTTTGCCATCCAGATAGATAGCATTTTGCTCAATCAAGGCATCGTAACTATTGGTCTTCAAGTCATTTTGCAAGAGCTGAACATTCTCTAATAGCAGCTCATAAGCTTTTTCAATCGTTTCAAAATTCATAGTCCTATCATAACAAAAATGCCAGGAAATGGGAATGAGGAGGGGCCGGCCTGAATAGAGAAAGCCCTGCCCAAATGGACAAAGCTTTTTAAGATAACTCAGCCGATACTAATCTTCAACTCTTGCTTGAGAGCAACGGCTAATTTACTCATGGTCTCAATACTGGTATTGTTCCCCCTTTCAATCCTAGCAATAGTTGACTGAGGGACGTGGGATAATTTAGCTAGCTCTCTCTGACTTAAACCAGCCTTGGAACGTGCTTTTGATACTGCCAAAGCACTCTCCAGGATAGCTTTTTGTGTCTGAAAGCCGTCCTCAAAGGACTGATTTTTCCGCTCTTCTTCCAAAAAATCATCAAACTTAATGGTTGACATGAAACTCCTCCTCAAACTCTTGTTTTATTATTTTCGCTCTTTGAATTTCACTAAATGGTGTTTTTTGACTCTTTTTTGTAAAACCATGAGTTATGATAAAACGATTGCCTGAGACATGAAAATATAAGGCTCTTTGAATATTTGAGGAAAACTTAGAGCGAATTTCAAAAATTTCATTATCTAATCTTTTTACCCATTCCATTCGTTGGGCGACTAGCAAACCGTTATCTTGAATCACAGAAATTAAAGACATCAACTTTTATTGATCTTTCAAAGGTAGGGAATGATAGAATTCCATAAACTCATTGTGACCATTTGGTCTAGTGTAAAATTCAAATTTTGGATTATCCATTACAGCCTCATGACAGCATATACTGTTCAGAGATACAATTATCTTCTAAGTATAATTTAGGAAAGAAGCTACTAACTTCCGTCTCAAGCTTATACCTCCCCCTCACCCAGCGCTCGACTTTTCATCATCCGACTGCGAGCTGGCGGATTGAGTTGACGAAGAAGGTTGGGACTTGTCCCTGCTGGGGTCGGAAGATGAGGAGGATTTAGATTTGTCCTTGCTTTTATCCTTGTCGGAGCTGGAAGAGCTAGAGGACTCATTTTCAACGAAGTCATAGCTATAGCTAGCACCATCCGACAGGCTGACCTTGACACTCAGGAGTTTGCCGTCTTTGTGATAGCTGGCCTGGCCTTGCTCAAAGGTCATCTGGCCAGAGGGCTGATTGGCCTGCTCCTTGACCAACTGGGCTATCAGATAGGCCTGACTATTTTGCTCGAGAGCCTTATTTTGCCGCTGATTGGCCACTACTCGGTCCAGATAGAACTGCAAGAGCAAAATAAAGATGGCTGCCATCAGCAGGGCATAGATGAGGACCCCTGCCCTAAGACGTTTTTGCAAAATCATAGACAAAGGTCCTTTCTAAGCCTGATTTCAGAGTCAGCGAAATAGTGACGGTCTGACCAGTCTGGCTGATGGTGCAGGCCTTGAGGCCAAAGAGCATGGGCTGATAGCCCCGGCCGTCAGCATTGGTCTTGCGAAAATCATCCGAGCGGGACTGGCCAAAGGCTAGAGGCTGGTCACCCTTTTTGACATAAAGTTTATTGTCCGCCACCCGGTCCAAGTCAGTCCCAGATAGCTCTGAGCGAAGCTGCTGACAAAAGAGGAGCCAGTCCTCCTCATCATTCTTGCTGATGTAGGCAACATTGCTGGTCAAAACCTGGGTTAGCCCCTGATAGACCATGACACTGCCAGCGATGACCAAGAGGGCCACCAAGCACTCCAAGAGGGTGAAGGCTCGAATTCTAGTTTTTAGCCACATGGAGAACCTCCCTGCCATTTTCATAAACCCTGATGCTAGTCGAAGTCCGCTGAACCTGAACCGTCACCCCGTTCAGACTGAGACTGTCCTGTTTGGTCTGAACTGCCATCTGGGCAAGGTTGAGAACTTCCTGGCGATGAAGACTAGCCACCAGCTCCTGACGATCTCGGTTGATTTCCGTCAAGATTAAGGTGACAATGGTGACCAAGACTGCTAGAGCTATCAGGCTTTCTAAGAGAATATAGGCTTTAATTTTCCGTTTTTTTATAGCGACCACTTCCTATATAAAGTTGATAAGAGACAGAGCCATCCTTAGTTGTGAAGGTCAATTTTTCCAGCGAAGAATTGCCACCGGCTGGTGAAAATTCGATGCTGTAGGTCTGATTGGGCCTGACAGAATCAGGGATACTCAGACTTTCCTGACCATTGGTCACCTGGCCGTCAGCAATCCTCAAGGTCAGTTCCTTTTGCTGGGCATTACTGAGTTTCTGGCTGTCCTGATAGAGGTGTTCAAAAGAGAGAAAGAAGAGTTTCTCCTGCACGCCCGTAAAAATTTGCTGGACCCCGCCTGTGAAGCTTAGGAGTAAAAAGCTAGTGATGGCCAAGACCAAGAGACTTTCAATCAGAGTAAAGGCTCTAGTTCGGAACGTTGCGACTTTCCTTATGTTTCTTGTAATAATCATTGTAAGAATCCGCCTGTTTTTGGGTGATGTCACCATCAGAAACTAGTTTTGATACCGTGGCATCATCGCTATGATTGAGTTCATAGAGTTCCGCCTGACTTTCCACCACCTTGACAACGGCTGAACCGCCAGTATCCTTGACCTTATCCTTTTGCTTGGCCAAATTGGGGACAAAGAGCAGGAGCAAAACGCTGATAATCAGTAGCACGACCAGCATTTCAATCAGGGTGAAGGCTTTGACCTTCTTGCCTTTTAGGCGTTTGAGAAATTTTTTCATCATAAAGGTACCTCCATATTGTGATACATGGGCAGCAACATGGCTGCGTAAATCATGACGATAACAAGGGCCACCAGAATAAAGACTAAGGGCTGAATCAACTGAGTAGCTCGATTGACCCGACTAAAGAAGGCCTCCCAGGTCTCCTGAGCATAGACCTCCAGCTCACTACCTAATTTAGATTTGACCTGACCATATTCAATAATCAGGCTCAATTCCCGAAGGAAGAAGGGATAGTCCAAAACCTTGTGGTGGAATTCTTGACCAGCTAGAAGAGCCGCCTCCATCTCTCGGCCAATCTCCTGGAAGAGTTGGGATCTTTGCTCTTGCATAAGTTGGACAATCCGACTCATTTCTACCCCCTGACCAATCAAATTGCCCCACTCCCTAGCATAATAGGCAGTCAAGTAGAGTTGGACAAATCTTCCCAGCAAAGGGAGTCTAGCCAGGCGGCTGTACCAGGTGATTTTTCGCGACCGTCTTTGTAACCAGATCAAGCAAAGAATGACTAAGGCCAAAACCAGTACTCCAATTAGAAAGACCAGAGGAAAATGATTGATTATCCTGGTCGCCAGGTTGGTCCTTTCCAACTGGGGTAAGAGATAATTTCGCAGGCCCAGCATAATCAGAATCAAAAAGGTTAGAAGAATAATGGGATAGGTAGCGACCTCCCAAAGCTTCCTTTTAACAGTCATGAGGTGGGCTAGATAAGCCTCGATTTTCAGGAGACTGCCTTGGGTATTGCCATGCAGTTCTGCCAGAGAAAGCTGAGTGACCACATCATCGGAAAAGCCTAACTTGCCCATCATAGCTGCCAAATTTTCCCCCGCCAAGAGGGAGGCCCGCATCTCCTTGGTATAGGCCGGAGCCAGAAGGCTACTGCGGTCCAGAAAATCCACAATCTCGGTTAGGGTAAAGCCCGACTCCAGAAGATTATTGAAGAGTTGGATGACCTTACGCTGCCGGCTAGTCTTTAATTTTTTCGGCGGCCGCCTCTTCCTCAGTGAGATGTCCTGCTGCAAGAAGTTGGTCAATTTTTTCATTCCAGCACTCAGCCTGGTGGTTTTGAAAATGGTCTTGGGCAAAATCAATCAATCCTCCTCCCCCAATTAAACGCTGGTAGGCAATGCCGGCCAGACAATTATCTAACTCATCCTGGCTAACACCCAGCTCTAAAATCCGGGCGTAGACCCCTGGAATACTCTTGGCATGAACAGTCGAAAAAACTCGGATCCCTGTTAGGCTAGCCCTAATAACTGCTTGGGCGGTCTCCCTATCGCGAATTTCTCCGATAATTAGAACATCCGGCCGATGGCGCAGGGAGAGCTTAATCAAATGGTCATAGGTCATCCCGATAGAGGGATTAAGCTGGAGTTGGAGCATATTATCCTGCTTAATCTCAACAGGATCCTCAATGGTAATAATCTGACTGTCTGGGTACTTGCGACTGACCAGTTCATACATGAGGGTCGTCTTGCCCGACCCGACAGGTCCAGAAAAAAGGTAGAGGCCTCGCCCGATAATCTTGGGCAGGAGGGCATTTAGACCATCAAACCAAAATTTCAACTCTCGTTTTCTGTCAAAGAGCAGGCGAATAACCAGACTTTCTCGCCCTTGATAGTCGCCAACCGTCGATAAACGCAAGGCCGCTGTCTCACCATCAGCGAAGGCATAATCACAGGCACCCAGCTGGGCCCGTCGCTTCTCACCAACATTCATGCCAGCAAGAAATTTAAAGTGACTAATCAGACCCGCAGCCTGCTCGGGAGGGCAAGTCTGAATCAAGTGCCGCTTCTCGCCAAACCGTAGATAAATCTTATAAACAGCCAGCTTGGGCAAAAGATAAATATCCTGAGCCTGCTCCTCAACTGCCTGTCTAATCAATTCCTTTCCCAGCTCCTGCACTTCAACCATAGAAGACTCCTTATGTTAATGACAACGTTTATGTAGAGCGATCAATATTATCAACCTACATAAATTAGCAAGTGAGCTAAAGATTTTCTATAGAAAATCTTGTAGTCTAAACAAGCACTTTAACGCTTAGTGAAACTGCTCAGTCGAACACGCCTACGACTCTGTGGAAAAAGAGGAAGGCTCCTAGATGCTTGAGACAGCTTCGTTCTCTTACTCCCTTACTTTGTAATCCTTTGAGCCACTTTACAGCTTGGTATCTTAATTCTACGTCCTGCTTACTTATTAATTCGTAAACGAAGGCAAAAAAAGGAGATTGACATGAAAATATGGAAAAAGTTCCCTTAATTTGCTTATCAAACGATTTTAAATGCAAAAGAAAAAGCCGAGCAAAAACTCGGTCTTTATTAATCAATTTTACAAATAGTTTATTGCTCCACTTTTACCCGGCATTGAAAAGGAATAGGATTATCGTTACTCCGCTCATAACCTGGTCGATGCCAGTCCTTGGGAATAGCCTCCCAGTCTTTGAGCAGAGCTAGGGAGTAATACTGTTGCAAGTCCTCACCGCACTCTTCGCACCAGCGTTGGTCTTTACTATCCCAAAAAGCCGTCATGACACTGCTTTTACTATTAAAACTAGGGTAGCGGCCCATCAAATCAAACCACTCTTGCTTATAATATTTGAGAGCCTCATAGTAATCCTCAAATTCTTGAACCTTGAGGATATCATCTTTCCAGCCCTCAAGGAACCACCAAGGCTCCAAATCCCCGTACATTTTTATTACTTGATACATAGTTTAATCCTAACTTTTCCTGTATTATATAAGAAAAAATGACAAATTTAAATAAATTTGCTTGGAAATGTCAAAATATTAGAAAGTTTAATCAATTCTTATAGTTTTTTCTGGAAAATTTTATTCTTATCTGGCTAAGAAATCTCCACAGATTCTGGCTTTCTCATCGCCAGAATGGTAGAATAGAAGGCAATCACACCAAGATAAAAAGAGGATACTATGAGTGACAGCAAAGATATCAAGGGACTATCCAGCCAAGAGGTAGCCAGCCGCGTGGCCCAGGGCCAAGTCAATAGGGCGACCACTTCCGACGTCAAAACGACCAGTCAGATCATCAAAGAAAATACTCTGACCTATTTCAACCTGATTTTTGCGGTCTTGACGATTTTATTACTAATTAGTGGTAACATCGGTATTAGTAATTTTACCTTCCTGCCGGTGGTCTTCATCAATGCCATCCTAGGGATTGTCCAAGAGCTCCGCTCCCGCAAGATTGTCTCCAAACTGGCCATTGTCACCACGCCCAATGTGACCGTCCTGCGGGACGGCAGGCTGACCACCATTCCCGTTGAGGACCTGGTTCTTGACGATGCCATCCAGCTCTCGGCCGGTAATCAGATTTCTGTCGATGCTAACGTCCTTAGCGAGACCGTTCAGGTAGATGAGTCCATCCTGACTGGGGAGGCCGATGAAATTTCCAAGGCCCCAGGCGATGAACTCATGTCTGGTAGCTTCGTCGTCGCTGGCACCTGTCTGGCCAAGGTCATCCGAGTCGGCGAAGACACCTATGCGGCCAAGCTAGTTAAGGAAGCCAAGGCTGTTGATAGTAGCGAGCAATCCGAAATGATTCGCTCCATCAATGCCATTGTCAAATGGGTGGGAATTCTGATTATCCCCTTGGCCCTCATCATGCTTTACCAAAGTCTCTTTATCAATCAGATCGGCTTCGGTGGTGCCGTTAAATCAATGGTGGCGGCTGTTATCGGGCTGATTCCAGAAGGGCTCTACCTCTTGACCACCATCTCTCTGGTTGCCAGCACCATGCGGCTGGCCCGCAAACAGGTCGTCCTTCATGATATGAAAAGTGTCGAAAAGCTGGCTCGGGTCGATGTCCTCTGTATTGATAAGACAGGGACCATCACCGAAAATAGCATGTCGGTTCAGGACTATATCGCTACTGCTGCCTTTGATAAAAGCCCTGATACAGGCCTTCGTCTCGATAGCCTGATTGCTAGAGTGACCAATGAATTGGCTGGCGACAACGATACCATGGAGGCCCTCCAAGCCTACTTCACCAAGGAGCAAGCCAATGGCCTGACCCTCAAGAAGAAGAGCCTCCAGCCCTTCAAATCCTCCAATAAATACAGCGGTGTTATCTATGATGGCTTCTCCTATCTGATTGGGGCACCGCAAATCCTCTTGGGAGACGACTGGTCGACCTATGAAGAAGAGGTCAACCACTATGCTGCTCAGGGCTACCGGGTCCTAGCCTTTGGGAAATTGACTTCCGAACAGGTCGAACCCCTTGCTGCTCCCATCACGCCCTACGCCTTTATCCTAATTTCTAACCCTATCCGCCAAGAAGCCCCTGAAACCTTTGCCTACTTTGGCCGTCAAGATGTGGCCATCAAGGTCATTTCTGGGGACGACCCCGTGACCGTTTCCCATGTGGCTGGTAAGGCCCAAATCAAGGGAGCTGAAAACTATGTCGATGCCAGAACTCTGGTGACTGATGACATGGTTAAGGAAGCCTCCCGCACCTACACCGTCTTTGGTCGGGTAACACCTGAGCTCAAACGCCAACTAGTCTTAGCCCTGCAAGGTGACGGCCATACCGTTGCCATGACCGGTGACGGGGTCAATGATGTTTTGGCCCTCAAGGCTGCCGACTGTAGTATTGCCATGGCTTCTGGAAGCGACGCTGCCCTCAATGCCTCGCAAATCGTCCTCGTTGACTCCAACTTTGCCAGCATGCCATCGGTTGTGGCCGAGGGCCGTCGCACCGTCAACAATATCGAACGCTCAGCCAGCCTCTTCTTGATTAAGAATATCTTTTCCTTCCTGTTGGCTATCCTTTCGATTATCTTTGCCATCACCTATCCGCTCAAGGCCTCGCAGATTTCGCTGATTTCAGCCTTTATGATCGGTCTGCCAAGTTACCTCTTAACCCTCGAGGCCAATAACAAACGGATTTCCGGTCACTTCATGCTCAAGGTACTGAAAAATGCCCTGCCAGCAGCCGTTGCCGCCGTTGCCGCTATCGGCCTCCTAGTCGGAGCAGCCGTCTTCTTCCAGATTGACTACAACCAAACGTCAACCGTTTCTACCTTCCTGCTTTCTATCATCGGCTTTATGGCTCTGGTTCGCCTATCTAGACCCCTGACCAAGAGCAAGGTAGCCATCATTGCCGTTTCCATTCTGGCCTTCATCATCTCGGCCGCTCTGCTCAAGAATATCTTTGAGCTCAGCCACGTCACCCTAGATGTCTTCTTGCTGGGCCTGGTCTTCTTCCTAGTTGGCGAATCCATCTACCGCAACCTCTCCACCTTCTTCGACTTCATCGCCAACAAGGGCTGGCGACGTTTCAAGTGGTTTAGGAGGTAAAGTACAAGCAGGTACAGAATTTAATTAAAATAAAAAAACGCATGAGATCAACGCTTTGAAAGCAAAGATATTATGCGTTTTTATTGATACTTATAGTAAAAAATTGAGGCCTGTCATTCGACATGCCCCACATGTATCCTTGACGAACAAGGCTTTAGACTAGTTATAGTCTATCAAAATAATAGAGAAAATCAACCTCTACTTATTGATTTTCAGCTAATTTGGTACATATTTGGTTAAAGTTAAAGTCAATCTCAAGCACAGACGGAGTTTTCAATCTTAAACAAACTTTTCCTTACTCCTTCTGACTTGGTGTATAATGTAAGGGACACATCAGAAAGTTAGGAGAAGGGAAATCTCATGAAAATTGTCTATGCTAGCCGTCAGGGCAAAACAAAAGAATTAGTCCAAGATCTGGGATTTGACCAAACCCTTCAGATTGAAAGTGGTCAGGAAGTAGTGAACGAGCCCTTCGTCCTCTTCACCTACAGCGACAAAGTTGGAGAAACACCTGATTTGGTCAGCCAGTTTTTGGAAAGGAATCATCAAAACCTCCAAGCTGTTGTTGCAACAGGCTCTCTTGAGCGCCATCGGGAAACCTTCTGCTTCGGTGGTCAAAAAGTCGCCCTCAAATACGGTGTTCCTCTCTTAGCCACAATCAACGGGCGTGGAAGCAAGACCGATGAAGCCAAAATCCTAGAAGCCCTTGCCCAACTAGGATAAGTATACAGGGATGGCTCTTATGGTGACGAGCACCACTTCATCTTCATACTAGTGCAAAAGACTCTAAACAGGGAATCCTGTTTAGGGTCTTTATTTTAATTAGTTTTTAAGAGCTGTAAGGCTGGAACCAAAGATAGCCTCGATGGCTGCTGGATCGCGGTGGTCGAAGAATTGGCTCTGGCCCTTGTCCAAGTTAGCCATGGTTTCCATGTCTTCTTGGTCTAGGCTGAAATCAAAGACATCAAAGTTTTCTTCCATCCGTTGCCGGCGGACAGATTTTGGAATGATGACAATGTCTCTTTGCAGAAGCCAGCGCAGAATGACTTGACCGTTGGTCTTGCCATATTTTTGCCCGATTTGAGCGATAGTTGGATTAGTAAAGATGTCATGCTTGCCTTCGGCATAAGGAGCCCAGGCTTCTACCACCACATCTTCCCCTTGGAAATAGGCAACATCAGAATTTTGTTGGAACCAAGGATTGACTTCAATTTGATTGAGAACTGGCTTCACCTGGCTCATCAAGGTCAGATTCTTATACTGGTCAGGATAAAAGTTAGACACGCCCAAGGCACGCAACTGACCAGCCTGATAGGCTTCTTCCATGGCCCTCCATGCCCCAGCCACATCACCATAGGGTTGGTGCAGCAGATAAAGGTCGATATAATCGGTTCCCAACTTCTTTAGAGAAGTTTCAATGGCCACCTTAGCCTTTTCATAGCTGGCATCAGCTACCCAAAGTTTGGTGGTTAGAAAAATTTCCTGGCGTGGAATGCCACTCTTCTTGATGGCAGCCCCTACTGCTTCTTCATTCCCGTAAGCCGCAGCCGTGTCCAAGAGGCGATAACCGGACTCCAAGGCATTGAGTACGGCTTCCTCACACTCCTCCAAGTCCGGAACTTGGAAAACCCCGAAGCCCAGTTTAGGCATTTTTAGACCATTATTCAATGTAAGATATTCCATTAGCTTTACCTCTTTTCTTTGATAAGCCTATTCTAACTCAGATTTCTAGACTTGAACAGAAGCAAGTTTGTATGCTAGTATACAGTTAACGTATACTAAAGGAGCCAAGCATGCTGGATAATGATTTACTAGAGCAATTAGTCACCTTTGCAGATTTGGGGACCGTTTCGGCTACCGCCAAAAAATTATTGGTAAGCCAGCCCTCCATCACACGGGGGCTGCAAAAACTGGAAGAAGAATTGGGGGTCAAACTTTTCGACCGCCAGGCCAATAAACTTAGCCTGACTAAAACCGGAACTCTGGCGGTTCAGGAAGCTCGCTCCCTCCTGCAAGCTCAGGCCGATTTTATCAAAAATCTTCAAGCCTTTGACCAGAAACAAAATAAAATCAAAATCGCCTCTGTTGCTCCAGGCCCTCTCCTACTACTATCGGAGCGCTATTCCCAACCAAACCAACTTAGCCTGCCAAAGGAAGAGGACTTCATCAAATCCGACCAGATTCAGGACTTGCTTGAGCGACAGCAGCTAGACCTAGTTTTCAGCAACCAAGAAATCCAGACTGATAAATTAGAATCGCTTTACTTGGGACAAGAACAACTCTTTGTTAATCTAGATCCCTTTACAGCCCTGGCTGCCAAACAGAGCTTGCATTTTCAAGACTTGAAAAACATGAACTTCATCGTGCAAGAAGCTATCGGTATTTGGCGACAAATTATCGAAGAGGCCGAGATTCCTGGACTTAAATTTCTTTACCAAACAGATGACCAAGCCTTCTCAGTCATTACCAGTTATTCCAACTTTCCCTATTTCACCAGCAACCTAACCCTGGCCCTTGAACCAGATAGAAGCAAAGATCGCAAAGTTTTGCCCCTAATGGACGAACGAGCTAAACTGGACTTCTACCTAACCTACCCCAAGGAGAAAAACGCTAAACTGGCCAACTTTATCAAGGAAGTCCAGACAATCTGGCCGAGATAAGAGGAAAGTTGGCGAGCCACTGAGGGTCGTAAAGAAGGTGTAAAATTAGTGGTCTATAAATCTAGTTGTCAAGTTCTCTATACCCTTTGCTCAAAAAGTTGCATTTGTTTAACATTTGCGATTCAATTTCCTTGAAATAGATAAGGAGGACAGACCATGGCAAAAACTGCAAATATTAACTTGAGAATCGAACCCGAAACCAAGGCACGCGCAGAAAGTCTCTTTAATAGTTTTGGGATTTCCGTGACAGATGCTATCAATATTTTTCTCAACACCTCTATCATGGAGGGGGGATTTCCTTTCCAAATTAAGCAACCCCGCTACAATCATGAAACTGAGGCTGCCATCGAAGAGGCCCGTCGTATCATAGCTAAAGAGGAAAAAGCGAAAACCTATGCAAACTTGTCTGAACTCTTGGACAACTTAGATGAGGACTAGCTTATGCTCAAGCTTGTTGCTACCAAACAATTCAAAAAAGACCTAAAGAAAATTCGTAAACGAGGGCTAGCATTAGATAAACTAGAATCTCTCATCGCTCTCCTACAAGCCGAAGAGGTGCTTCCCCAGAGTTACCGGGACCACGCCTTGGTCGGAGTTTTCGAGAATGTCAAATCGAACCAGACTGTCTCCTAGTCTACGCCGTAGATAAAGACCAGCTAATCCTGACGGCCACCAGAACTGGCAGTCACTCCGATTTATTTTAAGGATAAAAAGAAAACGAGTACAAAATCGTATTCGTTTTTTGTCTTTATTGAAATTCAGTCCCCAACTTGACACAGTCATCTCTATCACTTCCCCATCCGATAGAATCATCGGTGTGAAAAGTTGACAGAAAGGAAGGTAAACCTTGGTAGCAAGATTATTCGATTAGCAATTACGACTTACTTGGTCAAGTTTCGCAAAATTTCTTCTTCAATATCCGCCAAGTCTCGGGCTTCTTCCTGACTAACTAATCCCAAAACCTGGGTCTGATAGAAATAGGTTAAGAGCGGTCCGACCATTCGTCGAATCAGACTGGCTAGAGGTAAATCCTTACGAAAATTTGGATCACTGAGTTTAATTTTTTGCAGAACCTCCAAATCTTCTAAGCCCTGAAAGTTCTTCAAGAATTCCATTTTAAAATTTTGATTGGTCAAAAACTGCTGCATAAGAATCTTGAGTAAGGGCGCATTGGCCTTGATAAAAGTCCAACGGTCCTGCACCAAGAAATGTACTGCCTCCTGCAATTTTTCATAGGCCAAAAGATTGCTAAAAAATTCATCCTTAATCTTAGGAATTACCGGTTCTAGAATAGCCAGCAGCAAATCTTCCTTAGTTTTGAAATATTTAAAAATCGTAGCCTGGCTGACCCCAGCCTGGGCTGCAATTTGGAGGGTTGAAGTCCCATCAAAACCCTGGCTAGCAAAAAGCTCAATGGCAGTGGCCAGGGCCCTTTTTTTGCCCGGCGGCATCTTCTCCTCCGCCAAAATCTGAAGGTAATCCTTAATAATATTTTGTGGCATAATTTCCTCAATCCGTTTTATTACTAACTAATTATATCTACTCTTACCAGTCTTGACAAGATATTTACTGCTAGTTTAGGTAAGCCGAAGCAGGGTTTTGTATCTGATGGCTTTAAAACCAGACAATCGGTTATAGGGCTTAGCTAGAATTTGCAAGAAGCCCAAACCGCCCTAGCAGTTCTTGTAGTCAGTCTAGTAAAAAACAATAGACTGACTTTGTCCCTCAAACCTTCCGATAGCGTTTCATTCCCCAAATATTGCAGACAGTCAATATCATAACAAAGAACAAGAGAACCCAGATATCGGTGCTGACGGCTGATAGGCCTTGGCCCCGCATCATAACCTTGGTCAGAGCATCGCCTGAATAAGGCAAGGGTAGGAATTTCCCAATGACCCGCACCCAACTGGCCATGGAATCCAAGGGGATTAAGCCTGAGAAAAAGAACTGAGGAATGACAACCAAAGGAATAAACTGCATCATTTGGAACTCTGATTTAGCCAAGGTTGACAGCAAGATACCAAAAGCGAGTGCTACCAAAGCCATCAGGACATTAACCAAGATGACATAAGCAACATTTCCCACAACCTCAATATCCAAGAGCCAAATGGTTGCAAAGACAATGACCAAGGTTTGAACCACCGCCAGGAGACCGTAGGCAAGCAGATAGCCAAAGACAATGTCACTGCGTTTGACAGGGGTTGCCAAAAGTCGATCTAGAGTTCCGCTGGTTCTCTCCTTAAGTAGAGCCATGCCGGAAATCAGAAAGACAAAGAAGAAAACAATGAACCCCATCATGATTGGTATCATCTTATTAAAAAAGTTAGAATCCTTGTCGCCATAGTTATAACTTTCCTTGAGACTGACCTTGGACACTTGCTGACTAGCTAGAGGTTTCTGAGTTTGCATTTGCGGGGGTAGGCTTGCTTGAATTTGTTTCAATTTAGTAGTTAACTGTTTCATACCATCCGCCAGCTGACTAGTCGAATCTTTTGCAATGGCTGCCTTAAGCACCTGGCGAATCATTGTTGTCTTAGTCGCATCTGTATTGGCATAGCGGACCTTAAGTTCCTTATCTCCTTTCTGGGTCAAAACAGCATCAACCTGGCCCGTCTTCATATCAGCCTTGGCCTGCTTGAGGCTAGTATAATTTTTCAGGGTCACATGCTTAGTGTCTTGAAGATTTTTGACCACCTGACCGCTAGTATCAACCCTTGCAATGGTGACATCAGTAGTGGTATTGGCCGAGAACATAACATTCATCAGCCACATAATGATAATAGGGGCGACAAACATGAGGGCCAGCGTCCTTTTATCCCGCAACATTTCCTTGATAATTCTTTTACTAATAGCTAGAATTCTCATAATCTTACTCCTCGCTTGCTTCTGCTTCTAAGAAGACATCTTCAATGGAATCGACCCCGTAACTCTCTTTAAGCTTTTGCGGCTCATCGCAAGCGATAATTTTACCTGCCAAAAGTAGAGCAACACGATTGGTCAGTCCCGCCTCGTCCATAACATGGGTAGTAATGATAATGGAGCGTCCCTGATCTCGGATAGTCCTCAGCTCCTTCCAGACTTCCCTCCTCAAGGCAGGGTCAATTCCCACCGTCGGCTCATCTAAGACCAAGAGTTCGGGATTGCCCAGTAGAGCGATTGCCAAAGATAAACGTCGCTTCATTCCACCAGAATAGGCGGAAACATAAATTTTCAAGCTATCTTGTAAATCCACAACTTTGGCCACATGAGCGATTGCTTGGGCTAAGTCCTTATGCATCAAACCCTTCATCTGGCCGAAAAATTCCAAATTCTCCAAACCTGTCAAACTCTCATAAAGGGCATCAGACTGAGCCATATAGCCGATTCTGCCTAGAACATGGCGATTAGGCATCTGCTTATCCAAGACCAGAGCCTGACCGCTATCCGACTTTTCCATGCCCAACATGGTCTTAATCAAGGTGGATTTACCAGCCCCAGAAGGCCCAATCAGACCTAGAATTTCACCCTTGGCCAGCGTCAAGCTGACTCCATCCAGCACCATCTGGCTTCCAAAAGCCTTGTGCAAATCCTGCAAATCAATCCGATTTTCCATAACTGTCACTTCCTTTTAAAGAGCAAGAACAAAGGTAGGATAAAAGGCTATCCCAGTCATTTGTTCAATCCCAGTCATTTGTTCAATCTAGAGAGGTGAGTGACCACTCACCTTATTACAAGTTCTATTGTAGTGAGTGTTCACTCATCTGTCAAAAAAATTCCACAAATTTTTATGGTATAGTAATTGATATAAAAAGAAAGGTAAAGCGAGGTCCTATTATGTCTACTTTGGCTTCTGATAAAAAGATTATTAATTTCCAAGCAGACCGAGGATTAGTGGACAAAGCAAAACTAATTTTAGAGCAACAAAATACAACGATGTCAAAGGCCTTCAACCTCTTTTTAAAGAACATCGTCGTCACTAAAGAACTTAACTTACTAACAGAAGACGAATTAGAAAAAGAGCAACTGTTCAAGCAGTTGCAAGCGGAAGCCCAAGCCTCCTACGCTTCATTTGAAAAAGGTGATTACTATACGGACGACGAATTAAAAGAACGCTATGGACTATAAAAAGTATAAAATCGTCTACTCCAAGCAAGTCATTCAGCCACTTGATGATGTTTTTGACTATATCAGCAAGGAACTGAAATCCCAAGTTAATGCTAGAAACAAGATTGCCAGCATTCGACAGGATATTCAATAGCTAGAGTTCTTCCCAGAAGCCGGTTCTAATGCCGATGAACGCTTCGGCAAGAAATTAGATCCCAATTTTACAACCAGAGGATTTCCCTTAAGTCGGGACTACCTTGTTCTCTACACGATTGTCGAAGATGAAGTTAGGATTGCCTATCTCTTTTCCACAAAAAGTGATTATATAAAGTTATTAAAGCCATCCTCAAAGAAATAGCAAAAAGCCTATGAAACTGATGTTTCATAGGCTTTTATACTGTCAGAATCAGACAAATAATTGGTCACCTGATACTCGTAAGCTTTTTATATTATCACTAACTAAAGATAGTATAACATAAAAAAACGAACCTCAATGGGGTCGATTTTTTAGATTTCTTGTAATGAGCCTGGGACAAAACTATCCCTCAGCCAACGAAAAAGCAACGGTTTTGATACCGTTGCTTTTTGCTTGACATAGGTAGTCTTGATAAAATATAGTTGACAAAAAAATAATAGAAAGGCTACCTCATGTACAGTCACTATAACACAAATCAAACGACTCTGCCACTAGAATTAAGCGCATTCTTACCCCACAACCATCTCGTTTTTACGATTGAAAAGGTGGTCAATAAACTAGATGATAATGCCTTTCTAAACTTTTATCATGAGGTTGGGCGGCCTTCTTACCATCCCCAATTACTCCTAGCAGCCCTTTTATTTGCTTATTCTCAAGGGATCT
>NZ_JMLC01000030.1 GCF_000686605.1 Streptococcus sobrinus DSM 20742 = ATCC 33478 | reverse complement strand
TAGTAAATTCCTTGTCGCCCTTCAACGTAACGCCTTTGAGCTAGGTCAGCGAAGTAGTGGTCAAAGTAGATCTTTTTACCATTTACCTGCTTGACTTGTTTTGTCGTCCCACGCTTGATTTCACGTGAAATGGTGGAGCGACTTTTTCCCAAACGTCTAGCAATCTCAGCTGGTTTCAACCCTTCTGATAGGAAGGCCTCAATTTTTCCTCGTTCTACCTCTGAGAGGTGGCAATAGGGTTGTTTTGTGGTACAATTTGTGGTGGACATGCTTATCTCTTTCCTTATACTTTGTTTCGCAACTTTAGTATATCAGATAAGCTTGTCTTTTTTTTTGTTGCACCTCATTTTACAACGGGGCAGATTTTTTAACACGAGGAATTGAGCACGCCTACATCCCTTTGTAAAAAGAGAAAGTCTGTCTCGAAGTCTTGTACTTCTTCGACAGCTTTCCTATTTTACTTTGGGATGCTTTACGGCTTTGCATCTTACAAGAAGAAGGCCAGTAAGTGCAGTATCCACAAATGCAGGGGATAGAAAATGTAGAAAAACCACTTATGAATGGGTTTGGAGCTGCCTTTTTTACCATTGTATAGAAATAGAAATGGCAGGAAAAGGAAGCTCATGCAGTCGCTGTTGTAGCAGAACATCTCAAACCAAACTGAGAAAGATGGTGCAGCACTGACATTCATATCAGGGCCCAGAATAAGGAAAGAAATGACACTCCAGATGCCAAAGACAATGAGCTGCTTTCTACGATGGCCATAAAATGCCCAGAAAATCAGCATAAGCGTAAGAATAGGAATGCCGCCTTCGAGAGTGATGACCATAGCTCCAAAAGGCAGTCCAATGAGGGATAAAAAGAGACCAGCTAGGAAGATTAAGCTACCTAAAACGCTATTAAGGATTGGCCTGTCGTGGTCTCTAGCCTTCTGCCAGAAGTAGAGGAAACTATAGCCGAGAGCTAAGGTCAGAAAGATGTTATCATTGATGAGATGCTCTTTCCCCAGCAGCAGTTGGGATAAAAAGTCTCCGATCTGCATAAGTATGGCCACACTCCATAGCCTGAGTAAGTGTCTTTTACGATTTCTGGTATGGAAGAAGCCTTCTAGGGTCAGGTAGGCAAAAAGTGGAGCTACAAAGCGCGTGATGAGATGAAGCCAAGCCGGTAGTCCTGGAAAGGCAAAGAAGGCTGAATCCAAGACCATAAAACTCAGAGCAATGTATTTGAGTTGATTAGTGTTTAAACCGATTGATTTTTTCATGACAGCTACCTCCTTATCTTTAGTTTAACAGTTATTAACTTCCCTGCCATTACAGTTTTGTAAGAATGTTTTTCTCTCAAGTATTGTGGTATAATTTGGAGGACTATGTAATTTACAGAGAAGAAAGGAATAGAACCCCAAATAGGTGTTCTGGGTGTCTTAGACATGAAAATTTCGGAAGAAGAAGTGCGCCATGTAGCGACCTTGTCCAAGTTGGCATTTTCGGATGAAGAAACGACTGAATTTGCGACAACTTTGACCAAAATCGTTGACATGGTTGAACTTTTGAATGAAGTAGATACGACTGGTGTTGCGATTACGACCACCATGGCTGATCGGCGGACGGTTTTGCGCCCCGATGTGGCAGAAGAAGGGACCGACCGCGACCAGCTCTTTAAAAATGTACCTGAAGCAAAGGACTACTATATCAAGGTACCAGCAATCTTGGATGATGGAGGAGATGCCTAATGTCTTTTAATGATAAAACAATTGAAGAACTGCACGACCTCCTAGTCAAAAAAGAAATTTCTGCAACTGAGCTGACCCAGGCTACTCTTGAGGATATCAATGCTCGTGAAGAAACCATTGGTTCCTTTATCACAGTGGCTCAAGAAGAGGCTCTGGCTCAAGCCAAGTCTCTTGATGAGCAAGGGATTGATGCTGACAATGTCCTGTCTGGTATTCCTTTGGCCGTCAAGGATAATATCTCAACCAAGGGAATCTTGACAACGGCAGCATCAAAGATGCTCTATAACTACGAACCTATCTTTGATGCGACTGCGGTTGCTAATGCTAAGCAAAAGGGCATGATTGTGGTCGGTAAGACCAACATGGACGAATTTGCCATGGGTGGTTCTACTGAAACCTCCTACTTCAAGAAAACCAAAAATGCTTGGGACCAAAGCAAGGTTCCTGGCGGTTCCTCTGGTGGTTCTGCAACGGCTGTAGCTTCCGGTCAGGTTCGCCTCTCTCTGGGTTCTGATACCGGCGGTTCCATCCGTCAACCAGCGGCCTTCAATGGGGTCGTTGGCCTCAAGCCTACCTACGGAACAGTTTCGCGCTTTGGCCTTATCGCCTTTGGTAGCTCCTTGGACCAGATTGGTCCTTTTGCTCAAACTGTTAAGGAAAATGCCCAAGTCCTCAATGCCATTGCCAGCGACGACAAGAAGGATTCGACCTCTGCCCCTGTGCGGATTGCGGATTACACCAGCAAGATTGGTCAAGACATCAAGGGAATGAAGATTGCCTTGCCTAAGGAATACTTGGGAGAAGGCATTGACCCACAAATTAAGGAAAATATCCTAGCAGCAGCCAAGCAGTTTGAAAAACTGGGGGCTGTGGTTGAAGAAGTCAGCCTGCCCCATTCAAAATACGGCGTGGCGGTCTACTATATCATCGCCTCCTCGGAAGCCTCTTCCAACCTGCAACGCTTTGACGGTATTCGTTATGGCTTCCGGGCGGGTGGTGCCAACAGTCTGGAAGACATCTATGTCAAGACCCGGAGTCAAGGCTTCGGTGATGAAGTTAAACGGCGGATTATGCTGGGGACCTTCAGCCTGTCGTCAGGTTATTACGACGCCTACTTCAAGAAGGCTGGTCAGGTGCGGACTCTGATTATTCAAGATTTTGAGAAGGTCTTTGCCGATTACGATTTGATTTTGGGGCCAACCTCACCAACGGTGGCCTTCGGATTGGATACCCTCAATCATAACCCCGTTGCCATGTATTTGGCTGATCTCCTGACCATTCCGGTCAATCTGGCTGGCCTGCCAGGCATTTCTCTGCCATCTGGTTTCGTTGATGGTCTGCCTGTAGGTCTGCAATTGATTGGGCCTAAATACGGTGAAGAAACTATCTACCAGGCAGCGGCAGCCTTTGAAGCGGTGACCGATTACCACAAGCAACGGCCAAAAATCTTTGGAGGTGATCACTAATGAACTTTGAAACCATTATCGGACTTGAAGTCCATGTGGAATTAAATACCAATTCAAAAATTTTCTCACCTTCATCGGCTCACTTTGGTGAGAATCCCAATGCCAATACCAATGTCATTGACTGGTCCTTTCCAGGGGTTCTGCCGGTTATGAATAAGGGGGTCATTGATGCCGGTATCAAGGCAGCCTTGGCCCTCAATATGGATATCCACCAAACCATGCACTTTGATCGCAAGAACTATTTCTACCCTGATAATCCTAAAGCCTATCAAATTTCCCAATTTGACGAGCCCATCGGTTACAATGGCTGGCTGGAAGCCCAGTTAGACGGTGGTTCAATCAAGAAAATCCGCATTGAGCGGGCTCACTTGGAAGAAGATGCTGGTAAGAATACCCATGCTGATGATGGCTATTCCTATGTGGATCTTAATCGTCAGGGCGTGCCCCTGATCGAGATTGTTTCTGAGGCAGATATGCGTTCGCCCGAAGAGGCTTATGCCTACCTGACAGCCCTCAAAGAAATCATTCAATACACCGGTATTTCCGATGTTAAGATGGAAGAAGGCTCCATGCGGGTTGATGCCAATATCTCCCTGCGTCCTTATGGTCAAGTGGCATTTGGAACCAAGACCGAGCTCAAGAATCTCAACTCCTTTAGTAATGTCCGAAAGGGCTTGGAGTACGAAGTGGAACGTCAGGCCAAAATTCTGCGGTCTGGTGGGGTCATTCGCCAAGAAACCCGCCGTTACGATGAGGCCAACAAGGGTACCATCCTAATGCGGGTCAAGGAAGGGGCAGCGGATTACCGTTACTTCCCAGAACCGGACCTGCCGATTTTTGAGATTTCCGATGATTGGATTGAAGAAATGCGGGACAGCCTGCCTGAATTTGCTAGGGACCGCCGGTCAAGATATGTCAGCCAATATGGCCTGTCTGATTACGATGCCAACCAGCTAACGGCCAGCAAGGTTACTTCTGACTTCTTTGAAGCGGCAGTCGGTCTGGGCGGCGATGCCAAGCAAGTGTCCAACTGGCTTCAGGGAGAAGTGGCTCAGTTTCTCAACAGCGAGAACAAGAACTTGGAAGATATCCAGCTGACTCCAGACAATCTAGTTGAAATGCTGGGCTTGATTGAAGACGGCACCATTTCTTCTAAAATTGCCAAGAAGGTCTTTGTCTACCTGGCTAAAAATGGTGGCGGAGCCCGTGACTATGTGGAAAAGGCTGGTCTGGTGCAAATCTCCGACCCTGAGATTTTGATTCCAATTATCCACCAAGTCTTTGCAGATAATGAAGCAGCCGTTGCTGACTTCAAGTCAGGCAAACGCAATGCCGACAAAGCCTTTACCGGCTTCCTCATGAAGGCAACCAAGGGGCAAGCCAACCCACAAGTTGCCCTCAAACTCTTGGCTCAAGAGTTGGCTAAGTTGAAGGAAGAGTAAGTGGGAGTCCTGCTCGTTTATCTTATCTTTTTTCTCCCTATGCTGATGATAAGCTATTGCTTTAGCATTTTCGAGTAAAGGCTATTGCTAAACGGGGGCAAGAGTTAAGGCTATGGGCTAGAAGTCTTGGGATTGAGGAAAATCGAGGCAGTCGTGGAGTTATACTTTATACCCACTACATTAACTTTTAAGATTACCGTTTTGTCACTGATAAAAATCCAACAGGGCTAGTTTGAAGCCTCAACTATCACCTCCTTATTAGATCGCTCCCCTTTTAGGATAGATTTCTATCCAGTTTCATATTTTGTCAAAAGGGGCAGAGAGTATATTTAGTTATCGTTGATTGAGGACTCAGATTGCTGAGTCCTTTTTTGCAGAAGTAATAGCCGCCTTGTAAAAATAATATTTCAAAAAGATTAAGAAATTCATCAATCTGATATTTTTATCCGTGTGGATAAAGGCTGGCTGGCAAGACAAATTATTTTTGGAATAGGTTGGTTAGCGCTACATATCTGAGGCCTTTTACATGAGCCAACGCCAACAAATTCTGAGGTGTTTTGGGCTATTATTTATTTCATTTTTACTTTTCTCTTTTACCCATTTGCTAAATTTATCTATGATGGGATAAGGCATTTCTTATTTGGCGATTCTTATCTGGTAGAAGGTAGCTTGATAGTCTGGTTGGTTTTTTCATAATTAATTTAAGGCTTTTGCCATTCCAATTGGTTTAATCGGTTTTATCTTTCTCCTCTTTTGGGCAAGGCATGAATTGAAAAAAGATAAGTAGATGAAGTCTCGGAATTTTCTTGGATATTCATAGTTATTAGCTATAAGTTTTAATATAAAATATATATTTTACAACTATAGTTAACCTCTGTTAGAATGGGTTTATCAAAAATTTGAGGTGAATAAAATGACAAAGAAATATTTTGAACATGTAGGCTCCTTCTTGCGTCCTGTCGAATTAAAGGAAGCGCGTGAAGCTTTTGAGGCAGGAAAGCTTTCTCAGGAAGAACTGACTGCAGTCGAAGATCGTTTGATTACAGACTTGGTGGACAAGCAGGTTGCTATCGGTCTTGAAAAGATTACAGATGGAGAATTCCGACGGGCTTATTGGCATCTGGATAATTTTTGGGGGTTTGATGGCGTTGAACATGAACACTTTGGCCAAGGCTACCTGTTTCACGGGGAAGAAACAGGCGATGACACAGCTGTTCTTCGTGGCAAACTCGGTTTTACAAAAGAGAATCATCCTTTTATTGCACATTACGATTTTTATAAAAAATTGGCAGATGAGCGCGGTGTAGAAGCTAAGATTACTATTCCAGCTCCAGCACAGTTTTTAGCAGAATTGGATCGTGGTAAGAATGCAGCAACTGTGGCTGAGTTTTATCCTAGTCGTCAAGATTTTTTAAGAGCTATTGCTGAGGTTTATCGTGAGGAAATTTTGGCACTCTACGAAACAGGTGCACGTACGGTTCAGCTTGATGACTGTACATGGGGGATGCTGATTGATGAGGATTTTTGGCATACCATGGCGGGTGCTGGTTTCAAAAAGGAAGATGTTATTGAGGAATATCTCTATGTCAATAACAATGCTATCAAGGACCTGCCATCAGACCTGACAATCAATACCCATGTCTGTCGCGGAAATTTCCATTCAACTTATGCAGCTAAGGGAGCCTATGATGATGTAGCAGAAGCCTTCTTTGGTCGTGAAAATGCAAGGGCCTACTTTTTGGAATACGATAATGAACGTTCGGGAGGTTTTGAACCCTTGGCAGCATTTAAGGGGCTAGACAAGGTAGCAGTCCTTGGTCTAATCACGACAAAAGACGGTCAATTGGAAGACAAGGAAACTATCATTCAACGCATCCATGAGGCGGCGGAGATTTTGCCTCTTGATCAGCTTTGGTTGGCGACCCAGTGTGGTTTTGCCTCAACGCAGGAGGGCAATATCTTGACAGAAGAGGATCAATGGAAAAAACTTACTCTTGTCAAAGAAATTATTGATGAAGTCTGGGGATAGCTTAATTACAATCCTTGTTGATTGTTTAGTTATAAGGCGGGCCATTTTTAGGGATGGCTCGCTTTTATACTGAATTAAAATCAGAACTTTCAATTTTGATACTTTCTAACCTAGCCAGTTTATTAGTGATTAAAAGCCACTGATAAACTAGGGTAATCGCTAGAGCGAGTTCCCTAGCCACCTTACTCTTTCATTTTCAAAATAGCATCGATTTTGACAATGAAATGTCGTTAAAAAGGGCGGATGCAAGCAAACTCTTGACAAGATACAAAGTCGTTAAGCACCACAAAGGATTAAAAAGGTCTGGGAGACCTTTTTTACCTGAACCTGAAAACAAGAAGGTGAGGCAGGAAATCGGGCGTAGGAGACAGTAGGTCTCCAAGGCAGATTTGCACCTCAAGGTAGTCGCGGCTGTATATTGGCTAAAGCCAAAACAGCCACCTCTCTTTTTCCGCAGTGGTGTAGGCGTTTTCAGTTATGGAGTTTCATGGCGACACGAAGATAAAGCAGTCAATTTTACTGGCCTAACTGAGTGAGGGAGGGAGCTAGCCCATCGTCATAGAGATTGGCGTTAGAGAGTCAGACAGAAAAAATGGCTTTGACAGTCTCCAGGCTGTTTTGACACTTGCTAGGCAAGTTTCATTTCCAACTTTTGACAGTCTCCCAGACTGTTTTGACACTTGCTAGGCAAGTTTCATTTCCAACTTTTGACAGTCTCCCAGACTGTTTTGACACTTGCTAGGCAAGTTTCATTTCCAACTTTTGACAGTCTCCCAGACTGTTTTGACACTTGCTAGGCAAGTTTCATTTCCAACTTTTGACAGTCTCCCAGACTGTTTTGACACTTGCTAGGCAAGCTGCATTTCCAACCTTTGACAGTCTCCCAGACTGTCAAAGCTATCTGCAACGCCTTGCCTAGTTCTATTCCTAAATTAAACCACTGATACAAGGGACACAGCAGGTTCACGATTTTATCTTCGGACTTGCTGCAAGAACTGAGGCAGCAGTTCTTGATCTCTCTTTCGTCAAAACGGTGTCATTGACAGTTTTGATATCATGTCGGAATCGGCAAAGCCAATCTAAGATTTGAAAAATCTGGGTTGGCCGCCGCTATTGCGGTCTGCCTACGCCTCTCACTGGCTCCAAAAAGAAACCATCATCGGTTTTCCTTTTTTTTTGATTCACAGCCTCAACTCACTTTCTCTACATAAGGATTGCCTGCGGTTCGTTGCGGCATTCATCTGTTGCCAGCCATGCCATTGCGACAGATGCGTTAGTAAGGCCTTTAGCCAAAAGCAGATAGCTGACATTCTTTGCTATTTGTACTAAGTATCGTTATAATATTAGAAGTCGGTACTTTTTAAAAATCAAAGCAATAGGTCGTTGTCATCGAATGTGGGATAAGTTCTCGAAAAAATAGCTGGTTTAGGAAATTGGATTTTTAAGGCCTTTTGTATTTTAAAAATTAAACAGGACCTAGCCTTAAAAACTTAATTTTTAGGTAAGGCCTCTTACCTGCAGGCAGTCTGCCATGCTTTCCTAAAATCCTAGTAGTTTTTTAAGGGAGGTATCTCTTGATATAAGGAGTTTTTTTATGCCCAAGATTGGTTCAGCAGCTTTTTGGTCTGGCTGGAAGGAAGTGAAAAATGACAAGGATCCCTGTAGAGCACTTCGATTTGTCTTAGACCAGTTAGATTTGCCTCAAGATTTATCGGGTGACTTAACTGAAAATCAGGCTTTGGTGGCTAAATTTTCACCCGACCTTGCTCCCCATGATAGATTTTGGTCTGACTTGGCCAGGCAGGTTCGCTTGGTTATGAAGGGGAAAGACTTTCAGGAGAAGACTGAGTTTAACCGCCAGCTTCATCAGCTTCGCTATGTTATCTCAAGTCAGCAAGCCCAGTATGTCCGTCAGCACTACCGAAAGTCTGGCAGGACGGATCAGGAAGCCTTGTTTGCTTACCTGCGGGCCAATCATTTGCGCCCCAGTCTCTGGGACAACGCCCGTCTGCACAATAAGCGGCAGATTAAGGATGGTACCTTTTGCTTTCCGGATGAGCAAGAGTCCTATAATATAAAGGTTTTACTCCAGTTTCGGACAGAATTTATCATTGATGGTCAAGGAAATTTTCTCAACGAAGTTGATGCCGAAAAAGTCACGGCTAATGGGATTATTAACGGGGCCAGTTTCAATTACGGCAATACCACTAAAAGTCATTTTCGCCTGGACGTTTGTCCAGTCGGTCCGCATGATCCTGCCTTCCGCAATCAAGCCACTAAGGGCTATCGCTCGCCCAATCGAACTGGCAGAGTCCGTTTGGCCAGATTTTGGCAGGAAAGACGAACTGCTGATTTCGACCGCAGCCTTTACAATAAAAATGGCGGTTATGCCAAGGACGGGCAGGCCCTCATCTCTTTAATTAAGCAAGAGAAGAAGGCCTTTAAGAAGGCCTTGAGAGCGAGAAAATAAGTCAGAATAAGATAGGAAAAGAGACCTCGAGGGTCTCCTTTTTTATGGTGTCAAGCCGTTCTTGACTCTTACAAAATGGCATCAAAGGATTCAGGGAGAATTTGTCCCCCATCAACTACGATGGTTTGACCGGTGATATAGTGGGCTTCTTTAGAAGCTAGGAAGGCAACGGCAGTTCCTATATCTTCTGGAGCTCCCAGGGTATGGGTAGGGACGGTCTTCTTCATCTCATTCAGGTAAGATTCCCCTTGAGTCTTGAGGCCTTCAGTCAGGACATTACCAGGCTGAACTGCATTGATGGTGATACCAGCCTTGGCGTATTCCAGGGCGGCACTCCGCATAAATCCCAGCTGTCCAGCTTTGGTGGAACCGTAGTGGGCCCAACCAGGGTAGCCTGTGATAGGACCAGTGATAGATGAAGTCAAGACAATCCGTCCATAGCCTTGGTGCCGCATAATTTTAGCAGCAGCCTTGACTACTAAGAAGGTCCCTTTGAGGTTGACCGTTTGAATCAGATCCCACTCCGCTTCGCTCATATCGGCAATTTTTGCTTGGGGATAGATGCCGATATTGGAGCAGAGAATATCCAGTCTGCCATATTTTTCCGCAATCATTTGGAAGGTCTGTGCAATCCCTTGGCTATCGGTGACATTGAAGGAATAGAAATCGGCTCCTAAATTCTTGGCTGTAGCTTGTCCGGCAGCTTGGTCCTTGTCGAGGATGATAACCTTGGCTCCTTGTTGATGAAGTACGCTGGCAATTCCTCGGCCGATTCCCTTGGCACCACCAGTCACGACAGCAATTTGTTCAGTTAGTTGAAACATAGTCCGACCTCCTTTAGAATTTTGCTTATACCCTTCGAAAATCAAACAGATACGTCGTTAACTCGTTTTGCCGTGCTCACTGAAGGAAGCAAAGCTTCCTCCTATTTTTGATTTTCATTGAGTATTAGACTTTCTTGGGGCCAGTCAAAATTTACCTTCTTCAGGCCTAGCCCCAAATTAGCTTTTCTTACCCTAACTATAGCAAAATTCAAAGGGTTAGTAAAACGCTTACAAGAGAGGTCGGTTTCCTAAGAACTGAATCTCTTGGGTTTAGTCGCCAGCGTGCTTCTCACCCTTTTTATTTTGGGACTTTTATAAAATAGACATCATGGGTATGCCCCTGATTACTCTAGCCGATCTCATTATTTCCCTGCGGAACCTAGTCCGAAGCAGGAAAAAATCCTAGGAAAATCTAAGCGAGCTCAGGCTTGCTTTTTTTGTCTTCAATTTTAAAAATTTTATCCCTCAAACCTATCGTAATACTATTGGCATCAAATAGATATATATGTATAATGGTTTTGTAAATTTCAAAAAAGGAGTAGAGAGATGAAACCAATTAAAGAAGATGAGAAGAAAGTTTTAGGAATTATTGCTTTAGTTTTTGGTGGGATTGCCTTGGTAACCTCTTGGATGCCTTTTATCAACAATGCTTCGGCAGTTCTAGCCATTATCGCTTTTATCTTGGGAGTTATTGCTTTCTTTATCAATCTGAAAAGGAAAAAACTCCTGTCTTTGATTTCAATCATGATTGCCGTGATTTCCTTTATCATTGTTTTGGTAACACAGGCTAGCTATGTAGCGACTATTGATAACGCTCTTGGAAAAAATGATAAGCCCACAAGTCAAAGTGAAAAAGATAGTTCAAGTATTTCTAGTTCTTCAGAAAGCAAAAAGACTTACAAGGTCGGTGACAAAATAACATTCAAAGGTAAAGTGGAATACACTATCACATCGGTTGAGTGGACAGATGAACGAAATGAGATTGAAGATAATCAACCTAAGAAAGTTTTAAAAGTCACTTACGATGTTAAAAACTTGTCGGACGATGATTACGTTATCGGAAGTGATTTTGAGCTCTATGCAAACGGAACTAAAATGGAATCTTATCCGAATGATAATACATTTGAAACGATTTCTGCAGGTCGTAGTTATAGCGGGGCAACAGAACACTTCGCGGTCAATAGTGATAAAGATTTAGAATTAGAAATTAAACCATATCTATCATTTAAAGGGACACCAGCTATTATTCCACTGGAATCATAATAAGGATTTATAACTCCACAAATTAGAAGTAGGTATTACTCGTGAGATATTTATCAACTGTATTAGTTTTTTTTGGAGTATGCTTGGCCTTTTTAAATCATTGGTTAGGAATTATACTGTTAGTTTGTGCCTACCTATTGAAAGGGATAAATGATGATTAAAAAGATATTCAGTTATTTATTGTGGGTTGTAGGCATAGTTTTTGTCATCGCAGTAGTTATGAGTTCTGGGATAATGGATAGCTTTTTTGAGCAAAGACCAACTACAAAGGTAAGTACATCGGTAACTTCGTTAGAAAAAGTTAAACAAATTACATTTCTCAATGTAGGTATCCAAAAAGTTGAAACTTCAACGGAAAAACAAAGATTTTATTCACAGATCTAGATATTCCTTACTCGGAAAAAGAAGTATCGATTATCCTGAACTATAAGGCAAAATTTGGTATTAAAAAGCCAGTTAAAGTAACAAAAACTGGAAAATCAAATTATAAAGTTGTTGTTCTAAAATTTGAAGTCATCGGCTTTGAAGTTGATAAGGACAAGCCTTATCAACTTTATAGTAAATCTGAGGGGGCCTTGTCGGATTCGACAAAAGATGTAGATACTGGCAAACTGGCTACTGATAGCTTGTCAAATGAGGCACAAGAAGAATATTTAAAACAATACAAAGATCTGGTTCAAGATTCTACCAAAGAGTATTATCAACAAATCCTTACCTCTATTGATAAGGATGCCAAAGTTGAGTGTGAATTTAAGGAATAATCAAAATCCATTTACAAAGTATTTGCATGTAAAAACATAGCACCCCAAGAAAAAGCTTCTTGAGGTGCTTTTGCTTATAAGAAATCATCAAAATTTCTTTTACTATATAAAATTTTCCGAACTTCCATAGTATTGCCGATGACAATATAAAAGATAATAAGATTTTTAACTCGGATGTAGTAGTAAGGATGGCGTCGTTTGTGAATCGAAGGGTAGGCTGGAAAAGCTAGCGGTCTAGCCAACCTGTCATTTATCGCTCCTTCAACAGCGCTCAGGAAACGGTGGGCGGCCCGTGGATTTTGTAGACTTTGACTAATGTAGTCGACAATAGCATTGAGGTCCTTTTCAAAGAGTGGCAGAAACCTCAGCTGATAGTTTTCTTTAGTCATCTATTTGGCTCCGGACTCGTTTAAAAAGCTCGTCTTTATTATAGCGGGTGGAACTTTCTTCGGCGACCAAATCAGCCTCATCCAATTTTTTCTCCAGATTAGAAGTTAGGTCATCGTATTGCTCCAAACTCATGAGAACCATAGTTCCATAGCCGTTCTTAGTCAGAAATACAGGGTCATTAGACTTGATGACGGTTTCTTCGATTTCTGGAAATTTATTGCGGAGGTCTGAAACGGGGCGGATGTTGATCATGGTAGTTCTCTCTTTTTCTATCATTACTTTATTGTAATTCTATCATAAAAATAATGATAGAACAGTTTCTAGAGTTATTTTATGCTATAATAACCTTCGGCACCCACAATAAAGCCTTCGAGAGGAGGTGAATACTCATGTGGAAGGATCTTTTTCTAAGCATCGTTGCACCAACTTTTGTTGGTATAGTCTTAGGACTATTTTCAAAATGGCTAAATGGAAAAGACGATGACTAGGTGCCTTTAGCCCAGACGTCTAAAGACGTAGAAAAAGCCTTAGGACTGGTACTCCTAAGGCTTTCTGTGTACCCATGTATGGGAAGGACCTTTTTCAATACATCTACATTATGTCAAAGTTAGCTAAAATTGTCAACTTTCTCCCCGTCTTTTCCCCCGCAACTGCTCCCCAAAGTATGCTATAATAAGGGGTACTATTAGTTTTTGGAGAAAGTTGTGAGTCTAGAAGATTACTTGCCGACCTTCGCGGTCGAAGCTGTTTATGATTTGAAGCCTGAGAGCCTGCGAAAGCACGGGATTTCTGCGGTTTTAGTGGATTTGGATAATACCCTCATTGCTTGGAATAATCCTGATGGGACCCCTGAGCTAAGGGAGTGGTTGGACGATATGACCGAGGCCGATATACCGGTGGTGGTCGTTTCCAATAATAAATACGAGCGGGTCAAGCGCGCGGTTGAGCCTTTCCATGTGGACTTTATCAGTCGGGCTATGAAGCCCTTCACCCGTGGGATTAATCAGGCCATTGAGCGTTACGGTTTTGACCGTGAAGAGGTGGTTATGGTTGGGGACCAACTCATGACCGACATCAGGGCCTGCCATAGGGCTGGTATCCGTTCGATTCTGGTCAAGCCTCTGGTAACCTCAGATGCTTGGAATACCAAGTTTAATCGAGCCAGAGAGCGACGGGTCATGAAAAAAATTGCCCAAAAGTATGGTCCGCTCAAGTATCAAAAGGAAATTTAATGGAAGAATTATACTGTATCGGCTGTGGGGCCAAAATTCAAAGTCAGGACAAGGAAGCTCCTGGCTATACACCCCAGTCCAGCATTGAAAAAAGTCAGGAGACAGGCGAGCTCTATTGCCAACGCTGTTTCCGCCTACGCCACTACAATGAGATTGTCGATGTGGCCATCTCTGATGATGACTTCCTCAAGCTCCTTCATGAAGTGGGGGATAGTCAGGCTTTAGTGGTCAATGTTGTCGATATTTTCGACTTTAATGGCTCGGTTATTCCTGGCCTCAGTCGCTTTGTCGCCGGCAATGACGTGCTTCTGGTCGGCAATAAAAAGGATATCTTGCCCAAGTCCGTCAAGGATGGCAAGGTGACCCAATGGCTGACCGAGCGGGCCCATGAAGAGGGCCTGCGGCCAGTTGATGTCCTCTTGACCTCTGCTCAAAACGGCCAAGCCATCAAGGAGCTGATTGCTCGGATTGAGGAGCTGCGGGCTGGGCGTGATGTCTACGTGGTTGGGGTGACCAATGTTGGCAAATCCACCCTGATTAATGCCATCATCAAGGAAATCACTGGGAATCAAGAGATTATTACCACCTCACGCTTCCCTGGAACGACCTTGGATAAGATTGAGATTCCCCTGGACGACGGTTCCTATATCTTTGATACCCCGGGGATTATCCACCGCCACCAAATGGCCCACTACCTGTCTGCCAAGGACCTCAAGTTTGTCAGTCCGAAAAAGGAAATCAAGCCCAAAACCTATCAGCTCAGTCCTAGTCAGACCCTTTTCTTGGGTGGCCTAGGTCGCTTTGATTTTCTTCAGGGAGATAAGCAAGGTTTCACGGCTTATTTTGACAATAATCTCAAGCTCCACCGCACCAAGCTTCAAGGAGCTGACGATTTTTATGATCGACACGCTGGCGGTCTTTTGACACCGCCGTCTGCCAAGGAGCTAGCTAATTTTCCCAAGCTGGTCCGTCACGAATTTACCATTACCAGTAAGACCGACCTAGTCTTTTCTGGTCTTGGTTGGGTACGAATTCTTGCCAAGCCAGATAGCCCTGTCGTCGTTGCTGGCTGGGCACCTGAAGGTGTCGGGGTCATAGTTCGCAAAGCTCTCATCTAAGAAAGGGGAGACTGTATGACTCAGTCAAGTTTTATCGCTCCAGAAAAATATGCGGAAGCTATTCGACAAATACCATACGGAAAAGTGGTGACCTTGGCTGATTTGCGGGCTTACCTAGGGCAGGACGATAGTGTTCCCTTTTTCTCAGGAGTCGCTACTTTGATTGTCGCTTGGTCTGAAGGAGATGACCCCATACCTTATTGGCGGGTCCTCAAGTCGGGTGGGGAGGTCAATGCGAAGTATCCTGGTGGTCTTGAAGCCCAAAGAGAATTGCTGGAAGCGGAAGGACACCGCATTATTCAAAAAGGGAAAACTAAGTTGAGATACTATGTCAAAGATTATCAAGAGAAGTCTTATCTATTTGATGTAAAAAAGAATCTCATGTAAGTTTTGGCCTAAGCTCTGCTATTTTTACAAATAAAAAGGAAACACTATGACATTAACATCAAAACAAAGAGCTTTTCTCAACAGTCAAGCACACGCTATGAAGCCGATTGTTCAGGTTGGCAAGAATGGTCTCAACGACCAAATCAAGACCAGTGTTCGCAACGCCTTGGATGCCCGCGAACTTATCAAGATCAAACTGCTGCAAAACACGGACGAAAATATCCATGAAGTCGCTGAAATTTTAGAGGAAGAAATCGGAGCCCAATCCGTTGCCAAAACCGGTCGAGTTTTGACCCTCTACAAACAATCCGCCAAAAAGGAAAACCGCAAACTTTCGCAGAAGGTGAAAGAAATTTGAGATTAGGGTGCTTAGAGCACCTTTTTCTTTTCTTGAGAAACTGTTCTTATTGGAATTACAGGGTAAATGGTCTCTTTCCCAACTTTTTCTTTATCCCTAATTATGCTATAATGGTGGCTAAAAGAGTTGATTTTTAGAGCGTGAGGAGATGGCTATGGCACTGGATTTAGTAACGCCTTTCACCAAGGTTGAATTGGAAGAAGAGGTTAAAGAAACTGGTCGCAAGCAGGTTGGTATTTTGGGCGGAAATTTTAATCCAGTTCACAATGCCCATCTGATTGTAGCCGATCAGGTACGCCAACAGCTGGGGCTGGATGAGGTCCTGCTCATGCCCGAGTACCTCCCTCCTCATGTGGACAAGAAGGAGACGATTGGTGAGGCCCACCGCCTCAATATGCTCATGCTGGCCATCAACGGGATTGAAGGCCTGGATATTGAGACTATTGAGCTGGAGCGAAAGGGAATCAGTTATTCCTACGACACCATGAAATACCTGACGGAAAAGAATCCTGATACTGATTATTACTTTATCATCGGGGCTGATATGGTCGAGTACCTGCCCAAGTGGCATCGGATTGATGAACTGGTTGACTTGGTTCAATTTGTTGGGGTTCAACGGCCGAAATTTAAAGCAGGGACCTCCTATCCCGTCATTTGGGTAGATGTTCCCCTGATGGATATTTCCTCAACCAATGTCAGGGAGCTGATTAAGAATGGACACACGCCCAATTTTATGGTGCCCCAACCGGTTCTGGCCTATATCAAGAAAGCGGGGCTTTATCGCTAATGTATGAGAAATTTTTGGGTCATGGCTATGACCGCGACCAAGTTTTAAAAATTATGCAAGACCGCCTGTCTGCCAAGCGATTCCAGCACTGTCTGGGCGTGGAAGCAGCTGCCCAACACTTGGCCCAAGTCAATGCCTATGATAGAGAAAAGGCCGGTCTGGCTGGCCTTCTGCATGATTACGCTAAGGAGCTGTCCAATGATGATTTTCTAGCCTTGATTGATAAGTACCAGCTGGATCCTGACTTGAAAAATTGGGGCAATAATATCTGGCATGGCAAGGTCGGTATCTATAAGATTCAGGAGGATTTGGGCGTGACAGATGCTGAAATTCTCAAGTCCATTGAGGACCACACGACGGGAAGTGGCCAGATGACCACCCTAGACAAGATTGTCTATGTGGCCGATTATATTGAGGACAACCGTGATTTCCCAGGAGTGGCTCAGGCCCGACAAGTTGCCCAAGATTCCTTAGATAGAGCGGTCGCCTACGAAACTGCTCATACCCTGACCCACTTGATTGACCGCAAACTGCCTATCTATCCCCAAACCATCGAGACCTATAATGCCTTCGTTGGGGAGCTGAGGTACTAATATTTATGAAACTAAGAAGAATCAAAGAATCTCTAAAAACAAGTGGTAAATTTATTGAGCAGAGAAACTTTTTTAAACTAGCAGCTAAGTTAGTTGATTATGGAATAGCTTCAGTATGGCTTCCTAATGATTCTCTGGGGGCGGATTTTCTAGCAGTTCAACATTATGACTATAATCGAGATTGCTCAAATATCTATCAAATACAGTTGAAGGCTAGAATGAGCTTATCTTTAAAATATAAGGGGAAAGATATTTACCTAGCATTTCCCTTAGATGATTCAAATTCCGGGAAAAATTGGGTTATTATTAAACACGATACTTTAGAGAGACTCTATTTTTCTCATCCAAAGAGTAGGAGTAAGTTCGAATCATTAGAGGCATTTTGTACGAAAAATTCTTCTGATAGTTGGAGTAATAACAGTGTTCCAAAATATATGGTAGATGATGTTATTGATAACTCTATAATTGGTAAAATTGATATTGATTAATAAAGGAAACCTAATAGATGACAAAAGATGAACTATTGAAAATTGTTGTGCAGGCCGCTGATGAGAAGCGGGCGGAGGATATTGTAGCCTTGGATTTGGCCGGTTTGACCAGCCTGACTGACTACTTCATTATTATGAGTGCCATGAATACCCGCCAGTTGGAGGCCATTGCGGACAATATCCGTGAGAAGGTCAAGGAGGCTGGTGGAGATGCCAGCCATATCGAAGGCGACAGCAAGACTGGTTGGGTTTTACTGGACCTCAACGATTGTGTTGTCCACCTCTTCTCGCAAGAAGCACGGGAACATTTCAATCTGGAAAAACTCTGGCACGAAGCCCCAATGGTGGATGTTGCTGGATTTCTAGGATAAAAAAGGAGCTGGGTGCGAGCCCAGTCCTTTTGCTGTGGAGGATGATATGAGTGAGACCTACGAAAAATTCGCATCGGTTTACGATGCCATTATGGATGATAGCCTTTATGACAAGTGGACGGACTTTTCCCTCCGCCACTTTCCTAAGGGCAAGAAAAAATTGTTAGAATTAGCCTGTGGGACAGGGATTCAGTCCCTACGATTTGCTCAGGTTGGTTATGAGGTGACTGGCCTTGATCTTAGTCAAGAAATGCTGGCCCTGGCTCAAAAAAGAGCTCAAGCTACCGGTCAGACTATTTCCTTCATCCAGGGCAACATGTTAGACCTTTCCCAGGCTGGCACTTATGATTTGGTGACCTGCTATTCGGACTCCATCTGTTACATGAAGGACGAGGTCGATGTCGGTGATGTCTTCCAGCAAGTCTATAACCAGCTCAATGATGGCGGTGTCTTTATCTTTGACGTCCACTCCACCTATCAGACGGATGACATTTTCCCTGGGTATTCCTACCATGAAAATGCGGAAGACTTTGCCATGGTTTGGGATAGCTATACTGACGATACTCCCCACTCGGTGGTTCACGAGCTGACCTTTTTTATTCAGGATGCTGACGGTCGTTTCACCCGCTACGATGAGGTCCATGAGGAGCGGACCTATGACATTCTGACCTACGACATTCTACTCGAACAAGCCGGCTTTAAGACCCGCAAGGTTTACGCAGATTTCACAGACCGGGACCCCACCCCAACTAGTCAGCGGTGGTTCTTTGTGGCGGAGAAGTGATTAATAAAGTTTTGCTTGGTACCCTTGGTGCTGAGCTTTTGTATTGTTCCGTTAATTGTTATGCTTTGTTCCGATAAGCTGGTTATCCTTCCGTTAGTTCAATATGCCCTTTCGCTAGACTGCCCATCCATTCGGACTATGCTATAATTTGAGTAGTTAGTTTGCCCAAATCAAACCTAAAAGGAGCCTCACTTGACAGTTACCGGTATTATCGCAGAGTTCAATCCCTTCCACAATGGCCATCGCCATCTTCTGGAGCAGAGTCAGGGCGTGACTGTCGTCGCCATGTCGGGCAATTTCGTCCAGCGGGGCGAGCCTGCCCTGATTGATAAGTGGACTAGGGCTCAGATGGCTTTGGAAAATGGTGCTGACCTCGTGGTTGAGCTCCCCTTTTTGGTAGCCGTTCAATCGGCCGATTACTTTGCCCAAGGGGGCATTGATATCTTAGCCAGGCTGGGGGTAGGTCAAGTCATGTTTGGTACGGAAGAAATGATTGATTACCAGCAGCTTTCGCAAATCTATGGCCAAAAGTCGCAGGAAATGGAAGCCTATCTGGCCAGTTTGCCAGACAAGCTGACCTACCCGCAAAAGACACAGGAGATGTGGAAAAAATTCGCGGGAATCAATTTTACAGGCAAGACTCCCAACCATATTTTGGGGCTGGCCTATGCCAAGGCAGTAGCCAAGAGAGGCCTTGCCCTCAGACCGATCCAGCGATTGGGGGCCGGTTATCACTCCGAAAGCAAGTCCGAGCAAATTGCCTCGGCGACCGCTATTCGCAAGCACCTGGACGACCGAGATTTCCTAGCCCAGACCGTTCCCGACAGCCAGTTCTTGGAGCAAGCCAGCAAGGTTGTCTGGGCCGACTATTTCCCCTTGCTCAGATATCAGATTCTGACCAATCCCGACCTGACTAAGATTTTTCAGGTTAATGAGGAATTGGCCAGCCGCATTAGCTCGGCCATAAAAGAAGCGACCGACCTGGATGAACTGGTAGAGCTGGTGGCCACCAAGCGCTATACCAAGGCCAGAATCCGCAGGATTCTGACCTATATTCTGGTCCAGGCGCAAGAAAGCCCCCTGCCTCAAGCCATCCATGTCTTGGGCTTCAACCAAAAAGGCCAAGACCACCTCAAGACTATCAAGAATCAAGTTCAACTGGTCAGCCGTATCGGCAAGGAGCCTTGGGACAGCCAGAGCCAAAAAGCCGACGCAGTCTACCAGCTCGGCAACTCCGCTATCAAAGAGCAAAACTGGGGCCGGGTGCCGGTGAGGATTGAAAAATAATCTTTGGCATCATCAACAGTAGGTCTCTATGCTATAATAATTAAGTAATCGTGGAGGTAAAAAATGGCTGGAAATTTAGAAAGTTTAGACACTATTTTAAGGGAGAATCTATTGCGCATTCCAGATTATCAAAGAGGATATTCTTGGGGTGCTAAAGAAGTACAAGATTTTTGGGATGACTTAGAATTGATAGTTGATGGAAGGGAACATTATGCAGGGGTCCTGACTTTCGAAGAAGTTCCAGCAGAAATCTATTCAGGATGGGAAAAAGATAGATGGCTTATTACGGACCGCAGAATGAAGCCTTACTATATCGTAGACGGTCAACAGAGACTGACTACGGCTATAATTTTATTAGTCTCGATTTTAAAAGCCACCAAGGAAAATTTTTCAGGTAGTTTACTGGATTCCAATAGATCTCTTGATTCAATATATGGTGATTATTTATTTCAAGAGAAAGATTGTAATAAAACTTATAAATTCTCATATGATCAAAATAATGATAGTTTGGGATATTACATTAGTAAAATATTAGAAGAACCTCTTCCTGTTAATACTAATTTAACGATTGAAGACAATGAATATTCAGCTAATTTAAGTTTTACAAAAGATTTTTTTGAAAAAAAGTGTAGAGCACTTTCGTTTAGTAAATTAGATAAGTTGTTTTCAAAACTGATATATAGTCTAGTCTTTAACAAATATGTAATTGATAAGGAGCTAGACATCTTCGTTACTTTTGAAACCATGAATAACAGAGGCAAACCTTTATCTAAATTGGAATTATTAAAAAATCGTTTGATATATCTAACGATGTTAATAGATACAAATGACAGTGCCAAAGCAAATTTGAGAGAGCAAATCAATCAATGTTGGAAAAATCTATACAGAAACCTTGGGAAGAAAGAATTGTCTCAGAATGGTAATTTGCTATTTAAGTTTAGATCTAGTAATAACTTAGACGATCTTTTTTTGAATCTTCAAATTAGGGAATATCAACCTCTTAGAGATTTTTTTAAAGAGAGGAAAGATACTAACCATTTTTCAGAAGGAGAATTAATAAATAGTTTATTAGGGGATTATTTTACTGCTAAAAATGTTATTGATAAAAAGATTGGAATTAATGATTTACGTAAATATATTGACGATTTATCTAAAAAGATAATTATGTGGGTGACTGTAAATAATCCATTAGATTATATTGATTCGGTATTTGATTTTGAAGAGGCACGAGTTTTAAATGGTATTAAAATATTATTAAATACTCGACGCTCTACAACAGGTAGTTCGTTCCTTTTTCATGCAATATTCCCAATTTTTTCTATTGACAGAGTTATTTTTTCCCTATATAGTTCTTCGGATAATTGCACTTCAAAACAAAGAGTTACAATATTAAGACAAATAGAACAAGCACTATTAATTAGATTGTACTTAGGAAATTTGGAGTATAAGGGGAGAACTGACAGGTTATTTTCATTCACGGAATTAAGAGAATTTTCAACCTTATTAGAAGAAATATCTAAAAAAGAAGTTATCAGTTATGATGAATTTATTTTACAACTTAAACAGACTGTGAGTAAATTAAAAACTGCATTTATTTCTGGGACCTTCTTCAGTAATACGAAAGTAGATGCATTTTTATTTTATAAGCAAAATAAAAGAGTTGCTAAGTATATTCTGTATAATATGGAGGCTGATTTAATAGAAAGATCACACGAACCAGAGTATAAAAATAGAATAAGGGAACTCTATTCACATTTTGAAACAGATTTTTACAACATCGAACATATCTACCCTAAAGCAGGTCATAATTCATATTGGAATCGCCAATTCGGAAAATTAGATGGTAAAGAAAAAGATAGGTACAAAAATTGTTTAGCTAATTTATTGCTCATTGGTAAGAAAAAAATGGTTATTTAGGAAATGCATCTTACCCAGATAAACAGAAAAAGGGAGAGTGCTGTTATGAATTGGGTATATTGTCAGAGAGAGCTGGCAAAAGAATATTCTGAATGGACTCCTGATACTATAGTGAAAAGGTCGGAGAAAATAAAAAAGTATTTAAATGAACGATGGTCAATCAACTTTACTAATAAAGAAGTGTTTGATAGATTTATCGGTTTGTATTAAAATTTCCCTCTTGACCCTCCCGCTACGTCATAGTCTATACTCATAGTTGAGGTGAACAGGCCTACACTCCTGTGAAAATAGAGAGGTAGCTGTTTCGACTTTAGTCGAATTACAGATAAGACTACCAAGGTAGAAGACTTCCTCGGTGCTTTGTCACCGTCGTTAGGCTTCCTAATTTTCTTTAGAGTGCTAACGGCTTAGTATCCTCGAAAGAGAGGAGGTTCTCATGAAAACCGTTAAGGAAATGAGTCAGTTGTCTGGTGTCAGTGTGTGCACGCTGCATTATTATGATGAGATTGATCTGCTCAAGCCCAGTCAGGTGGCTGAGAATGGCTATCGCTATTATGACCATAAGGCCATAGCTGAGCAGATTAAGCTTTTAGAGCTTAAAAAGGCTCATTTGGAAGGGGTTCTGGCCCATGCTCGTCGTCTGCAAGATGGAGGAGATACTATGACATTTACTGCTTTTGATAAGTCCCAACTGGAGGCCTTGGAAACTGAGGCCAAGGAACGTTGGGGTGATACCCAAGCCTACCAAGCCTTTGCGGCTAAGACGGATCAGAAAGATTTTGCCAAAATGACCGGTGAAATGTCGGTGGTTATGGCAGAGTTTGGTCGTTTGAAAAATCTTGCCGTCACAGATGACAAGGTTCAGACCCAAGTTAAGGTCCTACAGGACTATATCTCAGAAAATTTCTATCTTTGTAGCCCTGAGATTTTGGCCAGTCTAGGGAAAATGTATGTAGCGGACAATCGGTTCAGCCAAACTATTGACCAAGTCGGCGGAGTGGGCACAGCTCAATTCGTCAGCCAAGCCATTGCCCATTATTGTAAAGGCTAAATCAAGAAGACCTTCGGAACCACTTGTTTTGAACTGCGCCCCAAAAGTTAGACAAAAAATCTAACGATTGGGGTGTTTTTCTTATGAAATTACGGTATGAAGACAAAATTGACATCCATGCTTGAGGAGGCATTCCCTGATGATACCTATCAGGGTACTATCTTACATAGTGATCAGGGCTGGCAGTATCAGCACGCTTATTACCACCATTTCCTAAAAGAGCATAAGATGATACCATCCATGTCCCGTAAGGGGAACAGTTTAGATAATGGTATGATGGAATCTTTCTTTGGGACTTTAAAATCCGAAATGTTCTATGGCTTTGAGAAGGACTTTCCATCCATTGAGGCCTTAAAGCTCGC
>NZ_JMLC01000029.1 GCF_000686605.1 Streptococcus sobrinus DSM 20742 = ATCC 33478 | reverse complement strand
AAAAGGGGCTTTACATCAACGAACGGTACCAATATTTAAAGCAAAAAGAAGTTCAAGCGCTTTTATCTCCTGAGGGCAGTCAAGTTTTCGCACAACGCAAGGTTGATGTGGAGCCTGTCTTTGGGCAGATAAAGGCTTGTTTGGGTTACAAAAGATGTCATCTGCGGGGGAAACGACAGGTCAAGATTGATATGGGATTGGTCCTTATGGCTAACAATCTCCCCAAATACAACAGGAGAAGCAACCAAACCTAAAAAACAGAGGGTCACCAACAAGTGATCCTCTGTTTTTATGGGGGCAAATGGGTTTTGTCCCAAGCTCAACGCTGTGATAAGGACTGACCACATCATGGCTGGTGGGTAGAAAGTCAAGGTCAGAATAAAGCCCAGTAACTTGATGGCAATGTCCCAGGCCATGAATCGGTTGTGCGACTTGGCCATGGACTTAGTCATGGAAGTTCCTGACATCTTAGCCAACTCGGCATACATCCAAACATTGGTAAACGACACTAGGAGGACAATGACACCGTAAGCCGCTTGGGCAATGGGGTTATTAAAACTTTCCGAAACAATGGTGGTCACGTAAGGGAAAAGAGAGGAGAAAAAGAGCAAAAGAAGGGAAATCCAAACCAGCTTGTTGTTGATTTTCTCAAGGCCATCCCAGGAGCGATGCAGGTTGACCCACATGGTTCCCAACCAGAAGAAGGAAATGGTATAAGCAAAAAAGTTCATTCGCAAAGCCCAAAATCCAGCCAGACTGATAACCTCTGGCTTTTTCAATTCCAAGACCAAGATAGTCATGATGATAGCCAAGACGGCATCAGTAAAGGCTACCAGACGTTCTTTATTCATAAATAGCACCTCCAAAACAGACCCCATTATAACCCAAATAGCCGACTTTGACAAAAAACGAGATTGGTTTGAACCTGCTTCCGCACTTCCTGTCAGTTGACTACAAAAAGGCCCACGTCATAATCGTGCAAGTCCTTAAGATCAATATCTCGAGGATTGCCCATTTTGTGAGATAGTCGCAATCAGCCTTCATCTACTAGCTTCCAGACCAGCTAGCTACTCGTTTTCCTAAATAGCGAGGTTTCAATCTACTTATTACTAACTAAAGATAAATACACAAAAAAATCGAACTCCATCAGTCTCGATTTTTTAATCTTGATTTCCTTCGTCCGCTGGAAAATTTTGCTTTTCGAAGAGGATTATTTCAGCCGGCGGTTCCGCCACCAGTTGCCCAAGATATATTGCAAAAAGACTGCCAGAAGCATAAAACCAAAGCAGATCCAGCCACGATTGGTGCCGTAGTCACCAGTTTCGTGATAGCTAGAGCCCAGCTTAATCAACCGATAGATGGGCAGACCCAAAAAGCTAATAGTTGACTGGGCAAGTTGGGCTTGATAAACAGCTCGAAGCCCAAACCAAATCTTGATAGACAGGGCTGCCATACCAGCAAGGAGCCCAGCCAGTAGGGTTGCAATCATCTTCAGTCCGGATTTAATCGTAGGTGCCATGCTCCCCTCTTATTTCACAAGGCCTTTCAGGGCCTCTTCTAGAACCTTTTTAGTTGCTTCATAATAGGCTAAGCCATACTTAATAGTAATTTCTTGGGTACTGGTTAGACCGCCATCGTCTTTCCAGGTCTGGAGATTGTCGTGCAACTGCTGAATTTTTTCCTCCTTGCGGGCAATTTCTTCTGCCAAAAGGGGCTGCAAACTCTCATCCGATAAGTCTTGAGCGAAGAAAAGCCGCATCAGCAAATCTGATTTAACCGTTTCATCATCAACATCTGATTCAAAATAAGTAGCAAACTCTTCTCGTCCAGCTTCTGTAATAGTATAGACATTCTTATTGGGCCGTCCTTCTTGAATAACAACCTCTTTTTTTATCTTACCTTCCGCTTCCAGCTTACGCAGGGTAGGATAAATCATCCCATAAGTCCCATCGTAAAAATAGGAGAGCTGATTCTCTAAAATATTTTTAATATCATAGCCCGTCCTCTCTTTTCGGCTCAAAATCCCTAGGATGACATCTCTACCTTTCATGGCCTGTCCTCACTTTCCATTTTATTATAAGGGTATTGTAAGTAAGTGTCAACAAAAATATAGTTGACATCATTATTTATTTAGTTTATATTATCATTATTAATATAAAACGAAAGGAAGAAGAAATTCCCATGAAAAGAAACTTTACGATTTTTGCTATGTGTATTGGTATCTTTCTCTGTATGCTGGATACCACCGTCATGAACATCGCCCTGCCTACTATCCAAGATAGCCTCAAGGTCAGTCTCAACAACCTCCAATGGGCCCTCAATGTTTACACCATCGTCTTTGCCTCCCTGACCATTCCTCTTAGTAAATTAGCCGAGAAATATGGCAAGCAAAGATTTTACCTTTTAGGCTTGACCACTTTTATGCTGGGTTCCCTCCTTTCCGCTATCAGCCAGGACCTAAGCTTCTTGATTGTCGGTCGGGCTATCCAAAGTCTTGGGGCAGCCCTTGTCTTCCCTCTCTCTATGACCTTGGGAATCAGTACAGTCAGTGTCTCGACCCGTACCAAGATCATTGCTGCCCTTGGGGTAACCCAGGGCCTGGCTGCCGCCCTGGGGCCAACTATCGGTGGCATTCTCACCCAATATTTGGGTTGGCGATGGATCTTTCTCGTTAATCTCCCCTTGATGATTATTTCTTTAATCATTTGTCTGATTTGCTTCAACCGCCAAGAAGAAAAAGAATCAGCCAAGATTGACATTTTGGGGGCTATCCTCAGTATGGCAACCCTCTTTTCTCTGACCCTGGGTCTGGTTCAAGGACGCTCTTGGCATTGGACCAGTCCTGCTATACTGGGCCTTTTAACTGGTTCTGTCATCCTACTAATTCTATTCATCTGGTGGGAAGGCAAGGCAGAAGATCCAATGATACCCTTAACTCTCTTTAAAAACAAAGAATTTACGGGATCGGCTATCACAACCGTCCTCTCTAATATCTTTTTAGTCGCAGTAACGGTTGTCCTACCAACCTACTTTACCCGAGTTCAAGGAAAGACTGAATTGGAGGCGGCCCTTCTAGTAACTCCCATCACCGTCATGATATTTATCTTTTCCGCTCTAGCCGCCCTCCTACTCAATAAGTTTGGGGCTCGCTGCATTATCACTCTTGGTTTTACTCTCATGACCACTGCCTATATCCTCTTCACTAAGATTGATATGACTAACAGTCTACAGACAACTCTAACCTGCCTAGTCTTAGGGACTGGTTACGGAATTATTGCTGGTCCCATCACGGTTTTGGCAGCTTCGGATTTTACCGGCAAACTTCTGACTGCCTCCCAAAGCGTGGCTGGAGTCTTGCGTCAGGTCGGGATTGTGCTTGCCGTTGCCATCTATGTGACTGGTCTTTATAGCAACCTAACCACAGCAAGAAATGAATCGGTTAGCTATATTAAAGACCAAGTCAAGACGGTCCAAGTTTCCAAGGATAAGCAAAAGACCATCGCCGACGCTTCTATCAAGGCCCTAGGTAAGACCAAACAAGCTAAAACGACCAAAGACCATTTTAGTAAAGAAGACAGACAGGCCATCATTGAGCAAAACTACCAGAAAACCTTGAGGAATTATCCAAGTCAGCTACCTAACCAAGCCAAGCAGGCTATTCACAGTAAGGTTAAGACCCAGGTTCAGGCCAAACTAAGAACCATTAACCAGCAGATTAACAAGGCCATCGCAACTATCAAGAACTATGCCAAAGGTCGCTATACCAAGGCCTTTACCAAACTCTATCAATACTCCATCTGTTTTGTCGGACTGGCCATCTTCACTTCACTGCTCTTTCCCAAGAAAAATAGTGAGGTAGTTGGGTAATTTTTCAGGCTAGCAAAAAAGCCTCGAGCTTACTTTAGTTGATACTCGGGGCTTTGGCCTTCCAAATGGACACTTTATGTTTCCAATAATTATTAGTTCCTAAAAAACCCTCATTCAAAATCCCAAGTTTTCTTACTTAAGACCCCACAAAACAATCAATCCGCAAAAATAGAGGCTTCACCTTTTGCGAGTCTCTATTTTTGCGAGTCCAAGCGGGAATATCCCAAAACTCATTTTTATTTCTTATAATTTTCAGCCTCTTGGTCGGTCGCATAGACGAAGTGACCAGAGGTGATTTCGTGCATGATACGGGCTTGGCCATCCTCTTCCAGACTTGGGTCGTAAACCTGTGGAATGCGGTTGCGTTCGCTTTCTGGATCCGGCTCTGGAATAGCCGACAAGAGCGACTTGGTGTAGGGGTGGATAGGGTTATTGTAAACCTCATCCGCTGGTCCTACTTCTAAGAGCTTGCCCCAGTGCATAACACCAATCCGATCAGAGATATATTTAACCATAGACAAGTCATGGGCGATAAAGAGGTAGGTCAGGCCTTGGTCATGCTGGAGTTTTTGCATGAGGTTGACCACCTGAGCCTGGATGGAAACATCCAAGGCAGAGATAGGTTCATCGGCCACGATAAATTTAGGGTTAACGGCCAAGGCTCTGGCAATCCCAATCCGCTGGCGTTGACCACCGGAGAATTCATGGGGATAGCGAGAGAGATGGTCCTTATTGAGGCCGACCAATTCGATCAGCTCTTCCACCTTCCGCTGCCGCTCTTCCTTACTGGCGGTCAAGTGGTGAATATCCAAACCTTCGGCGATAATGTCCCGAATGGTCATCCGACCATTAAGGCTGGCCTGAGGGTCTTGGAAAATCATTTGGGCATCCTTGCGGAAGTCGTGCAGGCCCTTACCCTTGAGGCTGGCGACAGATTTCCCATTGAAACTAATGTCGCCACCATCAATATCATAGAGCTTGAGGATGGAGCGACCAATGGTGGTCTTACCAGAACCGGATTCCCCAACCAGACCGAAGACTTCACCTTCATAGATGTCGAAGCTGACATCGTCAATGGCCTTGACTTGGTTAGATTTCCCCCGATTGAAGGTCAGGGAAACGTTCTTGACTTGGACTAATTTTTTGCGGTCTTGGGTCATTTTTGTCTCCCTTCTAATGCTTGCCAGTCTTGCCAACGTTTTTGGATAAAGTCTGGCGGGGTCACTTGGGGTGCTCGCTCATCCAAGAGCCAGGTGGCTGCATAGTGGCTATCAGATACCTTAAACATTGGCGGCTCTTCCTCATGGTCAATATCTAGAGCAAAGGCATTTCTGGCCGCAAAAGCATCACCCTTGGGTGGATTGAGCAAGTCTGGTGGCGTTCCTGGAATAGCTTGCAGGCTGCCAGACTGGGTGCCGGTTGTCGGCATAGAGCCTAGCAGGCCCCAAGTGTAAGGGTGTTGAGGATTGTAGAATACCTCATCAACGGTCCCGTACTCAACAATCTTACCAGCGTACATGACAGCCACTCGGTCAGCCATGCCAGCCACCACACCCAAATCATGGGTGATGAAGATAATGGAGCTCTCGGTCTGCTTTTGAATGCCCTTCATCAGATGCAAAATCTGTGCCTGAATGGTCACATCCAGAGCCGTTGTCGGTTCATCGGCAATGAGGATTTCTGGATTAGCAGCCAGGGCAATGGCAATGACAGCCCGTTGCCGCATTCCTCCAGACCATTGGTGGGGGTAATCATTAGCGTGTTCACGCGCATTAGGAATACCAACCTTCTCCATCAAATCAACAGCGATTTCAAAGGCCTGGTCAAATTCCATCTCCTCATCATGAATGAGGATAGGCTCAGTAATCTGCTTCCAAATCTTCATGGTGGGATCCAGACTCGTCATGGGGTCCTGGAAAATCATGGCAATCTCATTGCCACGCACATCCACCCAGTCTTTTTCGACTAGGTCATTAAGATTGCGACCCTTGAACTGAATGTCCCCCTTGACCTCAGCATTCTTGGCTGACAAGCCCATGAGGGTCCGAGTGGTCACGGACTTTCCGGAACCTGATTCGCCAACGATGGCCAGAGTTTCCCCCTTGTAAAGCTCGAAATTGACATTGCGAATAGCCTTGACATCCCCAGCGTAGGTGTGGAAATTGACATGGAGGTTCTTAACACTTAAAATTTCTTCTTTTGACATAGAGACCTCCTTACTCATCAGCATTTGACTTAGGGTCAAAGGCATCTCGCAGACCATCACCCAGAAGGATAAAGGCCAGGGAAATGAAGACCAGAGCCAGAGCTGGAATAATCAGCTGGTAGGGATAGTATTGCAGGTATTCCTGGGCATCGGTAATCAGAGACCCCAGAGAAGCCGTCGGTGGCTTAACACCCAGGTTGATAGCCGAGAGGACTGCTTCATACATGATGGCACTAGGCACAGTCATCATGATTTGGACAATAATAATCCCAGAAATATTAGGGAGAATATGCTTAAAGGCAATTCTGAGATTGCTTTCACCCAGGGCCCGTGATGCCAGAACGAAATCCCGCTCCTTATAGGACAGGGTCATATTGCGAACCTGACGAGCCATGGCTGTCCAACCCACGATAGCGATGGAAATAATGATGGCCGTTACCCCATTTCCCAAAAGGAGACCCAACATGGTCACGATAACCAAGTTAGGAATGGAGGAAATAACCTCGATAATCCGCTGCATAATGGTATCGGTCCGACCACCGATGAAGCCTGAAATCAGGCCATAGGTTACCCCAATCAAGAGATCAATCAGGGTCGCCACAACAGCAATCAAAAGGGAAATCCGGATCCCGACCATAACCCGTTTGGCGACACTGCGACCTAGGTTATCAGTTCCCAAGATAAATTTCTTACCCTTTGGAACTTCCTGTTCCTTGTAGACATCTGTTTTCTTGTTTGAACCAGAATATTTAATAGTCCCGTTCCAGAAAGGCAGGTGGTCACTAATTTTCGGCGGTAGATTACGATAAGTGGTCACCTTGTTACTGTTAAAGGTATTGGCATCTTCCTTGCTGACAAAGGCCGTTGAAAGAGCTGCAAAAACCAGCATAAAGGCCAAAAACCAGAGGGCAACCAAGGCCAATTTATTTTTCTTCAACCGTCGCCAAGCATCCTGCATAAAGGTCAGGGTTGGCTTTTGGATTTTTTCTTGCGAGAGGGAACTGCCCGCCCCCACAAGCTTAAAGCTTCTTTTATCTTCCATGATGTCCTCCCCTATTGCAAGCGAACCCGAGGATCGGCAATACTAATGACAATATCGGTCACCAGAATGGCCACCATCAGCATGAGGGCGTAAACAATGGTAGTCCCCATGATGACCGGGTAATCCTTGGTCGGAATCGAACTAACAAACTGTTGCCCAATCCCAGGAATAGAGAAAATTTGCTCAATCAGGGCCGAACCGGTCAAAATATTAGCCGCCAGAGGGCCAACCAGAGTCAGAACCGGAATCATCGAGTTGCGGTAGGCATGTTGACCTGTAACTTCAGCTGAAGTCAGCCCCTTAGCCCTAGCTAACTGGATATAGTCCGTATTGAGGGTTTCAATCATTTCACTGCGGAAAAAGCGAGTAACTTGGGCAAAGACCGGAATGGCCAAGGCCAGAGTCGGTAAAATCGACTGGGCAAAGGTTCCCCAACCAACTAAGGGCAGGAGATTCCACTTGAAGCCAAGGTAGTCCAAGAGGAAGAGCCCGATAATGAAGGATGGGACTGAAATACCAAGGGTTGAGATTACACTAAGGATGCCATCAACCCAGTTGTTTTTATTGCGGGCGGAAACTGCACCCACAAAAAGTCCAGCAATAATCCCGACAACCAGGGCCTGAATTCCCAGCTGGGCTGAGACGGCCAAGCGTTGACCAATCAAAGTTGAAACCTTCTGATTAACCGAAGCATAGGAGGTTCCCAGATCCCCGTGCAGGATATTCCAGAGATAGGTCAAGTACTGTTGCCAGAGGGGTTTATCCAAGCCATATTGCTTGTTCATCATAGCAATCATCGCATCGGTCAGCTTGGGATTGTTATAGGGGGTTCCCGGCAAAACTTGCATCAGGAAGAAGGAGAGGGTGATGACCACCCAAAGCGTGACCAGCAAAATTGCCAGCCTTTTCAATAAATATTTCACCATAGTTTTGATTCCTTTAAAGCGGACAAATAAGAGACTGGGCAAGAAGAATCACGACCTCCATCATGTGGAAACGACGATTTCTCCCCAGCTCTTATTCTGCCTCAATTACTTCTTGTAGGCGTAGGTAAAGTCAACTTGTAAGCCTGTCGCATTATGAACAACACCCGTCAAATTAGGATTTTGCAGGGCCTTGGTCGAGCGGAAATAAATGGGGTTGTAGAGGGCTTCATCATAAAGAGCTTTTTCCGCCGCCTTATAATCATCAGCACCAGCTGCTGGATCTAGGGCATCGGTTGTCAGTGCTTTTTGATAAGCCGCATCGTAATCCGCATTGGAGAACTTACCATAGTTGTAGGCAGAATCAGATGGGAAGAGACCATAGAAGGTTGAACCTTCTGGATAGTCACCCCCCCAGAGAACTAGGGCCACATCGAAGTTTTGATTTTTGGTGTCCTCCAAGCGTTGCTTAAAGGTGACAAATTTTTCCTCTACCGTTAAGCCTGGTAGGGCACTTTCCCAAGTTTCCTTGATATAGTCAACAGCTGCTTTACCAACTGGATTATCTGAGTCAGCTGTAATGGTCAACTTAAGCGAGCTTTTGCCGATTTCAGCCAAACCTGACTTAAAGAGTTGAGCAGCCTTCTTAGGATCATAGGTATAGCCTGGGGCAACATAATCGGTCAAATCTTGACCATTCGGTAACTTTTCCATACCTGATGGTACTAGGGCAGTCGCCGCCTTAGACCCCGTATCAACCGCCGCCTTGACAATTCCAGGACGGTTGGTTGCCAGATTGAGGGCTTGACGAATATTTTTATTGGTCAAACCTGCTACCTTACCCGTTTCATTGTAAACAATATAGCTGGTCGTTGCTTCAGGAACCTTGATGACATCCTTATTGTCCTTATTAGCATTGTACATGGCTTGGGTACTTGAAATGGTCGCATAGTCGACATCGCCCTGTTTGTACATCTGCACAGCTGTATCTGGCTTCTTGATGGTCTGCACAGTGATGGTTTTCGTCTTGACATGCTTAGCATCCCAATAGTATTTATTCTTAACTAGCTTATAGGTGCTACTAGTTCCATTCCAGGCTTCAACCTTATAAGGGCCAGAATAGAGGGAATACTTAGAAGCCGTTCCGTAATTATCCCCAGTCTTATCAACAAAGGCCTTCTTTTGCGGAACAAAGTTAGCAAAGGATAGGAGATTCTTAAATTGTGGAGCAGGCTTGGAAAGGGTAAAGATAATCTTATTGCCTTCTGCCTTGACACCTAGATCAGAGAGGGGTTTCTTACCAGCAATCACCTCATCAGCATTCAGTAGATGGGCATCTTGAGTTAAATAGGCATATTCAGAAGCCGTCTTGGGATCAACAATCCGCTGCCAGGAATAGACGATATCTTGAGCCGTTAAATCGCTCCCGTCCGACCACTTGAGGTTATTTCGTAAGGTGGCTGTATAGGTCAGGCCATCTGATGAGACCTCAACCTTCTTTGCTAAATCGGGCTTTAAATTTCCCTTCTTATCAACACGAAGGAGATTACTACCCGAGTTCCCAATAGCAATGGATGAATAAGTATCCGTCACCTTGGAAGCATCCAAGGTAATCACTTCGGTCGGGGTTGTCCAGTTAATCTCATGTTTTGTCTCATCAGGCTTGCTCATATTATAGGCAAGGCCAGCACCAACCAAGACTAGGCCAGCAACCGCAATCCATTTGGCATTCTTACGAAGCTTTTTTCTGAATTTTCTTTTTATTAATACCATAAAATTCCTTCTCACTCGGGCCTTAGAGAACCCTAACTACTGAATTATCCAGTCAAACAAAAATAGACCTAGACCGACCAAAGAGTGAGGTCTGTCCAATCCATTTTAAGCGACTATAACGTTTTCAATTATAGCAGTTTATTAAGGAAATGTAAATATTCCATTTCGTTTTCTTTTCAGCTTTTGCCTATCAAATAGCTTGTTTTACCAAATAAAAAGCCCCTCCTAAATCCTAGGAGAGGCGAGAAACTTCATCTTATATCTATACAGATTTTAAGAGTAAGTCTGATATTTTATTCAGCAATTGGGGCTTCTTCTGCACTTGGTCCCACTTCTTCTTCAATGATTTCAACCTCATTGACGGCCTGTGGTTCAATGTTACGGTAGCGGGCCATACCAGTACCAGCTGGAATGATCTTACCGATGATAACATTTTCCTTAAGACCCAGCAGGTGGTCCTTCTTACCACGGATAGCCGCATCCGTAAGAACACGGGTAGTTTCTTGGAAGGAAGCTGCTGACAAGAAGGAGTTGGTTTCCAAGGAAGCCTTGGTGATTCCCATCAGGACTGGACGGCTGGTTGCAGGAATACCGCCAGCGATAACAATTTCCTTATTGGCATCCGTGAAGTCGGCGATATCTAGGAGGGTACCTGGCAGAAGCTCAGTGTCTCCTGGATCCATGACCCGAACCTTGCGAAGCATTTGCCGAACCATAACTTCGACGTGCTTGTCACCGATTTCTACCCCTTGGCTACGGTAAACCTTTTGGACTTCGGCCAGGAGGTAAGTTTCAACTGACAGGGTATCACGCACTTCCAGCAAGTGTTTTGGTTGGATAGACCCTTCGGTCAGAGCAGCACCACGAGAGATTTCATCGCCCACTTGGACCTTCATCCGAGCAGTAAATGGTACCACGTATTCACCTTTACCAGTCTTACCTTCAACGTAAACCTTCTTGGTCCTTGTTGCCGCATCTTCTTCGATGTCGGTTATGCGACCCTTGACTTCTGTGATGACCGCTTCCCCTTTAGGATTGCGGGCTTCAAAGATTTCTTGGATACGTGGCAAACCTTGAGTGATGTCGGTATTAGAAGCAACACCACCGGTGTGGAAGGTCCGCATGGTCAACTGGGTACCAGGTTCCCCGATAGATTGGGCAGCAACCGTACCGACGGCTTCCCCAACTTCAACGGCATCACCGGTTGCCAGGTTGATACCGTAACAATGACGGCAGACACCATGGCGGGTGTTACAAGTGAAGACGGAGCGGATGGTAACTTCTTCAACGCCAGCCTTGACAATTTCAGCGGCCATATTTTCGGTAATCAAGGTGTCAGGCTCAACCAGAACTTTACCAGTCTCTGGGTGCTTAACACTCTTCTTGGTGTAACGACCAACCAGGCGTTCTTGCAAGGTTTCCGTTACTTCCTTACCATCGGTAATAGCTGTAATGGTCAAGCCACGGTCAGTGCCACAGTCATCCTCACGGATGATAACATCTTGAGCCACGTCAACCAGACGACGAGTCAGGTAACCTGAGTCAGCAGTCTTGAGGGCCGTATCGGTCATACCTTTACGAGCACCATGGGTTGAGAAGAACATTTCCAAAACGGATAGACCTTCACGGAAGTTAGACAGGATTGGCAATTCCATGATTTGTCCATTAGGAGCAGCCATCAGACCACGCATACCAGCCAATTGAGAGAAGTTAGAGATGTTACCCCGAGCTCCTGAGTCCATCATCATAACGATAGGGTTCTTAGGATCTTGGTTGGCAATTAGGGCTTCTTCCAATTCTTCCTTAGCTTCACGCCAAGTATTGGTGACAGCTGTGTAGCGGTCATCATCGGTCATGAGACCACGACGGAAGGCCTTGTTGATTTGGTCAACCTTAGCATGGGCGGCATCAATGATTTCTTGCTTATTGTCAATAACTGGGATATCGGCGATACCAACGGTCAAACCAGACAGGGTTGAATGGTAGTAACCCAAATCTTTGAGACGGTCCAGGAAGGCAGACGTCTCTGTCGTCCGTAGGCGTTTGAAGGTTTCAGCAATAATATTACCCAAGTGTTTCTTCTTGAAAGGTTCATTGATCTCAAGAGCTTGGATAGCTGGCTTGATGTCGGTACCTGGTTCTAAGAAGTATTTATCAGGCGTCTTTTCAGTCAGGTTGCTGTTGGTTGGTTCTTGCAGATAAGGCAGTTCTGCTGGCATGATGTCGTTAAAGAGAATCTTACCAACAGTTGTCATCATAACCTTGCCCTTTTGGTCCTCGGTCCAAGGTTTTTCAGGCATGCTATCTGTTGCGATACCGACACGGGTATGCAAGTGGGCAAAGCCATTGCGATAAGCCATGATAGCTTCATCCTTATCCTTGAAGACCATACCTTCACCTTCACGACCGGCATCTTCCATGGTCAGGTAGTAGTTCCCCAAAACCATATCTTGAGATGGGGTAACGACTGGTTTACCATCTTTAGGGTTAAGGATGTGTTCGGCTGCCAACATAAGCAGGCGAGCTTCAGCCTGAGCTTCTTCAGACAGGGGCACGTGGATAGCCATTTGGTCCCCGTCAAAGTCGGCATTGTAGGCTTCACAAGCCAGTGGGTGCAGACGCAGGGCCTTACCATCAATCAGAACTGGTTCAAAGGCTTGGATACCAAGTCTGTGCAGGGTAGGTGCCCGGTTAAGGAGAACTGGGTGTTCCTTGATGACGTCTTCGAGAATATCCCAGATACGTTCGTCCCCACGTTCAACCATCCGCTTAGCAGCCTTAACATTGCCAGCGTATTCACGAGCAACAATTTCTTTCATGACGAAAGGCTTGAAGAGCTCGATAGCCATTTGACGTGGCACACCACATTGGTACATCTTGAGGGTCGGACCAACGGCGATAACGGAACGACCTGAGAAGTCAACCCGTTTACCCAGCAAGTTTTGCCGGAAACGTCCTTGCTTACCTTTAAGCATTTGGCTAAGCGATTTAAGCGGACGGCTGCCTGGACCTGTGATTGGACGGCCACGACGACCATTATCAACTAGAGCATCAACGGCTTCTTGCAGCATCCGTTTTTCATTTTGGACGATGATCCCTGGAGCATTGAGTTCCAGGAGGCGGGCCAAACGGTTGTTCCGGTTGATCACCCGACGGTAGAGGTCGTTGAGGTCAGAGGTCGCAAAACGGCCACCATCCAGTTGCAGCATTGGCCGTAAATCTGGTGGAATAACTGGCAGGATATTAAGGACCATCCATTCTGGCTTATTTCCAGATTTTTGGAAGGCATCAAGAACATCCAAACGACGGATAGCTTTAATCCGCTTTTGACCTGAAGCAGTTTTTAATTCTTCCTTGAGTTCAGCAATTTCAGCTTCCAAGTCTACCTGTTTCAAAAGGTCTTGAATAGCTTCTGCACCCATCTTAGCGATGAAAGAACCATAGCCGTACTCTTGTAATTTTTCGCGATACTCACGCTCAGTCAAGATAGACTTGCGTTCCAGCGGAGTTTCCTTAGGATCAATAACCACATAGGCTGCGAAGTAGATAACTTCTTCCAAAGCCCGTGGACTCATGTCCAAGGTCAAGCCCATCCGTGATGGGATACCCTTAAAGTACCAAATGTGAGAAACAGGAGCCTTCAATTCAATGTGACCCATACGTTCCCGACGCACTCTGGCACGAGTAACTTCAACCCCACACCGGTCGCAGACAATCCCTTTGTAACGGATTCGCTTGTATTTACCACAGGCACATTCCCAGTCTTTGGTAGGGCCAAAGATGACTTCATCAAAGAGCCCTTCACGTTCTGGTTTGAGCGTGCGGTAGTTGATTGTTTCAGGTTTCTTAACTTCACCGTAAGACCAAGAACGAACCTTGTTAGGAGAAGCTAAAGTGATTTGCATACTTTTAAAACGATTTACGTCAACCACTAGTATTACCTTTCTATTTATCTGGCTGAACCGGAGTATCTCCCAGCCCAGCTTATGATGAGACCTGAATAAGAACTAACCGACTAAGAAAAACCTCCTCAATCAGTCCGTTCCCCAGTCTCATTCTTCAGTCTTTTGAGCCTGATTTTCAGCAGCTTGTGCTAGACGGGCAGTCTCAGCAGCCTGTTGTTTACGAGCCTTTTCCAGATCATCAACGTGCATAACATCGTCATCTTCACCTTCGCCAAGATCACGCAATTCAATCTCCTTGTCATCCTCGTCCAACACCCGCATGTCAAGACCAAGTGACTGCAATTCTTTAACCAAGACCCGGAAGGATTCTGGCACACCTGGTTTTGGAATTGGTTTACCCTTGGTGATGGCTTCATAGGCCTTGAGACGGCCGTTGACATCATCTGACTTATAGGTCAAAATTTCTTGGAGAACATTTGAAGCACCATAAGCTTCCAAAGCCCAAACTTCCATTTCCCCGAAACGTTGACCACCAAACTGAGCTTTACCGCCCAGAGGTTGTTGGGTAACGGTTGAGTAAGGACCAGTTGAACGGGCGTGAAGCTTATCATCAACCATGTGGTGGAGCTTAATCATGTACATGACCCCAACAGACACGCGGTTGTCAAATGGTTCACCGGTACGACCATCGTAGAGAACAGTCTTAGCATCACCATCCATGCCGGCTTCTTCAACAGTTTCCCAAAGATCTTCGGAAGTTGCTCCGTCAAAGACTGGTGTCGCGATGTGGATACCCAAGTTGCGAGCTGCCATACCTAAGTGGAGTTCCATAACTTGTCCGATATTCATCCGAGATGGCACACCCAGTGGGTTGAGCATGATATCAACAGGCGTTCCGTCAGGCAGGTAAGGCATGTCTTCAACCGGAACAATCCGAGAAACGACACCCTTGTTACCGTGGCGGCCGGCCATCTTGTCACCGACCTTGATCTTACGTTTTTGAGCGATGTAAACCCGAACCAGCATATTAACACCAGACTGGAGTTCATCCCCATTAGCCCGGGTAAAGATCTTAACATCGCGGACGATACCAGCACCACCGTGAGGAACCCGCAGAGAAGTATCCCGCACTTCACGAGACTTATCACCAAAGATAGCGTGGAGCAGGCGTTCTTCGGCTGACAGGTCTTTTTCTCCCTTAGGAGTGACCTTACCAACCAAGATATCGCCTTCCTTGACTTCCGCACCGATGCGGATAATACCCATTTCATCCAGGTCTTTAAGGGCTTCTTCACCAACGTTTGGAATTTCACGGGTAATTTCTTCAGGGCCTAACTTGGTATCGCGAGTTTCAGATTCAAATTCTTCCAAGTGAACAGAGGTGTAAACATCTTCTTTGACCAGGCGTTCACTCATGATGACCGCATCCTCGAAGTTGTAACCTTCCCAAGTCATATAAGCAACGATTGGGTTACGTCCAAGAGCCATTTCCCCTTTTTCCATAGAAGGACCGTCAGCAATGAAGTCGCCCTTTTCAACTTGGTCGCCAACCTTAACCAGCGTGCGTTGGTTGTAGGCAGTACCAGAGTTGGAACGGCGGAATTTGGTGATGTGGTAAACATCCAGAGAACCGTCTTCTCGGCGAACTTCGACCTTTTCAGCATCTGAGAAGGTTACCCGACCAGCGTGTTGGGCAATGACAGCAGCACCAGAGTCGTGGGCCGCTTGATATTCCATACCGGTTCCAACAAATGGTGCCCTAGGATCAATCAATGGCACAGCTTGCCGTTGCATGTTGGCACCCATGAGGGCCCGGTTAGAGTCATCGTTTTCCAAGAATGGGATACAAGCTGTCGCAACCGCAACTACCTGTTTAGGAGAAACGTCGACGAAATCAACTGTGCTGGCTGCAAATTCTTGGTTATTACCTTGGTGACGGCCCATGACAATTTCTTCTGCGAAGGTACCATCTTCATTGAGTTTAGAATTAGCCTGAGCGGCGGTATACTCATCTTCTTCATCGGCCGTCAGCCAAACGATTTCATTAGTGACCTTACCAGTTGAGCGATCAACCTTGCGGTAAGGGGTTTGGATAAAGCCATACTTGTTGAGGTGACCATATGAAGACAGGTTATTAATCAGACCGATATTTGGTCCTTCAGGAGTTTCAATTGGACACATCCGACCGTAGTGGGTGTAGTGCACATCCCGCACTTCGTAACCAGCCCGGTCCCGTGTCAAACCGCCAGGGCCTAAGGCTGACAAACGACGTTTGTGAGACAGCTCAGACAGAGGATTGTGTTGGTCCATGAATTGAGACAATTGTGAAGACCCAAAGAATTCCTTGATCGCAGCTGTAACCGGACGGATATTGATGATTTGTTGTGGTGTCAGAGCTTCATTGTCTTGGACAGACATGCGTTCACGCACGTTACGTTCCATCCGAGTCAAACCGATACGGAATTGGTTGGCCAAGAGTTCACCAACAGCACGAATCCGACGATTACCCAAGTGGTCGATATCGTCAACCTTACCGAGACCCTGATCCAAATTAAGGAAATAAGACATCTCTGCCAAGATATCAGCAGGTGTCAAAGCACGCACCTTATCATCTGGATTTGAATTACCAACGATAGTGACAACCTTATCCGCATCCAGAGGTGAGACCACCTTGAACTTTTGCAGAACGACAGGTTCTGTCACAACAGCGTAGTCATTTGGTGTATAAACAAAGCTGTTAAGACCATTATCCAGGGCGTCAGCAATCGAGTCAATAACATCACGTGTCATGACCGTTCCCACTTCAACCAGGATTTCTCCTGTTTCACCATCGACCAAGTTTTCGGCCAAGGTTTGGTTGAGCAGACGAGTCTTGACATTAAGTTTCTTATTAATCTTATAGCGACCAACGGCAGCCAAGTCATAACGCCGAGGATCAAAGAAACGAGCGGTCAAAAGGCTCCGAGAGCTATCAGCCGTCTTAGGTTCTCCTGGACGCAGGCGTTCGTAGATTTCCTTGAGGGCTTCATCAGTTCTGGCATCCGCAGGATTCTTGTGAATATCCTTTTCGATGGTATTACGAACCAAGTCGCTATCGCCAAAGATATCAATGATTTCATCATCACCAGAGAAGCCAAGAGCCCGGACTAGGGTTGTAAAGGGAATCTTACGTGTCCGGTCGATACGCGTATAGGCGATATCCTTAGAGTCGGTCTCTAATTCCAACCAAGCTCCTCGGTTAGGGATGACAGTTGAACCGTAGCCAACCTTACCATTCTTATCAACCTTGTCGTTGAAGTAGACACCAGGTGAGCGGACCAATTGTGAAACAATAATCCGTTCCCCACCATTGATGATAAAGGTTCCCATTTCCGTCATGATTGGGAAATCACCAAAGAAGACTTCCTGAGTTTTGATTTCGCCAGTTTCCTTGTTGATCAAACGGAAAGTAACAAAGATAGGAGCCGAGTAGGAAGCATCGTGAATCCGAGCTTCTTCCAAGCTATACTTAGGCTCCTTCAACTCGTAGCCAACAAATTCCAATTCCATTGTTTCTGTGAAATTGGAAATTGGAAGTACATCTTCAAACACTTCTTTGAGGCCATTCTCCAAGAAATCCTTGAAGGAATCCGTTTGGATTTCAATTAAATTTGGTAGATCAAGAACTTCCTTGATTCTTGAAAAACTTCGACGGGTGCGGTGTTTCCCGTATTGAACGTCATGTCCTGCCAAGTTTCTATCTCCTTTATAGTAAGATACAAAGACTTCCTCAGAGCCAGCCCTAAGTCAGTCGAGGTCAATTAACAGCTTATCTGCCACCTTCCAGCTTTTTGAGGAGTTTTTAGAATTTTTATATTTATATTACATTTATAAAAATCCCCAAAATAAGGCACAAAAAGAGCAGCTAAATCTGACTAGAAAAGTTTGATTTAACTGCTGTTTCGCTTGATTGGACAATATTTCAATCAAGTTAGACGACAAATAATCATCCATATTATAACCGATTTAGCCCAAAATTGCAAATTTATTTAAGGCGATGAGATGGGCCCAGGCCCAGTTTTAGCCCTCAGATAAACCTACTCTCTTCGAGTGACAACTGAGGCGTTTTGCTTTCTGATTGCAATCAATTGATGGTTTGGGCCACTAAGCCAGCCGATGAGAACCGTGAAGAACCCAGCAACTTCAACTAGCTTACCACTTGAAATCACGCAAGCCCTGACGAATCGCTTTTATCTTAGCAGCATCTAGGCCATTACGCTCTTGGACTTCTGGAGCTAAGTTCTGCAAGTAAGCAACAAAGTTATCCACCAGATGGTCATACTGGTAGTTGCTCAGATGCTTGAGCTGCTGGCTGATAAATTCCTCAGCCTGGTCGAATTTTTCGGCCTCAACCAAATGGTCCAGATAAGCATTACCGCTGATTTCTTGGCCAGTCTCATCCTTGACCTTACCCAGATCCAGCTTAATATTTTCCAGTTTAAAGGCCTTGTCCATACCAGTCGTGGTCCTCCTGATTTGTCTAAGTAGGTCATCATTATTAAAAACGCTCGGCATAAGAGCCACCTCCAATCATCTATTAACCCTATCGGCTATCCCGAGAAGCGGGATCTGACTAGGCCACTTCTCCTAGCTTCATTATAAATTTTCCCCCAAATTCTGACAAAGAATTTCTGTTTAAAAGTGGGATCTCCCTTGATTGAGAGACCCCACTTACTAACACTTTGACTGCCAAACTTTTTAGGGAATATTTTCCCACATAAATTGGCAAATCAAGGCTGACCAGATTACTACTGCCCACTTACCGCCTTCCAAGCAGCTGCCTTATCACTATCGCTGCCACCAATCATAAAGTCATAAGTGGAATCACCAGGACCATTCTTAGCCCAGTTACTGGTTGTGGTATCACCACTCAAATCAGTCGTTTTACCATCATGGGAAACCAAAGCTGGCTTGAGCCCCGTTGATTTGAGCACATCAGCCTTGATAACACTATCATCTAGGGCAAATTTCTGTCCCGAGCCAAAGATCGAGCCGTCAGCCGAGTTAATGGCATTGACCAGATTGGCCATATACTGGGCATTATTCTCATAGCCAGCATTGGAGCTGAGAGGCGAATTGTCATCGTGACCAGCCCAGCCACCCAGGGTAACCGTCGGGGTTGCCAACATAAGCCAGACGTCGCTGGTATTGTCCGTGGTACCGGTCTTACCAATCCAGTCAGCCCCCGACATGAGGCCAGGGTTAAGGCCATTAAGGTCATCCTTGAACTTGGTCGTCTTGCCTGAAGAAATTGGACCATGCAGCAAATCAGTCATAATACTGGCTGTTGCCTTGCTATAAACTGACACAGGATGCTCTTGATGTTCATAGACGACCTTGCCTTTGCTATCAGTAATCGATTGCACCAGATAACCCTCTTGGTAATCACCCCCGTTGGCTAAGGTCTGGTAGGCATTGGTCTGTTGTAAGACCGTGGTTTCGATTCCACCACCCAGAGGCAGACTTTCAATGTCGTAATTATCAATCTGATAGTCCATCTTGGTCATGTATGCCTCAACATCGACCCCCTTTTGCCTCAGCATTTGGTAGGTCCAGTAGGCGGGAATATTCCAAGAGACATCCAGAGCCTCCTGTAGATTGACCGCACCTGTTCCCTCATCGTTGCCATGCATAATCTTGGTGCCGCCAGAAAAGCTGGCCGGGTAATTGGATAAAATTGAAGCCGATCCCATCAGCCCTTGATCAATCGCAATTCCGTAGGCCAAAATTGGCTTGATACTGGAACCAGGAGAACGCTTGGTATCAAAGGCGTGATTGTTCTGATTGCTAGCATAATCGCGACCGCCGACAAAGCCGAGGATGGCTCCCGTCTTATTGTCCATGAGGACATTCCCGACATCAACAGAACCATTATTGCCAGCATCCAGCTGATTCCCTGCATTTCTGGCCGTATCCTGCATAGCCTTATAAACCGCTTCGTTGATTGTTGTTTTAACCTGATAACCACCAGTTTGCAGAGCCTCTGAAGCCAGCTGTTTGTAATTGTCGACCGTTGTTTTTTTATTCAAATCCGTCGCTGTCAAGCCATCCCGCTTAACCAAGTAGGCATACATATCATTCTGGGCCTCATTCATAACGGCATAGTAGAGATAGTCGTGAGTCTTAGTTTCTGACGAGCCTGTGGCAATAAAGTCCTTGCGAATGTCGTATGATTTATAGGTTTCGTATTCTTTCTTACTGAGATAACCCGTCCGGTACATATTATAGAGGACGGTCTGCTGCCGCTTGAGGCCATAGCTAAGATTAGTCTCATTCTTGAGACTACCGTCCGGACCATAGGGCGAATAAACAATCGGACTCTGGGGTAGACCGGCAATATAGGCAGCTTGGGGAACCGTCAAATCCTTGGCCGATACCCCAAAAATACCTTGAGCTGCTTCTTCAATCCCTGCAATATTTTCCCCCTTATTATTACGTCCAAAAGGAGAGACATTGAGGTAGGAGCTGAGAATAGCGTCCTTGGTCATATAGCGCTCAAGAGCGAGAGAGTAGATGATTTCTCTGGCCTTACGTTTAAAGGTCGGATCATCACCAATCACCTGCTGCTTAATCAACTGCTGGGTGAGGGTTGAACCACCGCTTGTTGAGCCAACACCTAAAACTGAAGACACTAAAGCCCGAAAGACTGCCTTAGGCACGACACCATGGTGGGACTTGAAATTTTCATCTTCCGTCGCAATAATGGCATGTTTGGCATTGTCAGAAATGGCATTGCTGTCCACCGGACTTCTCAATAAATCGGTATCAATATCAGAAATCTCCTCGTCATTGGCATAGGTCAGTTTGGATACCTGGTTGACACTACTGACCTGGTTTAAGAGAACAGATTTGGCCGGCACCTTGACGCTATCAATCTGACTAGCAAAATAACCGACACCCAAACCAGCTCCCAAGACACAAAAAAGCAGAACGATAATATAAAAGAAATCCGACAGCATTTTTAAGCTACGCAAAAGAACCGCTCCTAGATCAGCCTTGCTCAACTTAAGGTCTTGGTCGGAATCACTAGGCGTTTCTTCTTTGGGGTAAAGGCGTTTTACTATCTTGGCTTGGCCCTTGCGAGATTTTTTCTTGTTTGGCTGGAAAAATTCCCGAGTGGCCTGAGCAAACTTCTTAAAAAATTCAATCATAGCTTACCTCAAAGCCATTATATCAAAATCAAAGTCAACTTGCATGGTAGTCCAAAATTCTGCTATAATGGGCTTACTATTATATTTATTGGAGAGAATTATGACAATTTTTGACGAATTGAAAGAACGTGGCTTGGTTTTCCAAACCACTGACGAAGAAGCCCTAAAAAAAGCCCTGGAGGAAGGTAGCCTTTCATTTTACTCAGGTTATGACCCAACCGCTGACAGCCTCCACCTAGGCCACTTGGTTCCAATCCTAGTTTGTCGTCACCTTCAATTGGCTGGCCACAAGCCCTACCCAATGGTTGGGGGAGCAACTGGACTGATTGGGGACCCTTCCTTTAAGGATACCGAACGCAGCCTGCAAACCAAGGAAACCGTTCAAGGTTGGGGGGCAAAGATTCAAAAGCAACTCTCTCGCTTCCTAGACTTTGAAAATGGTGAAAACAGGGCTGTCATGGCCAATAACTACGACTGGTTTGAGTCCATCAGCTTCATTGATTTCCTAAGGGATGTCGGTAAATACTTCACCGTCAACTACATGATGAGCAAGGAATCGGTGAAAAAACGGATTGAAACCGGAATTTCCTACACCGAGTTTGCCTACCAAATCATGCAAGGCTACGACTTCTACGAGCTCAATCAAAAATACAATGTCACCCTGCAAATCGGTGGTTCCGACCAATGGGGTAATATGACCGCCGGAACTGAACTTCTTCGTCGTAAGGCTGATAAAACTGGCCATGTCATCACTGTGCCCCTGATTACAGATGCGACCGGCAAGAAATTCGGTAAGTCCGAAGGCAACGCTGTCTGGTTGGACGCTGACAAGACCTCTCCTTACGAGATGTACCAATTCTGGCTCAATGTCATGGACGAGGATGCCGTTCGTTTCCTCAAGATTTTCACCTTCCTACCTTTAGATGAAATTGCCCAAATCGAAGAAAAATTCAACGCTGCTCGCCACGAACGCCTTGCCCAAAAAATTTTGGCCAAGGAAGTCGTGACCCTAGTCCACGGAGAAGAAGCCTACCAAGAAGCCTTGAAAATCACCGAGCAACTCTTTGCCGGAAATATCAAGGCCCTCTCGGCCCAAGAGCTCAAACAAGGACTGAGCGGTGTTCCTAGCTACTCCGTCCAGGCGGACGACGATCACAACATTGTAGAAATGCTGGTTAAGAGCGGCATTTCTTCTTCCAAACGCCAAGCCCGCGAAGATGTCCAAAACGGAGCCATCTACCTCAATGGCGAGCGGATTCAAAACTTGGATTACCAACTCTCTGATAGCGATAAAATTGACCAAGAACTAACCGTTATCCGCCGCGGAAAGAAAAAATACTTCGTCCTCACTTACTAATTTTTAGAATAGACTACCAAAAGGCCGAGATGCACATGCATCCCGACCTTTTCTATTTTTCCAAATACCGACCTGAAGCGATGAACAAGCATTTCGTACCGAAACTCCAAACTCTAGCTAATCAGGCATCCAGAGACCTCAAAATTAAACCTGGCTCTCAATCCTTAATCAAGCGATCTAGCAGACTAACCAGCAAAAACATAACAACAAAAATTATAGTAATGGTAGCACTAGCCGGTGTTTCCCAATAGTAGGAAAGGATAATCCCCATAAGCATGCCAACAAAACCAACACCAATAGCCGTGAGAATAACCCCCTTAAAGCTATCGGCTAGACGCATAGCAATGCTGGCAGGTAGGACCATAATGGTCGAAACCAAAAGGGCACCAGCTGCTGGAATCATCAATGCAATCGCCACTCCGGTAACAATATTAAAGGCTACCGACATCAAACGAACGGGCAGACCGTCAACAAAGGCCGTATCCTCATCAAAGGTCAAAATATACATGGGACGAAGACAAAAGAGGGTCAAGAGTAAGACAAGGGCAGCAATCGCAAAGAGAGCCAGCACCTGCCCCTGACTGATGGTAATAATAGACCCGAAAAGATACTGATCCAAACTGATATTAGAGCTACTGGTCTTACTAACCACAATCAAGGAGATAGCCAAACCCAAAGACATGAGGATGGCCGTCGAAATTTCAATATAATTGTGATAAACCGTCTGCAGGTATTCTAAGACAAGGGCCGCAATCACTACAATTAAGACCGTTGACCAAGTCGTATTCCAACCCAGTAGGATTCCGAAGGCAACTCCTGCTAAGGATACGTGACTCAAGGTATCGCTCATCAGGCTCTGTCGACGCAAAATTAGAAACAAACCTAATATTGGCGAGAAAATACTGATGGCAATAACAGCTAAGAGGGCTCGCTGCATAAATTCATACTGCAAAATCTCAAGCATTCCCAGAAGCCTCCTCACTATCATGGATATTGAAACAACGCCAAGGCAAATCCTGATTTCTCACCAGATGAATATTGCGATCAGCATAGTCCTTGACCTCCTCTGGGTCGTGGGTAATAATCAGGACAGACTTGCCATGCTGATGGGCACTGTGGTGCATCAATTCGTAAAAGGTCTCAGTCGTCCCAGCATCCATCCCAGTCGTAGGCTCGTCCAGGACGAAAATATCTGGGTCAGAGGCAAACATCCGAGCAATAACCGCCCGCTGTTTTTGACCCCCACTCAAATCACCAATTTTCTTATGACGATTTTCCCACATACCAACCGATTCCAAGCTAACCTTAACATGCTCTTCATCATGTTTAGTCAACCGTCGGAACCAGCCATTCCTAGGGTAGCGTCCCGATTTGACAAATTCATAAACCGTAGACGGAAAACCCGCATTAAAACTCGCAATCTGCTGGGGTAAGTAGGCTAAACGCAACTTTTTTCCATTCTTATTGAGCTTGGCAATCTTAACCTGACCATGTTTTGGTTTGAGAATCCCCAAGGTTGCCTTGATTAAGGTTGATTTAGCCGCACCATTTTCTCCCGTTAAGGTGACAAATTCACCGCTATCCAAATAGTAATGAATTCCTTCAAGAACTGGATCAGAATCATATTGAAAGGATAAATTTTCTACAGTAATATAGCGCATTAGTGGTTAAACTCCTCTTCCAACTTACTGATAAAAGCTGCGATGACCTCTTTGTCAGCATCCGAGAAATTATCTAAAATCTCGTCATAGACGGACAAGGTTGATTGGTGGTGTTGATCGTGTTCCAATGCTACTGCCCTAGCAGCTTCTGTCAAAGAATAATAACTAATTCTTGCATCAGATTCATCTTTAATCGTTTCCAAGAGATTCTGCTTAATCATGGCCTTAACCGCCTTAGTAACCGCAGCTTGACTAAGCTGCAACCGCTTAGCCAAATCAGAATTAGTCAGGCGCTCATGAGAAAGCAACATTAAGATATGCTCTTGTGTGTTGGTCAAAGCCAAATCGGACTGACAATGACCCAGCAAGAGTTCATTTTGATGCTCAGCCAAAATCAAAATTCTATTAAAAAGACCATCCAATTCTTTTGCTAATTTAGACATAAGAAAACTCCTTAACTAGTTAACAATCATTATCATACCATTTATACTAGGACTGGTCAAGTTGAGAAAAACAGATGTAGCCAACAACTATTGGAGAAACCACCTGTTTCCTCCCACAACCTTTACAATCAGAAAAATGCTAACTGGTAGCACACTTCCAATTAAATAAAAATACTTTTCATCGCACCCTCCCTATTCCTTGTGAAATTTTATCGTATCTGACCTTTCTGACCTTAAGCTACAAGAGGCATAAAAAGGACCAAGCTGCCTCCCTGCTTTGACCTCTGATTGATCCGTTCACCACACCTGAAAAAAACACAAAAAGGAGCTCGCACAGCGAACTCTCCCGATCTTCCTAACTCCACCAGTAGGACTCGAACCTACGACATCATGATTAACAGTCATGCGCTACTACCAACTGAGCTATGGTGGATAAAAGCTAAGCGACTCCCATATCTAACAGGGGGCAACCCCCAACTACTTCAGGCGTACTAGGGCTTAACTGCTGTGTTCGGCATGGGTACAGGTGTATCTCCTAGGCTAGCGTCACTTAACTCCTTGAGTGTGCTCACTCAAAATTGAATACCTATCTATTGTATCAAGCCTAAACCAATACTGTCAATACCTTCTGAACCTTACCTTGGTCAAGTCCTCGAGCGATTAGTATTAGTCCGCTCCATGTGTCACCACACGTCCACTCCTAACCTATCTACCTGATCTTCTCTCAGGGCTCTTACTAACTTAACGTTATGGGAAA
>NZ_JMLC01000028.1 GCF_000686605.1 Streptococcus sobrinus DSM 20742 = ATCC 33478 | reverse complement strand
TCCTTTTTTAATTCAGACGGATAGTATTGATTCTTACCTTTTCTAACACTCTCTAGACCGTGCTTATCAATGAGCCTTACCATATACTTAAGACCAGATTCATTGACTCCGAATTTTTGGCTGAGCATTGCCAAGTCCAGCCAGATTGCCTCAAGCGATAGATTTCAATTTTGTCTTCATACCGTAATTTCATAAGAAAAACACCCCAATCGTTAGATTTCTTGTCTAACATTTGGGGTGCAGTTCATTCGCGCTAGGGTTATTGTGTTTTTGAAAATAGATTTATCTAGAGTCAAGGTTGACTACAATTTTGTAATCTTAGTCTAAAATCAGAAATTTCTTGATAAAAGGAAAGAGTAGCAGTAGGGCGACTATACAGGCCAGGGTCTCGCCTAAGAAAGACGAGCCGTTGATGATGGATGAATATAGGAGAGCAGACTGTCCTTTCGGAGCATAGCTGCCCCAAAAGAGGATACCTGCGATAAAATGAATACAGTAGCGAGCCAGACTTCCGATGAGAACTCCTACTACCATAAGACTCAGGCTTTTGACGGTCTGATTTTTTTTCAGGCTTTGGTTAAGCCAGGGCTTGATTAGACCGGCAAAGCCAATCAGGCTAAAGGCAATAAAGTATTCTAGGAAACCTTGCCATAGGTTGAGCCAGCCTCCAGCTGCTTGCCCGAGAGCGACCTGGAGGATGCCCCAGATGAAACCGGCCATGATAGCAGGTTTGGCTCCTCGCCGAAAAGCGAGCAGAAAGATGGGGGTCATCTTGAAGGACAAGGAAATCCAGGGCCCGATGGCTAAAGGTTGCGTGAAAATATCCAGAACCATAGCTAAACCAGCGAAGATAGCAATTTCAGCTAGGTCTGCAACATGTGATCTTTGCATAAAAAAATCCTTCCTAACCCAGTTGGACTGGGCAAATGTCAATTGATTTGCCACAATCAAAACTGGGACGAGGAAGGTTAGCTCTCTCATCTCTGGTTTGCACATCCCTTACGCAGGCATTACCCTGTTCAGGTTCAAAGAGTTTAGGCCCCAGCTAGGAATCCTACCTAGCTGTCACCATTCTCAGCAAAAGCTCCTCTTGTGACATGGTCATAGTAACAGATAATCTGTTTAATTTCAAGCAGATTTAATAGCCTCCAGGAAACTTGAAATAAAACTGAAATAAAACTGAATTTTTTATAAAGCCTAGATTAAGCAATCATTTGCATTGACAATCACTAGATAAGTGTTATTATAGATAGTATTGTAACGAAACATTTCAGATGTTACAAAAATGTAAATTGGAGGGAATTATAATATGCAACGAAAAGAGACTTTTGGGTTTCGCAAAAGTAAAATCAGTAGGACCCTTTGTGGTGCCTTACTAGGAACTGCTATCTTAGCATCTGTAGCAGGTCAAAAGGCGCTCGCTGAAGAAACAAGTACCACTTCAACTTCGGGGGTTAATACCGCAGTCGTTGGGACGGAGACTGGGAATCCCGCCACCAACCTGCCTGACAAACAGGACAATCCAAGTTCGCAAGCCGAGACAAGTCAGGCCCAAGCCGGTCAAAAGACAGGGGCAATGTCAGTAGATGTGTCTACAAGTGAGCTTGACGAAGCTGCTAAAAGTGCCCAAGAAGCTGGTGTGACCGTTTCGCAGGATGCTACCGTCAATAAAGGGACAGTAGAAACTTCTGACGAAGCTAACCAAAAAGAAACCGAAATCAAGGATGACTACAGCAAGCAAGCAGCAGACATCCAAAAGACAACAGAAGACTATAAGGCAGCAGTGGCTGCCAACCAAGCCGAAACAGACCGCATCAATCAAGAAAACGCGGCTAAGAAGGCCCAATACGAACAAGATTTGGCGGCCAACAAGGCTGAAGTGGAACGGATCACTAATGAGAATGCGCAAGCCAAGGCCGATTACGAAGCTAAGTTAGCCCAGTATCAAAAGGACTTGGCCGCTGTTCAACAGGCCAACTCCGACAGTCAAGCAGCCTACGCCGCCGCTAAGGAAGCCTACGACAAAGAATTGGCTCGGGTGCAGGCCGCTAATGCCGCAGCTAAGAAGGCCTATGAAGAAGCTCTAGCCGCTAACACAGCTAAGAATGACCAAATCAAGGCAGAAAACGAAGCTATCCAGCAGCGCAATGCGCAAGCTAAAGCTGACTATGAAGCTAAGTTAGCCCAGTATGAGAAAGATTTAGCAGCTGCCCAGTCTGGCAATGCAGCTAATGAAGCTGACTACCAAGCTAAGAAGGCAGCTTATGAACAAGAGTTAGCGCGCGTGCAAGCCGCTAATGCAGCTGCCAAGCAGGCCTACGAACAAGCTCTAGCTGCCAACACGGCCAAGAACGCCCAAATCACGGCCGAAAATGAGGCTATCCAGCAGCGCAATGCGCAAGCTAAGGCTAACTATGAAGCTAAATTAGCCCAATATCAAAAGGATTTGGCCGCAGCTCAATCTGGTAACGCCGCTAATGAGGCAGACTACCAAGAAAAATTAGCAGCCTATGAAAAGGAACTGGCTCGTGTGCAAGCAGCCAATGCAGCTGCTAAGCAAGAATATGAGCAGAAAGTTCAGGAAGCTAATGCTAAAAATGCCGAAATTACGGAAGCCAACCGTGCTATCCGTGAACGCAATGCCAAGGCCAAGACAGACTATGAACTCAAACTGTCTAAGTACCAAGAAGAGCTTGCTCAGTACAAGAAGGACCTAGCGGAATACCCAGCTAAACTCCAAGCCTATCAAGATGAACAAGCCGCAATCAAGGCAGCTCTGGAAGAGTTGGAAAAGCACAAGAATGAAGATGGGAACCTCAGTGAGCCCTCAGCCCAGAGTCTGGTCTATGACTTGGAGCCCAATGCTCAGATTTCCCTAGTAACTGACGGGAAATTGCTGAAAGCATCAGCCCTTGACGAGGCCTTTAGCCATGATGAGAAAAATTATAATAACCATCTCCTACAACCAGATAATCTGAATGTGACCTATCTGGAGCAGGCTGATGATGTGGCCTCCTCAGTAGAGCTCTTTGGTAATTTCGGTGATAAGGCTGGTTGGACAACCACTGTCAGCAATGGTTCAGAAGTTAAGTTTGCCTCTGTCCTCCTCAAGCGTGGCCAGAGTGCTACAGCCACCTATACCAACCTAAAAAACTCTTACTACAATGGTAAGAAGATTTCTAAGGTGGTCTACAAGTATACGGTTGACCCTGACTCCAAGTTCCAAAATCCTACTGGTAACGTTTGGCTGGGCATCTTTACCGACCCAACCCTAGGGGTCTTTGCCTCAGCCTATACGGGTCAAAACGAGAAGGATACCTCTATCTTTATCAAGAATGAATTCACCTTCTACGATGAAGACGGTAATCCCATCGACTTTGATAATGCCCTCTTATCAGTTGCCTCCCTTAACAGGGAACACAATTCCATTGAGATGGCCAAGGACTACAGCGGTACCTTCGTTAAGATTTCTGGCTCATCCATTGGTGAAAAAAATGGCATGATCTATGCGACCGATACCCTCAACTTTAAAAAGGGTGAAGGCGGTTCCCTTCACACCATGTACACCAGAGCAAGTGAGCCTGGTTCAGGTTGGGACTCTGCTGATGCTCCTAATTCTTGGTATGGTGCTGGTGCTGTCAGAATGTCCGGCCCCAACAACTACATCACCTTGGGGGCAACCTCAGCGACCAATGTTCTCAGCCTAGCTGAAATGCCACAGGTACCTGGTAAGGATAATACTGCTGGTAAAAAACCAAATATCTGGTATTCCCTTAATGGTAAGATTCGGGCAGTCAATGTCCCTAAGGTGACCAAGGAAAAACCAACCCCACCAGTCGAACCAACTAAACCTGATGAGCCAACCTATGAGGTTGAAAAGGAGTTGGTGGACCTGCCAGTTGAGCCGAAATATGAGCCGGAACCAACGCCGCCAAGCAAGAATCCCGATCAATCTATCCCAGAGAAACCGGTCGAGCCAACCTATGAGGTTGAAAAAGAGTTGGAACCAGCACCGGTAGAACCAAGCTACGAAAAGGAACCAACCCCACCGACCAAGACTCCGGATCAATCCATTCCCGAGAAACCCGTTGAGCCAACCTATGAGGTTGAAAAGGAGTTGGAACCAGTACCTGTAGAACCAAACTACGAAAAGGAACCAACCCCACCTCAGTCTACCCCAGACCAAGAGGAACCGGAAAAACCCGTCGAGCCAAGCTACCAAAGCTTGCCAACCCCACCAGTTGAACCTGTTTATGAGACTGTCCCTGGCCCCGTCAGCGTGCCAACGGTTCGTTACCACTACTATAAACTAGCGGTCCAACCCGGCGTCACCAAGGAAATCAAAAACCAGGATGATCTGGATATTGACAAGACCCTGGTGGCTAAGCAGTCGACGGTTAAGTTCCAATTGAAGACAGCAGACCTGCCAGCCGGTCGTCCAGAAACGACCTCCTTTGTCTTGATGGATCCTCTGCCAAGCGGTTACCAACTTAATCTGGAAGCTACCAAGGTCGCCAGCCCAGGCTTTGAAGCTAGCTATGATGCCATGACCCATACGGTAACCTTCACCGCAACCGCTGAGACCTTGGCGGCGCTCAACCAGGATCTGACCAAGGCCGTGGCGACTATCTACCCAACAGTTGTGGGACAAGTCCTCAACGATGGCGCTACCTACACCAATAACTTCACCCTGATGGTCAATGATGCTTACGGTATTAAATCCAATATCGTTCGCGTGACCACACCAGGGAAACCTAACGACCCAGACAACCCAAGCAACAACTACATCACCCCGCACAAGGTCAACAAGAATGAAAACGGTGTGGTGATTGATGGTAAGTCCGTCCTAGCTGGTACCACCAACTACTATGAATTGACTTGGGACCTGGACCAATACAAGGGCGATAAATCGGCCAAGGAGATCATCCAAAAAGGCTTCTTCTATGTGGATGACTATCCTGAAGAAGCGCTGGACTTGCGCACCGACCTGATTAAGCTGACCGATGCCAACGGCAAGGCGGTCACTGGTGTCAGCGTGGCTGACTACGCCAGTCTGGAGGCCGCACCAGCAGCTGTTCAAGACATGCTCAAGAAGGCCAACATTATCCCTAAGGGAGCCTTCCAAGTCTTTACCGCTGACGATCCTCAGGCCTTCTACGATGCCTATGTGGTTACCGGAACTGACCTGACCATCGTCACTCCAATGACGGTCAAGGCCGAGATGGGTAAGACGGGTGGCAGCTATGAAAACAGGGCCTACCAAATAGACTTTGGCAATGGCTATGAATCCAACCTAGTGGTCAATAATGTGCCGAAAATTAATCCTGAAAAGGATGTGACCTTGACCATGGATCCAGCGGATAGTACCAATGTGGATGGACAGACCATCGCCCTCAATCAGGTCTTTAACTACCGTCTCATCGGTGGTATCATTCCAGCGGACCATGCCGAAGAGCTCTTTGAGTACAGCTTTAGCGATGACTATGACCAAACTGGAGACCAGTACACGGGCCAATACAAGGCCTTTGCCAAGGTTGACCTGACCCTCAAGGATGGTACAATCATCAAGGCGGGTACTGACTTGACTTCATATACAGAAGCGCAAGTTGATGAAGCTAATGGCCAAATTGTTGTGACCTTCAAGGAAGATTTCTTGCGGTCTGTGTCTGTAGACTCGGCCTTCCAAGCGGAAGTCTACCTACAGATGAAGCGGATAGCCGTCGGGACCTTTGCCAATACCTATGTCAATACGGTCAATGGAATTACCTATAGCTCTAATACGGTAAGGACCAGCACACCAGAGCCGAAGCAGCCAAGTCCAGTGGATCCTAAGACCACTACTACGGTAGTCTTCCAGCCTCGTCAGGGCAAGGCTTATCAGCCAGCGCCGCCAGCAGGAGCTCAATTGCCAGCCACAGGGGATAGTAGCAATGCTTACCTGCCACTTTTAGGCCTCGTAAGCCTGACTGCTGGCTTTAGCCTGTTAGGACTGCGCCGGAAGCAGGACTAAAGAATCCAACAAGAAAAAATGGGAAAGTTTGCCTTTCTCATTTTTTATATTCCCAGCTAGCTGAAGTAGTCAAGAAGTACTCTTAGAAAACCCTAGAGAACATTAGCTAACTTTTCCAAACCGATAGACGTTTATTTTAGTCTAAGTATGGTAAGTATGGTATAATAAGTAGGTTGCACAAGTGGGTGTAATACTCGATGAAAATCAAGACTTTTCAAACCATAGAGTTGCTTTGTCTATCAGACAGTGCTGATTTTCAAAGAGTATAATTTGTTTATTTTACTCGAAAATCAAGGGTCAACCTTAATTTTAAAGAGTATTCAAGCCTGATAAGGTAGCCTCGCACTGCCTTTTAGAAAGAAGAATTCATTGAAATTTACTGAATTACATTTAGCAGAAGATATTCTGCAAGCCGTTGAAAAAGCTGGTTTTGTTGAACCATCCCCTATTCAAGAGCTGACCATTCCTTTAGCCCTAGAAGGCAAGGATGTTATCGGTCAAGCCCAAACAGGGACTGGTAAAACTGCGGCCTTTGGCCTACCAACTCTCAACAAAATTGACATTGATAATAATGTCATTCAAGCCTTAGTCATCGCTCCAACGCGGGAATTGGCGGTTCAAAGCCAGGAAGAACTTTTCCGCTTTGGTCGTGAAAAGGGTGTTAAGGTCCGTTCGGTTTACGGCGGCTCCAGCATTGACAAGCAAATCAAGGCCCTGCGTTCAGGTGCCCACATTGTTGTCGGAACCCCTGGCCGTCTCCTAGACTTGATTAAACGAAAAGCTCTTAAGCTCAATCATATTGAGACCTTGATCTTGGATGAAGCTGATGAAATGCTCAATATGGGCTTCTTGGAAGACATTGAAGCCATCATTAGCCATGTGCCTGATGAGCGGCAAACTTTGCTCTTCTCAGCAACCATGCCGGATGCTATTAAGCGGATTGGTGTCAAGTTCATGAAAGAGCCTGAGCACGTCAAGATTGCTGCCAAGGAGTTGACCAGCGACAATGTTGAACAATTCTATATCCGAGTTAAGGAACGTGAAAAATTTGATACCATGACTCGACTGATTGATGTCGAACAGCCGGAATTGTCTATCGTCTTTGGTCGGACCAAACGTCGGGTGGATGAGTTGACACGTGGTCTCAAGCTGCGTGGATACCGAGCAGAGGGCATCCATGGGGACTTGGATCAAAACAAACGTCTGCGGGTTATTCGTGATTTTAAGAACGATAATCTGGACATCTTAGTAGCCACCGATGTCGCTGCCCGTGGCCTAGATATTTCTGGTGTGACCCATGTCTATAACTATGATATTCCCCAAGACCCAGAAAGCTATGTCCACCGGATTGGTCGGACAGGACGTGCCGGTAAGTCCGGTAAGTCTGTGACCTTCGTTTCTCCAAATGAAATGGGCTATCTCTCTATTATTGAGAATCTGACCAAGAAACGCATGAAAGGCCTCAAACCAGCCTCAGCTCAGGATGCTTTCCAAGCTAAGAAGGCTGTTGCCCTCAAGAAAATTGAACGAGACTTCTCTGATGAAAGTATTCGCTCCAACTTTGATAAATTCAAGGGTGATGCCCTTAAGTTGGCTGAAGAATTCTCACCAGAGGAATTGGCCCTCTATATCCTCAGCCTGACCGTGCAGGATCCAGAAACCATGCCTGAGGTGGAAATCTCTCGCGAGCGTCCTCTGCCCTTCAAACCATCCGGTGCTAATCGAGGCGACGGTAAAGGTGGCCGCAATAATAATCGTGGTCGTGGTGGCCGTGATCGTTACCGCCGTGATAATCGAGACGGCAATGGTCGCCGTGACTTCAAACGCAAGTCTAATAAGAATTTCAGGGACTTCGACAAGAAAGACAATAAGCGACCTCACCGCACCTCTAGCGAAAAGAAAAATGGCTTCGTTATCCGCAATAAGGGTGATCGCTAAACCTAGCTATAAATTATCGTAAAGGCTCAACCAAAAATGGTTGGGCCTTTTAAGTTCTTGGCGCTGGAGAAGCGGACTTAGAGGCAGCCCCGTCTAGAGTAGAGTGAAAAATATTTTCTATCATTAGTTAATCAAGAAGCAGGTAAGACAAGATAAGCAGAGGCCAAAAGACCCAATCATTAAAAAGACAGGAAAGGCTTACAAAATTACTTGCAAATGAATATAATAAGAGTGAAAAGCATATTTATATACAATCGACCTGTCTTAAGGAGGTGATTCTCATGCCAAGTCGTCAAGATAGACGTTCTACTAAGAAAACTAGCTCCCTTTGGAAGTGGCTAGCTAGCTTGCTAGGCCTCGTTCTAATCGTTTTAGCCGTTTTTGTTTTCACTGAGCAAAAAAGAACCAGTAGTCAAGGAGATAAGGAGACGAAAGTTGCTCAATCAGCGAAAGAGTCCGCTAACAAGGGCCAGTCAGCTTCTAGTTCCGCGGATTCCAATAGCACTACCAAGAAAAGTGGCCAATCTTCAGGTCAGGTCATCTCCAGTGACCTAGTCGGTACCTGGCAGGGTCAGACCCCCGTCAACAATTATGCTGTCACCATGACTTTTCAAGAAAATGGTCAGATTGATGTGACTATTGACTAAGATAATATTAGTCTCACGGTTGGTAGCTTGAAAGAAATCTCTTCTGGCCTCTATCTTTATCAGGACATCAGTCCAGCCGATCAATCCAGCTACTTATTACCAGGTGCTGAATTGGGTGGCACCGGTGGACCGATCAAATTCGGCTACGGTGTAAAGATTGATGGTGATACCATTAAACCAATCTTTTGGCAGATCCAACCTGACCAGGATTTCACAGCTGACAATATGTCCCAAGAGGCCGGTTACCATGGGGAATTCACGCTTAGTCGCAGTCAGTAAGAAAAATCAGATATAGAAAAAAGTAGTCCTACCAAAATGATAGGGCTACTTTTAGTTTAACTAAAGACCTGTACCAGGATACCACCCAGAATTAGGACGATGGCACCGCCCAGCCGGTTGGCCATTTGGGCGAAGGCAATCATTTCCATCCGGTCAGCGGCTGACAAGACAGCGATATTCCCAGTACCACCCATGGAGTTGTTAATCATACCAGCTCCAATGGCTGTTTCAACAGGGAAGAGGCCGAAAATCTTACCCAAGAACCAGCTAGCCAGTCCCATGGAGACAACAGAGGTCAGACTGAGAATGGCAAAGCTAGGCGTCATGGTCTTAAAGAGGATGCTCAAATCCATCATGGCGAGACCAATCCCAGCCAAGACAGCGTGGGTCAAATTGGTCATGATGACTTGATTGAACATGACCACGCAATCTTCCAAAGATTTTGGCACGGCATTGGTTGCCTTGAGAATGAAGACAACGATAATCATAAAGGCATAAGCGTGAACCTTGGGGACAAAGTTATTGAGGATAGCTCCGACTAGGGCAATCCCAAAGGCAAACAAGAGACCGACACCGATTTTACCAGCATCCAGTTCTAATTTTGGCTTTTCCAGTTCAGACTTATCCACATCAATCAGAACTCCGTGACCATTGTACTTGGTTTTAGCAAAGCTACGGGCCAGGATAATGGCTCCAATGATAGCAAAGAGATTCCCCAGAGTCGTTGCCGGTGCCAGCTGACTAAAGATGACCTGACTGTTTGTGTGCAGAGAACTAGCATAGATTTGCGAGAGCGGCGTAATCCCGGCCCCAACACCACCAGCCATCTGAGCCATGGAGATATAGAGGACCGAATGACCAAAGCCTTGGCCCAGAAGGACACCCATCCCACCGGTTGCCAGAAAACCAACGACCATAGTGACAAGAGAAATTGGAATAAAACGAGCGGAGGCCTTAACGAGGAGGTTGCGGTTCATCCCTAGGATGGCCCCACAAATCAGGGCAGCAATGTAGAAATCTAGGAAGCCCCTACCATTCATAAAAGTATTGGTGGCGGTCACTGCATTTTTGGGAATAATATGGAAGCTATTGAGCAGGGCCGCCAAGAGCAGGGTCATGACAGAGCCTCCACCTAGATAGGTGTTAAAGATTGGTGTCTTTTGTCCAATCCAGTAGAAGAGGTGGCCTAGCAGCACTAGCATAAAGGTAATGCCCAGCATATTTAGTGGCAGCTTACCCAGAGCGATTGCAATGGCCAAGATGACAACTAGACCCGCATAGAGGGGCAGGCTGACACCGGAAATTTTTATCTCATTGAGTTTTTTCATGATCGGTCGAAACCTCCAATTAGTATTGAGGATACCACTTGAGGTCACGAACAGCCTTGGCCATGTCAGTTTCCTTGGCTTGAGCAAGGCCTTGTTCTTGGGCCATCTTAGCAACAGCTTCAGCAACCTTGATAGAAACTTCAGCAACATATTGGAATGGTGGCAGAACAGGAGCCCCTGCTTGACCAGGATCAACCAGACCACTGAGAGAATGAGCAGCAGCACCAATCATTTCATCCGTCAGGAGCTTAGCTTCAGAAGCCAGCATACCAAGGCCAAGACCTGGGTAGATGAGAGCGTTGTTGGCTTGACCGATTTGATAGTCAACGCCCTTGTAGGAAACCGTTCCAGAAGGGACACCGGTTGCAACGAAGGCCTTGCCGTCTGACCATTCGATAACTTGTTCAGCGGTTGCTTCCAGTTTCTTAGTTGGGTTAGAAATTGGGAAGATAACTGGACGCTCAGTGTTTTGACACATAGCCTCAACCACTTCCTTGGTGAAGGCACCAGCATTGGTAGAAGTACCGACCAGGATAGTTGGCTTAACGGTCTTAATAACTTGAAGCAGGTCGGTCAGCTCATCAGCATTGGCAAAGTCCGCACGTTTCTTGGCAAATGGCTTTTGAGCTGGTGTCAAATCTTCCATGTCATCAAAGAGCAGGCCTTGTCGGTCAATCATAAAGAAGTGCTTGTAGGCTTCTTCTTCAGAAAGTCCTTCGGCTACCATTTCAGCGTGAACCCGTGAAGCAATACCAGCACCGGCAGAACCACCACCATAGCAGAGGTAAACTTGGTCCGTCAATTTTTCACCCGTAATGTCCAAGGAACCGAAGATACCACCAAGGACAACGATACCAGTTCCTTGAATATCATCGTTGAAGGTTGGAATGTCTTTCTTATACTTATCAAGAATGGTTGCGGCATTAGAGCGACCGAAGTCTTCCCAGTGCAGGTAGAGTTTAGGAAAGAGACTTTCTGCGGTTTGGACGAATTTATCGATGAAGTCGTAGTACTTGTCACCGCGCACCCGTTGGTGACGGTTACCCAGATACATGGGGTCATCCAAGAGTTCTTGGCGATTGGTACCGGCATCAATCACTAAAGGCATGACAGATACTGGGTCGATACCAGCAGCAGCGGTATAGACCATGAGTTTACCGACAGAGATATCCACCCCTTGGACACCCCAGTCACCGATACCCAGAATCCCTTCGGCATCGGTCGCCACAATCAAGCGAATATCACGGTCGCCAGCCGCATTTTTCAGGGTTTCTTCGATGTTTTCTGGATGGTTGATGTCCAAATAAGCTGCATATTGGGGGTCAACGAAGAGTTGGCTGTAGTTTTCAATGGTGTCAGCGATAGTTGGATCATAGACGATTGGGTTGAACTCAACAATATGTTGGTTGAAGAGGTAGTAGAAGAGGGTGCGGTTGGTATTGAAAATTTCCATCAAGAAAAGGCGTTTTTCCAAATCCGATGGCTTTTGCAGATAGTGCTGATAGGCTTGGTCAGCCTGTTCTTCAATCGTTTGAACATATGGGGGCAAGAGACCAATCAGGCCGTGTTCCTTACGTTCTTCCATAGTGAAGGCAGTTCCCTTGTTAAGAAAAGGGTTATTCAAAATGTCATGTGCTTTCATGAAAATTCTCCTCTGATAAATATATAATAGGATAACTCTTGACGAGTTGTCGCCCATTATAGTCCCCCTAAAATCTTATAGTCAAACAGAAGAATTATTATAAATATTATTTATAAGGAACTGGGCTTTGTGGTAAAATAGGGCTGGAGGCTCTCATGAATTTAAAAGATTTTCAGTATTTTCAAGAATTAGCCAAACTCAATTCCTTCACGGCGGTGGCCCAGTCTTTTAAGGTCAGCCAGCCCACCATTACCTATGCGGTCAAGAGGTTGGAAGATTATTTCAATTGTGACCTCTTCATTAAGGATCCCTCCCATCGCTCGGTAATTCTAACCCAGCAGGGGCAAACTTTAGCCCAGCATATTGAGCATATTTTAGAAGAAGTCAGCCAATCCAAGAAAGAAATTGAGCGTGCCAATCAAAAGGTCATCAAGCTTGGTTTCCCTCCTATTATCCGAGCTCGAATTCTCTCCCAGCTGATTGGCCGAGGGGCTGACCTCTCCTTTTTGTCGGCCTTTAGTATGGTGGGAGATGGATCGGTGGACCTCCTGCAAGAGTTGATTGCTGGGGACTTGGATTTCAGTCTCTTGGGCAGTCTTACTTTCCTGGAACATCCCAAGCTAGTTACCAAAGAACTCTACCAGCGGTCCTTTTATATTATGGTGTCAGAAAAACATCCTCTGGCCCAGAAAGAAAGCCTCTCCTTTCAAGAGGTTCTGAGCGAATCCTTTATCCTCTTGGATGAAGGCCACACCCATCTGGAGGCCTTTAAGCAGCTCAATGAAAAATACCATAACCAGGCCAAGGTCCTACTAAAACTGAGCGAGGCCTCCATGATTGGCCAGCTGGTGCGGGAGAACCTAGGCATCACCTTTCTCACCGATTTTGTCCTCTTTTCAGACATTGAGGGCCTAGTCAAAATCCCCCTTGTCCCCGAGGATAATTTCACCTTCCACGTCTCTTACGCCTATCCCAAAGCAGCTGTCCTAGCAGACGCTACCCAGCGACTGATTGAGCTCCTAGAGGCAGTTAAGGAGTGAAAAGGACAGGATTTGTTATGAAAAAACTTATTAAATCGACTCTAGATTAGAAAAAATGGCTTAATAAGTAAAAAAACTTTCCATCCTAGGTCGAAGATAAATTAGAGAAAAACTATGGTCTGTTTTTTCTTTTGCTTTGATAGAACAAAAAAATTGAAAATAAAACAAGGAGCAGGCACCTAGCCTACTCCTTATTCTTATGTTCTTGAATGTATTCTAATTTTTCGTCTCGAGTCTTGAGTTTGAATTTGGCTTCAGCTGACATGGCGGCGTTCTTGTGGTTGAAGGTCTCGTAATAGAGCAAGTCGACTGGCAAGCGTGACTTGGTGTATTTGGCTCCCTTACCGGCATTGTGGGTGGCCAGACGTTTGTCCAAATCGGTCGTATAACCCGTATAGAGGCTACCATCGGCACACTTGAGAACATACATATAGGCCTTGTGGTTGGGACCAAAATAGATGTCATGAATGGCATCGGTGTAGTCACCATTAGGCTTGTGAACAACCAGCGGTGGCAAAATCTTGAGCCCGTCCAAGGAGCCGTCCTTGATGGCCTCCACCAGAATCATATTGGCTTCCTTATCGGCCTTGGGATAGACGAATTGTACCCGCTTGGGGGCCAGCTTGTATTTTTCCAGAGTGTCCATGATTTCCAGAAAGCGATCTGGTCTATGGACCAGAGCCAAGCGTCCCTTTGTTTTCAGGGCCTGTTGGCTGACCTGACAAATTTCTTCAAGGTTGGTGGCAATTTCATGGCGAGCCAAGAGGTAGTGCTGGCTGGCATTTTTCTTAGAGGTCTTTGTCGCCTTGAAATAGGGTGGGTTGCAGAGAATCAAATCCACCCTCGAGCGAGGGGCGTGGTTCATGAGATTCTTCAAGTCATCATTGACCATGGTCACTTGATCGGACAGCCCGTTGAGCTCAATGGAGCGCTGGCCCATATCTGCCAGCCTTTCCTGCAGTTCCACCTCCATAATCTTGGCCTTGGTTTTGGTGGAAGCAAAGAGGCCAACCGCCCCGTTGCCAGAGCAGAGGTCAACAATCAGTCCCTTGGCAGGAAATTTGGGAAAACGAGAAAGCAGAACCGAATCCACTGAGTAGCTAAAAACTTCCTTGTTTTGAATAATTTTTACATCAGTTGAGAAGAGCTGGTCAATACGCTCCCCCTTGAGCAGATTTTTCTTAGTCATGGGAATTATTATAGCACGCTTTGCCCGCTAGGCCTAGGGCTGTAGTTTGTCGGGACTAGCAGACAGAGAAGCAGGAATGTTCAGCCTAAGAGCTGGCATCATAAATTTGACCAATCTTCTTGCCAATAAAAAACGATCCAGTAAATTTTCACCTAGCCAGCTGTGGGAGGAGAAGAGGTCATAGGCCATTATCGGAGGATTATGGACCATCATGGTTCTAGGGGGCAGGCAACCAGATCTTGAATCAGAAGAAAAAGTAAAGCAGGTGAAGAGCCCGGCCTGATTGGCTCAGTAGGCATTTATAGAAAGGCAGAAACCTATCATGAAGTACAATCTTTTTATTCTTTGGCTACTTTTGGTCATTTTAACGACCATTTTCAATAGGTGTTCCAAAAATGAGAAATTAAAGGCCCTATTTTCGGTCTCCCTATTCTTATTGATAATACTTCTAGCCCTCTATGCCCTGACTTGTTCTGGTCTTAGACGAAGGGGGCTATGGACCATATTTACTACTATCAGCTTCATGATGACTAAAGGATAAAAAAGTTGTTCCTATCTGACGAGTGTTAGGATGGATGGGGAGAACAAGTTCTATTGGCCAATTTTGCCTAGTCCCAAAGGGAACTAATAGTGTAAAAATCAAAGACGAAACTATAATTCAACCCTTGCTTTTTTGTTATTGTCTTGTAATTTGTTTAGTAGCTAAGGCCCCCATCTTTAGCATTAATTGTCAGAAAAATTTATGTTTTTTTTTATGGAATATTAACGTTCTAATTAAAGCTTCCGAGAAGGTCTTGATTGAGAAAAAATTAAGTGATAGGATGAGGGACGTAAAAGATTTCGTTGCTAGAGAGACTTGCTGAAACTCTGGTGATTTAGAATAAGGAGAATTTTATGAATACAGCAGCATTGGCTACCATGGCTTTTGATAAGTTTGAAGTAGCGGATAGACCAGTTCTTTCAAATATTGAAGGCGGAACTGATATGGATGGAGTCTTGCAAAATGCTGCTATTTCACTTGGTGCTTGTGGTACGGCTCTCGCTTTCGCAGCTACAGCTCCTCTTATAACAACTGTGGCCATTGGTGTTGGTATTGGAGCTATCTGTTTAGAGTACAAGTCTCTTTTGGATTAGCGGAAACTAATGTCTTAAATATCAGTTTAAATAGTTATGTTATCTTTATAAACATGGGGTAGATATATGTATACATCAAAATTAAATACTGTTGCATTTGATAATTTCGAAATCGTAAAAAATGATGATTTAAGAGAAAGAGCAGGTGGGGATGCATTTAGTGATGATATGTTAGACATGGGAGGATATGGTATTGCTGCGATGTCTACAGTTGCCTGTCCTCCTGCCTGTGCTCTTGCTGTTGCAGCTATGGGGGGACAAACAGCTAAGGGAATTTACGATTTGTATCAATCATACTGAGGTAAAAGTATTAAAATGAAAGATGATAGAAAACAAAATAAGTGGTCGCCTATTATTTTGTTATTAACGATGAGTCTCCTAAGTCTATATGCTTTTTGGTCTACTATGAAGTTATTCGCAATTATAGTTGCTGGCTTTTTTACTGTCTCAGCGATTGTCTTATTTTTTAGAAAAAAGTAAAGCCATTAATAATTTTTTTTACTTTATAGCATAGTTATAACTCCGATTCTATTTTTTGGTTTGGTTGCTTCTCTTGTTGTATTTGAGGAGATTATTGGTCACGAGGACCAGTCTCATGTCAATCTTGTCTTGCCAATTCCCCTGAGATTAAATCGCTTGTAAGCCAAACAAGTCTTAACTGCCCAAAGACTAATTTTCTACTCAAAATAAGGAGAATTTTCGTCTTATCGTAGAGTTATTGGAATGGCAAAATCAAAAAGGATTGATTTTGATTACTTTCGGAGAAATTTCAATTGATATAATGAAAGACATAAAAGGTTTACGGAATTATTGGAGGAGTATCAGCAATTCTTATCTTAGAAGTGCTTCGGCTCGTCAATCAGGAAAAAGGAAAATAAATGGAATGTGGCGATTTCTCATAGAGTAAGTGAATTTAGTTTCAGAGAATTAACTTGTTGGGGATAATCTTAATGAAATATCTTGTAATTTTTGTCCTTTGGATAATCTTGCTAGTTTTAGATACAATTTTTCAAAGGATTTCTAAGAACGATAAACTTAAAAGACTATCATCCGCTTCGGTCTGGTTAATAATAGTTTTGTTGGCTCTTTATGAGCTGTTTTGGTCCTAGGTTGAAGGGGGAATCTTTTATGGATGAAACTACTAAAAGTGCACTGCTAGGTCTGCTATCATCCCTTTGCCTTCTTATCATATTAGTCTTAATTCGCAGAAAAAAATAAGGCATTGGTCCAAAATAAACCCGCTTACAAGCTGCTAACCGTCCGTTTCAGAATCTAGCATCTGCTAGGTTCTTTTTTACTTTTTACTCATCTGCATAAGCTTTTCCACCCATTCTCGGCCAGCTCCTTTCCTTGATTTTTAGGGGGATTTGCTTTAGAATAGAAGGGCTGAATAAGAAACTGAGAGCGGGACAAAAATCGTGATTTTACCAAATCGATTTTGTCGTCCCGCCTCCGCACAGTTGATTAGGATGGCCACTATCCCGAAGGGGATAAGGACTTCCAATCAACCACTGCGTCAAAGGGCTTAGTCACTAAAATAGTGCAAATTTAGCTTTTTGTTTCAAGTGCAGAGGAGATAGATATGTTAACAAATGTCAAGAAACGTCCTGAGGTGCTCTCACCGGCTGGGACCTTGGAAAAATTAAAGGTTGCCGTTCTCTACGGGGCCGATGCTGTCTTTGTTGGTGGCCAACAGTATGGCCTACGTAGTCGAGCTGGTAACTTTAGCATGGAAGATATGCAAGAAGGGATTAACTTTGCCCATGAGCATGGGGCTAAGGTCTATGTAGCGGCCAATATGGTCACCCACGAAGGCAATGAGCAGGGAGCTGGCGCTTGGTTCCGCCAATTGCGAGACATGGGACTGGATGCGGTCATCGTCTCTGACCCAGCCCTGATTGAGATCTGTGCGACCGAGGCACCAGGTCTGGACATTCACCTGTCCACTCAGGCTTCAGCAACCAATGTTGAAACCTTCAAATTCTGGAGTAACTACGGTCTGACTCGGGTTGTTTTGGCTCGTGAAGTCAACATGGAAGAACTGGCTGAAATTCGTCGTCGGACCGATGTCGAAATTGAGGCCTTTGTCCACGGGGCTATGTGTATTTCCTACTCTGGTCGCTGTACTCTGTCCAACCACATGAGTCACCGCGATGCCAACCGTGGCGGTTGCTCCCAATCCTGTCGCTGGAAGTACGACCTCTACGATATGCCCTTCGGCCAAGAGCGTCACAGTCTCAAAGGTGAAATCCCCGAGGACTACTCCATGTCAGCCGTTGATATGTGTATGATTGAGCATATTCCCGACATGATTGAAAATGGCGTGGATAGCCTGAAAATCGAAGGTCGGATGAAGTCTATCCACTACGTCTCAACCGTAACTAACTGCTATAAGGCAGCGGTGGATGCCTATATGGAAAGTCCAGAAAAATTTGAGGCTATCAAGGAGGACTTGATTGACGAACTCTGGAAGGTGGCCCAACGCGAATTGGCTACTGGCTTCTATTACCAAACGCCAACTGAAAACGAGCAACTCTTTGGGGCCCGTCGCAAGATTCCTCAATATAAATTTATCGCCGAAGTTGTCTCCTTCAATGAAAAGACCATGACGGCCACCATCCGTCAGCGTAATGTTATCAAGGAAGGTGACCGGGTTGAGTTCTACGGTCCAGGCTTCCGTCATTTTGAAACCAATATCGAAGACCTGCACGATGCCGAAGGTAATAAGATTGATCGGGCACCAAATCCGATGGAGCTCTTGACCATTACGGTTCCTCAAGCGGTTCAACCAGGCGATATGGTTCGGGCCTGCAAGGAGGGACTGGTTAACCTCTATCAAAAAGATGGATCCAGCAAAACTGTCCGAGCTTGAGCTTAACTTTGGCCGGCAATTACGAATAAATAATTGAAGCTGTCCGCAAGGTCCAAGACTAGGAGTGCTGGGTGGCTTTATTTATCAATTAGCGACAGCCAGATAAGAGAGCCGATGATGCTTGATTATCTGGCTTAGTAAGAAGTTTAGGCAAACCACCCTAGTGATTGCCGTCAGCCAGCTCTTGTATGGACAAGAAGGTGGCTTTGCTCCGTGGTATCTTATGAAAGGACAAATTTATGGCAGAATTTACATTTGAAATTGAGGAGAAACTGTTGGTTCTCTCAGAAAACGACAAGGGTTGGACCAAGGAACTTAATCGGGTCAGCTTCAATGGTGCTCCAGCCAAGTACGACATCCGCTCTTGGAGCCCCGACCACACCAAGATGGGCAAGGGAATCACCTTGACCAATGAAGAATTTAAGGCCTTGGTGGAAGCCTTCAAAAATTAAAGAAAAGGTGACCCTGCTCATGGAGCAGTGGTCACTTTTTTTGCAGTGACAAGCCTGCTTCCAGCAACTTTCTACCCAAAAAGTCAGATAATGTGCCCGTCCTAATTACTGGGCTCCCATGAGGCTTCCTAGCTTGAGGCACTTGGGGTTTAAGTAGGTCTGCTTGGTTTGGTGACTGTCAGCTAGAAAAACAGTCAATTTCCTAGCTGGGTGGCTCCATTCTAGGCCTTGCAACAGTATTATCTTGAAAAACTTTCTGAAAGAGGTTACAATATGGGAAAGTATGCCAAGAAAAAGGAATAAGTAGCAAATGAAAGATTTTGAGGATGATTACAGACAGGATATCGGGAAAAGCGGTGTCCAAGGTCTGGGTGACCCACGAGTTAAAAAGGAACTGGAAGATCGTGTGACCCGTCTACAAGATGCCCTAGTGACAGCTGATGATGATCAATCCCGTCAGGAAATTCAATTTCTTTTGGACCGAGCAAAAGGCGATTATCAAAAGTACATCACGGCTGAAAAACGAATGGTGCAAAAGATTCGTTATGATATGCGTTTACAGGATACCTACGAAAAAAAGAAGAAGAAGCAAACCTTGATTATCATTGCTTCTACTGTGGGTGTGCTACTCTTAGTGCTATTTATTTTTCTGCATTTCAGAGCCTCTCATCGGGCTGCGCAAAATGAAGCCACTGCTAAGGCCGCCTTCCAGCATAAGTCCAGTCAGGCAGATTCCAAACCAGATGCTGATGATAAGCTGGGCGACGACGAACTTCTTCCTAAAAACCTCATCGGCACTTGGACAGGAACGCAAGGGGGAGCGACCGTAACCCTGACTTTTGCTGAAGATGGAACGGTGACGGTTAATACCCAAGTCAGCGATGGCAGCTACACGCAGAATTCTGGGGTTATCACTTCGACCCTTTCAGTTGATGATACGACTTTTAGAATCGTTAATGCTTCAGGGAATGTTTTTCCAGGACAATTAACCCTAAATTCAGGCTACGACCTTGGCTATAAACTCAGCGATGACGGCAAGATCCTCTATCCTATCCAGTGGGAGAACCAAGATGGCCAGGATATCGACTACAGCCAATACAAGTATGATAAAGATAATGCTTTCACCAAATCAGAATAAACGATCATAGAGCTAGCCAGTCAGGCTAGTTTTTTCTATAGCTCTTAACAAGACAAGTTATTTTTAACGAAGTAGAGTTTAGAGCTATTGATGCAGTTTGGGCGTTAGCGGAAACTACGTTCCTTAACCATCTCTAGCGATTGCCGAAATCAGAGCTTATGAGAATTGATAAAACGTTTGTTGCTATACTTGATTAATTTTAAGAGGCAGAAAGTCCTAATGGCTGAAAGAGGAGAGGAGTTTTTATACTTTTTGCGACCTTGTTTAGAAATCAAGGCTGAGTCGAGAGGCTGACTATTGAAATCCAAAAGCTGGCAATACAGAGAACTGAAAGGGTTAAGGCCTTCTGTTGTTTTCAACTTTCTTTCGATTCTGTATAAATTTAAAGCAATTCTCTTAATTAAGCTTCATTTTATACATTTTCATGGCTCTCTGAGACAAAATTTGCTATAATATAAACTAACATTCGCTGTTAAAATCAATTGGGAGGTAGCACTTGTCAGATTATTTGTCAGTCAGTTCCCTGACTAAATATCTTAAGTTAAAATTTGACCGAGATCCTTATCTGGAGCGAGTTTACTTGACAGGGCAGGTATCCAATTTCCGCAAGCGGCCCAACCATCAATATTTCTCGCTTAAGGATGAGAAGGCCGTCATCCAGGCAACTATCTGGGCAGGTGTTTTTCGCAAGCTGGGCTTTGAGCTTGAAGAGGGCATGAAAATCAATGTTGTCGGTCGTGTCCAGATCTACGAGCCCAATGGTTCCTATTCTATTATTATCGAGCGGGCCGAGCCAGATGGTATTGGAGCCCTGGCGGTTCAATTTGAACAGCTCAAGAAAAAATTGACCCAGGCAGGCTATTTTGCGGCTGAGCACAAGCAGGCCCTGCCTCAATTTGTCAAGAAAATCGGTGTGGTCACTAGTGCCAGCGGGGCCGTAATTCGTGACATCATCACGACAGTCAGCCGGCGGTTTCCGGGCGTGGAGATTCTGCTCTTTCCCACCAAGGTTCAAGGGGAAGGCAGTGCCCAGGCTGTGGCTGAAAATATTGCCACGGCCAACCAACGGGATGACTTGGACCTCCTGATTATCGGTCGGGGAGGTGGTTCCATTGAGGACCTCTGGGCCTTCAATGAAGAAGTGGTGGTTCAGGCCATCTTCGAATCCCGCCTGCCAGTCATCTCTAGTGTCGGTCACGAAACAGATACCACTCTGGCAGACTATGTGGCCGATAGGCGGGCAGCGACTCCGACAGCGGCGGCTGAATTAGCTACCCCTGTGACCAAGGCAGACATTCTAGCCTGGTTGCGTGAGACTGGTCAGCGGGCCTACCAGGCCACTAATCGCAGAATTCGGCAGGAGGGTGAGCACTTAGCCAAGCTCAACCAATCGGTTATCTTTCGTCAACCTGAGCGGCTCTACGATGCTCATACCCAGAAGCTAGATCGCTTGACAGTTGATTTGACCAACCAGATGCGCTACCGCTTGAATCAGGCTCAGCAGGAGCAGGGCTTGCTCAGTCAGAGACTGACCAGCCTTGATTTAGGAGGACGCTTAGAGCGGCAAAGGGAGCGATTGAGCCAGCAGGAACGCCTGCTCAAGGCCAATATGGCCAATCAGTATGACAGCCTTCTGGCCCGATTTGAGAAGGCCCAAGATGCCCTGATTTCTCTAGATACCAGTCGGATCGTGGCTCGGGGCTATGCCATTGTCCAAAAAGATAAGAAAGCAATCACCAGTGTTAAAGACATGAAGCAGGGCGACCAGCTGACCCTGCAGATGAAGGATGGTCAAGTAGAAGTAGAGGTAGAAAATGCCAAGCAAGAAGAAAACATTTGAAGAAAATTTACAGGACCTTGAAGCCATTGTCACCAAGTTAGAAAACGGCGATGTTCCTTTGGAAGAAGCCATCGCAGAATTTCAGAAAGGCATGGTGCTCTCTAAGGACCTGCAAAAGACTCTAGAGGATGCTGAAAAGACCTTGGTTAAGGTTATGCAGGCCGATGGTAGCGAAGCAGAGATGGAAACCAATGGATAAACGTGAAAAAATTGCTACTGTCCTAAGCAGCTTCTATGATCAAGAACAGGTCTCGCCAAGGTTGCAAGAAGCCATTCTCTATTCGGTTCATGCGGGTGGTAAACGGATTCGTCCTTTGATACTGCTTGAGACCTTAGAAGGTTTCGGAATTGAGCTGCAGGAAGCCCACTATCAGGTGGCGGCAGCCTTGGAGATGATTCATACAGGCAGTCTGATTCATGACGACCTGCCTGCCATGGATGATGATGATTATCGCCGGGGTCGTCTGACCAATCATAAGCAGTTTGACGAGGCAACAGCCATTCTAGCGGGGGACAGTCTCTTTCTCGATCCCTATGGCTTGATTGCCCAGGTTGATTTGCGACCTGACCTTGCTCTGAGGGTGATTGCTGAGCTCTCCCAGGCTTCTGGGACCTTGGGGATGGTTGGCGGTCAGATGCTGGATATTGAGGGGGAGGAGCAAGACCTGACTCTGGAGCAGGTTTATGCCATTCACAGTCATAAGACGGGTAAACTCTTAGCCTTTCCCTTTAAGGCAGCAGGTATCATGGCCGAGCAGGATTCAGAAACCCTAGATAAGTTAGAAGAGGTTGGACTGCTAGTTGGGACAGCCTTCCAGGTTCGTGATGACATTCTTGATGTAACGGCTTCTTTTGAAGATTTAGGTAAGACCCCGCAGAAGGATTTGGCAGCTGAAAAGGCTACTTATCCCAGTCTACTGGGGCTTGAACAATCCTACACTATCTTGAATGACTCCCTTGATAAGGCGAGAGCTATTTTCCGCCAACTAGAAGCGGACAAGGGTTTTAAGCCTGAAAAAATTATTGAGATACTAGAAAGGTTGCGTCTTCATGCCTAAGGAAAGAGTCGATGTGCTTGCCTTCAAACAAGGCCTCTTTGATACCAGAGAGCAGGCCAAGCGTGGTGTTATGGCTGGTCTAGTTGTAGGTCTCCTTGATGGCCAACGCTTTGACAAGCCAGGCGAAAAGATTGTCGATGACACAGAGCTTAGGCTCAAGGGGCAAAAGCTCAGGTATGTCAGCCGAGGTGGTCTCAAATTGGAAAAGGCTCTCCAGGTCTTCAACCTTTCTGTCGCAGGTCTGACGACCCTTGATATTGGGGCATCGACTGGTGGTTTCACCGATGTCATGTTGCAAAATGGGGCCCACTTGGTCTACGCTGTTGATGTCGGCACCAATCAGTTGGTCTGGAAACTCCGTCAGGATCCTCGGATCATCAGCATGGAGCAGTACAATTTCCGCTATGCCCAGATCCAAGATTTCACTCAGGGTCTGCCTAGCTTTGCTAGCATTGATGTTAGTTTCATCTCCCTCAAGCTTATCCTGCCTGCCTTGGCTGACCTTTTGAGAGAGGGAGACCAGGTGGTAGCCCTCGTTAAGCCACAATTTGAAGCGGGCCGCTCGCAAATCGGCAAGCATGGTATTGTCAAGGATAAGGTGGTCCATCTTGCGGTCCTAGAGCAGGTGACGGATTTTGCCCTAGATGATGGTTTTACGGTTAAGGATCTAGATTTTTCTCCCATTCAGGGAGGTCATGGCAATATTGAATTTTTGCTCAACCTAGAAAAATCGGCCCAACCTCAAAATCTAGTACAAGCTGATATTTTAGCAACTGTAGAAAAAGCACACGAGGAATTTAAAAAGAATGAAGAAACATGAACGTTTAGAGCTTCTGCGTAAGATTGTTTTAGAAAATGAAATCGAAACCCAGCACGATTTGGTGGCCAAGCTAGAGGCCCACGGTCTCAAGTCGACCCAGGCGACAATTTCGCGTGACATCAATAGTCTGGGCATCATCAAGGTGCCGGGTAAGTCGGGCAAGTATGTCTATGGCCTTTCCAAGGAATCAGCCCGCAAGTTGCTGACTCCTCTGCAACAGGCCTGTGAGAATATTACCGACCTATCCGAACAAGTCAAGGGTCTGGAGCAAATGATAGCCATCTCAGTCGTGCCAGGTAATACCAGATACCTCAAACGCCTTCTAATGAAGGACTACCAAGAGGAGATTTTTAGTATTATTGCTGACGATGATGCGATTTTACTAATTATGAAATCGGCCAAGCAGGCTAAGGAATTAGGCCAAGATTTACGCAATTGGATGCAGCAACACCATTGATTGAGGAAAGCCTATGTTATTAGAAATTTCCATTAAGAATTTTGCCATCATTGAAGAAATTTCTCTCAATTTTGAAAAAGGAATGACGGTCCTGACCGGGGAAACCGGTGCCGGGAAATCCATCATTATTGATGCCATGAATATGATGCTTGGGGCAAGGTCTAGTACCGAGGTAATTCGTCACGGAGCCCCCAAGGCAGAAATTCAGGGCTTTTTCACGGTGGAAAAAAGTCCTGCCCTCAGCCAGGTCCTTGAAGAACATGGGATTGATTTTAGAGATGAGCTGATTATCCGCCGAGAAATTTTTCAAAATGGTCGCAGTGTCAGCCGTATCAATGGCCAGATGGTCAACCTTTCCACCCTCCGCTCGGTCGGCCAGTACCTGGTGGATATTCACGGCCAGCATGACCAGGAAGAATTGATGAAGGCTCCTCAACACATCAAGCTTCTAGATGAGTTTGGTGATGAAGAATTTCAAGCCATCAAGTCAACCTATCAAACCACCTTTGATGCCTACCGCAGCCTTCGTAAACGTGTTATTGACAAGCAGAAAAATGAGCAGGAACATAAGGCACGGATTGAGATGCTGGAATTTCAGCTGGCCGAGATTGAAGCGGCTGACCTCAAGCCTGGGGAAGACGATCAGCTCAATCAAGAGCGGGATAAATTACTGAACCACAAGAATATTGCGGATACACTGACCAATGCTTATACCATGCTGGACAATGAAGATTTTTCCAGTCTAGCCAATGTTCGCTCAGCCATGAATGACCTCCAGACCATTGAGGACTTTGACCCAGACTATAAAGAGGTCGCGACCGGTCTAGCTGAAAGCTACTATGTCTTGGAGGATGCCAGCAAGCGTCTATCCGATATTATCGACAATCTTGATTTTGATGGCAATCGTCTCAATGTCATTGATGACCGTCTCAATGTTATCAATACCATTACCCGAAAGTACGGGGGCAAGGTTGATGATGTCTTGGATTACTTTGCGACTATCAGCAAGGAATATGATCATCTGACTGGTAACGACTTAGACTCCGATGATTTAGAGGGTCAGCTCAAGGCTCTGGAAAAGGAACTGCTGACTTCTAGTCAGGTCTTGTCTGATAAAAGACATGACCTAGCTCAGATTCTAGAAAAAGAGATTAAGCATGAGTTGACAGACCTTTACATGGAAAAGGCTGACTTCCAAGTTCAGTTTAGTAAGGCAAAGTTTAGCCATGAAGGCAATGAGCATGTCGAGTTTTACATTTCAACCAACCCTGGAGAAGGCTTTAAACCGCTGGTTAAGGTAGCTTCTGGTGGAGAATTGTCCCGGCTTATGTTGGCCATCAAATCAGCCTTTGCCCGCAAGGAAGACAAGACCTCTATCGTCTTCGACGAGGTTGACACGGGCGTGTCCGGCCGGGTTGCTCAGGCTATTGCCCAGAAGATTCATAAGATTGGTAGTCATGGTCAAGTCTTGGCCATTTCTCACCTGCCCCAAGTGATTGCCGCAGCTGACTATCAATTCTTTATTGAAAAGGAAAGCAAGGATGACTCGACAGTTTCAACTGTCCGTCTCCTAACCGCAGAAGAAAGAGTAGAGGAGATCGCCAAAATGTTAGCTGGTGATCAGGTCACTCAGGCAGCATTAAGCCAGGCCGAAGAACTTTTAAAATAGAAAATTTGCTTGAACGACTAAAAAGATTGATGGCCTCTCATCGGTCTTTTTAAATTCGCCAAATTTCAAGTCTAAGTTAGCCAGCAGATAAAACTTCTCTGAGGGATTTGTAATCCAGTATTTTCTTCGGATAGTTGTTTATCCAATTTTCAATGACTGCGACTTCTTGTGGAGTCGCATTTTTGCTTCCCTTGGGTGACTAACGACGGATGAGCCTATTGTGATTCTCATTGGTGCCCCGCTCCCAAGAATAAGGGTGGGCGTAATAGATGTGCTCAGGGTCAAAAACATCCGATAAGCGACTAAACTCTGTCCCGTTATCAGCTGTGATGGAGTTAATCTGGTACTCTTGTAGAATTGCTCTCAAAGCCTGATTGACTGAACTTGCCGACTTGTCGGGTATGAGACGGATGATTTGATAGCGACTCTTTCGGTCGGTTAAGATCCGTAAACACTCGTTTTTAGCCCGTGTCTGAATGACCGTATCCATTTCAAAATCACCTAGATTCTCACGCCTATTCATGCTTTCAGGACGTTCCTCAATGGATT
>NZ_JMLC01000027.1 GCF_000686605.1 Streptococcus sobrinus DSM 20742 = ATCC 33478 | reverse complement strand
AAACGAGACTTCCGACCTTTTTGCTTAGCCCTGTGGTCGTACTGTTCCTGTGCTAAGGCTGCGGAATAACCATTTTGGCATCGTCTTAACTCTCTTGAAATAGTAGACTTATGGACGCCAAGTTTATTTGCAATTTGGCAAGGTTTCAAACCTAATTCTAAGTAGGTTTCTATCTTTATTCGGTCGGTTATGGTAAGATGGGAGTAGCTCATAGTTTTTCCTCGGGTTCTGTTTGTGTGGTTACTTACAGTTTACACCAATGAAACGCTATGAGTTTTTTTGTTGCACTATATTTTACAATTTATCCAGTATAGAAATGAAGAAGATGTCAGGAAATTTTTGAGAAATTACTTGATTAAGCATTTTGATTTAGAAAATGAAACGAGTAGATCTAGCTGTTTATCCCAATTTTTTGCTGCTGAACTGGTCGAAAACATAGATCGTTATATTAGTGATTCAGAAGCAAACTATCAATTTATGATTAATGATTCTTACCGAGTTTATTTGATTTTGGATCTTTTAATCAGCAGTTATCGCTACAAAAGTGGCCACCATGTCGTTCCAGAAGAACCGAAATCTTTAATAAAAAATTTATCGCAATATGAAGTTTATATTATTGCTGGTGATTTACTGAGTAAGACTACTGAGATACCGATACAGATGTTAGATGTTTCGGAGATTCATAACATCTGTTTGACGATTTATTTTGAAATTGCGGTCGAAAAGATTAGTAAACCATTGAATATTTACGTTATTTATCCCCACGGCTTAGCAACTTCGGAATTGATTATAAATTCTGTTCGGAAGCTCGTTTCAGGTTTTGATCGACTGATTAGTCTGGATTGGCGGAAGCTAAACAAGTCTGCTATTGAAAATGCCGACTTGATCATTAGTTCTGTTGAGTTAGAAAATTTCGCTAATCCTTATATCCTTGTTAGTCCAGTTGTGACTGATGCAGAAAGAGAAAAAATTCAAAGAGCCTACAACAAGCTGACCGAAAAGAATAGAGCCTCTCTAACCTCCTACCTATCTGTACAAAATCGAGAAGAGATCTCTAAGAAAATCATCTTAGATTTACTCAAAGATAATATCCTCATTAAACAGTCTTGTAGGACAGTGGAAGGCTCAATCAAGAAGATGATAAATCTTGCCTTCCCAGATAAAAAGATGGCTAGAACGATTTTTAAGTCAGTTTTGTCCCGTGAGAAGTTAGGCAGTACAGGAGTATATACTGGGGTGGCCTTACCTCACGCAGATCCCAGTGTCGTCAGGAATTCGGGCCTGATTACGATGACTTTAGATAAGCCCATCAAATGGGGTCAAAACCTAGTCAGTGTTATTATTCTGATAGCCATTGCTGAAGATGATGAAGAGGTCTATAAAAATGCTCTGATTAGTTTGTACTCACGGATCAGTAATGCCAAATATATTGATAAATTAAAGGTAAGTAAAGATAAGGAAGAATTTATCCAAGGACTTTTTGAATAAAAAATTTAGTCATTAAGGAGACTTAGCAATGTCTGAAAATATCAAATTACTAGACTATTTAGATGAAAATTTAATTTTTACCAATAAATCATTTAGTACGAGCAAGGAATTATTCGAGACAATTTCGGATGTGACCCTTGCACTGGGCAATACCAGAGAAGACTTTCTTTCTCGGGTTATAGATAGAGAAGCCAATTTTCCCACAGGTATTCAGTTAGAAAAAATTGGTGTTGCGATTCCACACACAGATGCCGAGTGTATTTTTAAAGAATTTGTGGCGGTAGTTATTAATCAAAGTCCCATCCCTTTTAAGAGTATGGAAGATCCTTCTCAGCTTGTTCAAGCCAGTCTGGTATTTGTTTTAGGTTTAAACCAGCCTCACGAACAACTTGAGATGCTTCAATCCTTGATGGGCCTGATCCAAAATGAAAAGCTCTTATTTAAGATTGTAGCAGCAACTTCTGCAGAGGAAGTCTTAACAATAGTAAAAACAAATAATTTATAAAGGAGTCACTATTATGGCAAAGGTAAAAGTATTGGTAGCTTGTGGTGCTGGCATCGCAACTTCAACAGTGGTTATGAAGAAAATTGAAGATCTCTTTTCAAAGCATCAGATTGATGCCGAATTTCGGCAAATTAAAATTGCAGAAGCAGCATCACTCCAAAATGATTACGATATGTTAATTACCACAACAATGCTGCCAACGACGTATGATATACCAGCGATTAAGGCAATGTCCTTTTTGACAGGTATTAATCAGGCAAAAGCAGAAGAAGAAATTCTGGATACAGTTAAAAAAATTCAGTCTGATAGTTAGAATTCGATTGAATCTTCAGAATCCAAAAAAGAGGAATGTTATGACGACATTGACAAATATCGTTCAAAGTATTTTAAATATGGGCTCTAGTGTAGTCCTTCCCATTATTATTTTCATCTTAGCAATGGTCTTTAGGGTACCTTTGAAGAAAGCCATCACTTCAGGCTTAACCGTTGGGATTGGAATGTTGGGTATCAACCTAGTCTTGGGATTGCTATCGGACAATGTTGGCCCCGCAGCACAAGCAATGGTTGAGAGAATGGGGCTTAATTTAACAGTTACCGATGGTGTTGGTTTAGATATTGTCTATGATTGTTCAGGAGCCATACAAGCGGTTAATACTGCTCTACCATTATTGAAAAAAGGTGGAACTTTGCAACAAGTTGGACTATTTTCAAAAGACTTGAATGCTATGGATCAACGAACGATTATTCAACATGAAGTTAATTATATTGGTTCGCGCTCGCAAAATCCTTTTGACTGGGATATTGTCATTCACTTGGAAAGCAAGGGAGCCATTAATGCTGAAAAAATGGTAACAGCTGTTTATGATTTAGAGCATTGGCGTGATGCCTTCGCAGCTATGGCAGATGGAAAAGAACTAAAAGTACTGATTGCCTCTAATCCAGAGGAACTATCATAGAGGTTTAGGAGCATAAGAGGAATTCTCCAGTGACTGTGAGACTCCTTTCTCAGAATTCCTAGGAGAAAAATAAAGAGGTTAGGACTCTGTCTTATCCTCTTTTATAATTGATGTAGCCTGGGTGAATGATAAAAGGCAAGAGCCAACATTTTCAGTAACAAGAAGATAACAAGGTTTTGATAATAATGATAAGTTTCTTGCGAAATCCCCAAGAGGCAGAAAAAAACGAGAAATTCTGATACAATGGTTATAAGTGATTTTTAAGCAAAGAAGAGTGGGCCACAACTTCATGGTCAAGTCCTCGCTTTAACTCACTCTTTAATTTACAGGGAGAATAGCGTGTCAAATATTAAATTGATTGCAACAGATATGGACGGGACCTTCCTTAAGGAAGATGGCAGCTATGATAAGAATCGTCTGAGCCGACTTTTACCCAAGTTGAAAGAGCAGGGAATCTTGTTCACTGTGGCTAGTGGTCGGGCTATGATTGCCCTAGAGAAGGTCTTTTCTGGTTTTGAACATGACCTTGCCTTTGTTGCTGAAAATGGTTCCTTTGTCCTCCATGATAATCAGGTCCTTTTTGAAGCTAAAATGGAGAAAAATTTTTATCTGAAATTGACGGGACTCTTGGATGACCTGCCTGATTTGACGGGCTACATGCTATCTGGCTGTCAGGGAGCTTATGCCTTGGAAACCGCTTCTGCTGACTATATTGATTTCGTTAAGGACTACTATGAAAATGTTCAAAGAGTGACCGATTTGGCAGATATCGACGATGATATTTTCAAAATTACTGTTAATTTCAAGGAAGAAACCATTCATGAGCGGGAAGCTTGGCTAAATCAGCATCTGGATGGTGCGACAGCCATGACAACTGGTTTTCAGTCCTTGGATATTGTCCTAGCCAATGTTGATAAATCAACAGGATTAGCAGCCATGTGCCAAAAATTGGATATCAATCCAGACCAGGTCTTGGCCTTTGGGGATAATATGAATGACTATCAAATGCTGAAGTTTGCTGGCCAAGCTATTGCTACTGATAATGCGAGACAAGAGGTCAAGGCTATTGCAGATCAGGTTATTGGTCATTGCAATGATGAGGCAGTTATTTCTTATATGGAAGGACTGGTAGAGTAAATGACAGAAATTAAACTATTGGCCCTAGATTTGGACGGCACACTTTTTAATAGCCAAAAGCAAGTCAGTCTAGAGAACCGACGAGCCCTTAAAGAGGCTTATGCAAAAGGTGTCAAGGTCGTCATCACAACGGGGAGACCGCTTGCTGCTATTGGCGATCTCTTAGATGAGCTTGATTTAGTCAGTCCAGAGGATTACAGCATCACCTTTAATGGCGGCCTCGTTCAACGCAATACTGGTCAAATCTTGGCCAAGCACGAGTTGGCATTTGCGGATGTTGAAAATATCCACGGTGTCCTCGAACCTCTTGGTTTGCCGGTTGATGTCCTGTCAGATGGGATTGTCTACAGTATTCCCAGCCGAGGTCAGAAATCTCTTTATCATTTGGCCAATCCTCTCTTGACCTTTGTGGAAATTCCTAGTTTAGACCAGCTTCCAAGAGATATTGTTTACAATAAGATTGTCACCGTCTGTCCAGAAGATTATCTGGACCAAAGAATTGCCCAATTGCCAGATAGCCTGCGTCAAGACTACGAGGTCTTTAAGTCGCGGGAAATTATTTTGGAAATCATGCCTAAGGGCGTGCATAAGGCCGTAGGCTTACAGCTACTCTGTGATTATCTAGGCCTCGATGCTAGTCAGGTCATGGCAGTCGGTGATGAAGAAAATGACTTAACTATGTTAAAATGGGCAGGACTGGGTGTCGCCATGGCTAATGGTGTCCCCCTAGTCAAAGAAACAGCTAAAGTTGTCACAAGTCGGACTAATGAAAACTCCGGTGTGGCAGAAGCTGTCGACCGCTATATTTTGCAAAAATAACTGGCTAGTCCCTGTTAGTAAAGATATGAACGACTAGTAGAGTAATTATTAGATAAAGGAGAAATATATGGGATTATTCGATCGCCTATTTGGTAAGAAGAAGGAGAAAAAAGAAGAAGTAGAACAGATTTTAGTAAGTTCAGAAGCTGTAGAAGAAGAGGAGCTTCAATCCTCTCAGCCTCAGCCAGCAGCTGAAGGATCTCAAGTCAGTTCAGAATTTACCTCGGAAATGAGTGGGCACCAATCACTTTCTGAGTCCATTGAGGTGCTGGCCTCTGAGACTAAGGACCCTAACTGGGTCAAGGATGTGCTCGATTCTGAGAACTTTATGGCCGATTACAATGCTCTTAAGTCATCTTTGGCCGAAGATAATGATATTTTGTCAGATACAGTTGCCAGTTCAGAAGATAAGAGCCAAGAGATTTTTTCGGAGGTCATTGACGGCCCAAAAAAGTCTGAAGCTGAAGGAGAGACTGATGCCGTAAAGTCGGCAGAGGCTGACCTAGTCTCAGGAGAAGAGCAGTCTCAGGCTGCCTCAGCTAGCCAAAATTCACACTCCACAGTTGCTCCAATTGTGCAAGCGGAGACCTCTAATGAGGAAGCCAACCCCCAAAAAGATTTTGAGCAAGCAGCTGATACTGCTGGCTCCGAAGAAGTTTTCTCAAAAGCTGACCAGGAGGCCGCAGAACCAGAAGATTCGGCACAAGAACAGGCTCCAGCGACTGATGTCAGTCAGCAGATTCAAGCGGGTGCAGTCCCAGAAAATGAGGAAGGCCCAGCGAACCAAGAAAGCGAGCAAGAGAAGTATAATCGCAGTTTGAAAAAGACTCGGACCGGATTTGGCGCTCGTCTTAATGCCTTCTTTGCTAACTTCCGCCGTGTCGATGAGGAATTCTTTGAAGACCTTGAAGAAATGCTGATTCTTTCTGATGTCGGTGTCCAAGTGGCTACCAATCTGACTGAGGAATTACGCTATGAGGTCAAACTGGAAAATGCCAAGAAGACCGAAGATGTTCGGCGGGTGGTCATTGAAAAATTGGTTGATATCTATGAAAAAGATGGCCAATTCAATGAAAAAATTAATTTCCAAGATGACCTGACTGTTATGCTCTTTGTTGGTGTCAATGGTGTCGGTAAGACGACTTCAATCGGGAAGCTTGCCTACAAGTATAAGAATCAAGGAAAGAAGGTCATGCTAATCGCAGCCGACACCTTCCGGGCTGGAGCTGTTGCTCAGCTGGTTGAGTGGGGCAACCGAGTTGGTGTGCCGGTAGTAACTGGTCCTGAAAAGGCTGACCCGGCCAGTGTCGTTTTTGACGGCATGGAAAAGGCAGTTGCCGAAGGCGTTGATGTCTTGATGATTGATACGGCTGGCCGTTTGCAAAATAAAGAGAACCTCATGGCTGAGTTAGAAAAGATTGGCCGAATTGTCAAACGAGTTGTGCCAGATGCCCCCCACGAAACTCTCTTGGCGCTGGATGCTTCAACTGGTCAAAATGCCCTTAGCCAAGCTAAAGAATTTTCAAAGATTACTCCACTGACTGGGCTAGTTCTGACTAAAATTGATGGAACCGCTAAGGGTGGTGTTGTCTTAGCCATTCGCCAGGAATTGGATATTCCCGTTAAGTTCATTGGTTTTGGTGAAAAGATTGATGACATCGGTGAATTCCATTCAGAGGAATTTATGCAAGGCTTATTGGAAGGCTTGCTTTAAATAGCAAAATAAGGAGGCTAGGGCTCTTTGTCCTAGCTTCCTTTTAATATTATAATTTAACCAGTCCCTAGATTTAGGCTGCATAAGCTAGCCTAAAATTAGTTGGTAAAAAAAGCCCTGTCCCTAAGGACAGGCTTTTTTTACCTTATCACAAGGACAAGGCAACTAAAGAAGTAGTAGTTAGGATGTAATATTTATATGTTAGATCACTCTTATAGGTCAAATTAGGAAAGAATGATTACATTGGAAAAAGAATAAAAGTAATCTAGTTTTATCATAATAAACGTTACACCTACCTCCAGTATATCTCAATACTAGAAATTGACTAGTAAAAAGTCCTAGAATGATATTTTTTTATCTTGAAATGTCAGGAGCTAGTAGCTGCATACTAGAAATTGGAGAGTCATACTAATTCTCTTAGAAGACGCGATAGACATAAGGATTGTCAGGCTTAGTAACCTGTTGACATTTTGACATCTCTAAGACGGGCAGGCTTTGTTTAAGGGCCTGGTTATATTCAATGTGGATGGTGCCAGTGGCCTGAATCCAGGTATTGTTTTCATAATGCTGCTTATTGCCTCTTGTAGAAAGACCATAAACACCAGAGTCTGCAATACAGTGAATAATTCCAAAGCGAAAGAGAAATTGATGGTCTTTCTGATTGGTGTCATTGTAAACAAAACCCGTGTAGGTGATGGTCTTACCAACAAAGCGGTCTGGATAAAGGTAAATGAGTTCCATGACCTCCATATAATTCTCCATGGTAATCTCAATTTTATCCTTACGCAAATAGGGCTTGATTTCCTTTTGCATTTCTGCCTTGTAAGCAGAAGAAGTGAAGTAGGCAGAAGTGTCAGGTTTGAGATACTGAACGGTGGTTCCGTCAGCACTAGTCCCCCCTGACGAACCAGCAGCCAAAGGAAAGCTATAGCCCTTGGCAGAAACCGTTGTTGAATTTAGGGCCACGGTTGGAACCAGTAGGCCAACCATGACAGGGAGCACAAGAATCAAAGGACTGGACAGTTTGGCCCAGATTCCCCTGAGATGACTGTGCATTTTCATCTTCTTCATCCAGATTATCAGCTGGATGATAGCCAAGATAAAAGAGAGCACCATAGAAATATAGGCTAGGTAAGAATAATGAATGTTGATGTATTGGTTGAGCTTACCTGATAGTTGTAGGTACATAGTCAGCTCAAAATAGCCAGCTAAAATTAGAAATCGAATCATTTATAGTACCCCCACAAACAGACAGTAGACGATGATGACCGAACTAGCCACTCCAATAAACTGTCCAATAAATCGGAGTTTAAAGGACTTAAGCATCATCATTAAATTCTTAATATCAACCATAGGGCCAATCAAGAGAAAGGCCATCACAGGACCAACACCAAAGGTCGATAAAAGGCTGGCTCCAATAAAGGCATCAGCTTCACTACAAAGTGAGAGAATGAAGGCCATTAACATGAGCACCAAGATAGCTAAAAGGGGCGTTTTGCCCAGAGTCCGCAAAATATGTGTAGGAATATAAATCTGCATAGCGGAAGCCACTAGACTTCCAAAAATCAGATAGCGTCCCGTATCGAAAAACTCATCAATAGCGTGAGCTAGAGCGTGAAAGAGCTTCTTTCCCCAAGAAAGCTGACTGAAATCCTCCTGCTCGTGGACGACATAATTGTCTTTGAGAATATTGTCATTGACAAAAAAGCCCAGTAAAATTCCCAAGCAGATGGCAACAAGGAGGGCTCCAATTAGGCGCAGCGTCATCAGATAAAAGGAGTTCCCAAAGGCCGAATAGGTGGCAAAGAGGACAATGGGATTGATGATGGGAGCCGTTGTCAAAAAAGGGACTGCCGTGTAGCTGGGGACCTTCTTTTCCAAAAAGCGGGTGATGATGGGGACAATCCCACATTCACAGGATGGAAAGATAAAACCGACCAGACTCCCAAATAAAATTCGTAAAAATTTCTGTTTGGGCAGGTATTTATGGACCCTTTCTGGGGTCAAGTAAACCTCAATGAAGCCTGATACAATCGAGCCCAGAAGGACAAAAGGCAGTGCCTCAATGATGATTGACAAAAAGATGGCCATCCATTGGAGGACACTGCTTGGCAAGTTCTGAAAAATAGCCATGGCACTTATTTCTTCTCAGCTTCTTTTTTATCTTTCTTAGGTTTAGGATCATCGCCCCCGTCGAAATCAGGAAAACTGGCGAATCCTTCTAGCATCTTTTCAAGTTCATCGTTTTTCTTATATTGAATAGCCATAATAATCTCCAATCATTGGATTTCATTTCTATTATACTATAAATAAGGTCTAGGGTCAGTTTTGGAGTAAGTCTCTGAACTTTTGTCAAATTGGCATGTCACCAGTCTTATGGAGAAGCAATAAGAGTCAGGAGAAATTTATTGTGAGTTAAACTGCTCGAGTATAGCACTAACTAGTGATAATATGCTCCTTATCAAATTTGATGGAGGAAAATAAATGATAGAATTAGGAATTACCAGTTTTGGAGAAACAACTCCAATTGAGAAAACCGTCCAAACTCTTTCACATGCCCAACGCATTCGTAACCTAGTCGAGGAAATTGAGCTAGTTGACTAGGTCGGCTTGGATATTTTTGGAATTGGCGAGCACCATCGGGAGGATTTCGCAGTCTCAGCCCCCGAAATGGTTCTAGCAGCCGCCGCCCTTAATACTAAACATATCCGCTTGACCAGTGCAGTCAGCATTTTGTCCTCACTCGCCCCAATCAGAGTTTACGAGCAGTATGCAAGCCTTGATGCCCTATCTAATGGTCGGGCTGAGATTATGGCAAGACGAGGTTCCTTTACGGAATCCTTTCCCCTTTTTGGTTATGATTTGAAGGACTATGACCAACTCTTTGATGAAAAGTTGGCCATGTTGTTAAAAGTTAGAAAACATCCCAAACTGACTTGGTCAGGAAAATTCACTCAGACGGTAGATAATCGTTCGGTCTATCCTCGCTCGGTCCAAAAAGAGCTGCCAATCTGGGTGGCGACAGGTGGGAACCTTGACTCGACAGTTAAGGTTGCCCAGCTAGGTTTGCCCATTGTCTATGCGACCATTGGCGGGAATCCCAAAGCCTTTAGCCAACTCGTTCAGGTTTATAAAGAAATCGGCAGCCGGTATGGCCATAATCCTAAAAATCTTAAAGTGGCGGCCCACTCTTGGGGCTGGATTGAGGAGGATAGTCAGTCAGCTATTGAGAACTACTTTTATGCTACTAAGCAGACAGTGGACAATATTGCAAAGGACCGCCCGCATTGGCAGGAAATGACCAAGTCCCAATATCTGGAGGCTGTCGGTCCTGATGGTGCCATGTTTGTTGGCAATCCAGAAGAAGTTGCTAAGAAAATGATTAAAATTATTGAGACTCTGCAGTTGGAGCGTTTCATGCTACATATTCCAGTTGGCTCTATGCCTCATGAAGATACCCACAGAACCATCCGTCTTTTTGGAGATGAAGTCGCACCCATTATTCGCACCCATTTTGCCGAGAGATGACTTGGACCACGGAGAGAAAGTATTTATAGCGTTCATTTCCTTTCTACAACCATCTAATCCTTCCTGTGAAGCTGAAAAACAGGGAGGATTTTCTTTTTCGTAGCCAGAAGACTACTGATTCCTCCAGTTCTGCCTTTAACCCTAGGTTAGATGGAAGAGGAGGGTGAAAAGGGAAAATTTATTAGAATATCTTAAGATTTTCACGAAGCTTTTGCCTATCTATGATATAATGAAAAAGATCACTAAGATATAATGAAATTGATTAAAGGAAATAAGGATTATAAACATGAATCAACAAGAATGGATAGAGTTGTTTGAATCGGTTAATGGCCGAAAGCCAACGGCCGATGAGTTGGTGGCAGCTGCTAAAGCGGGAGTTATCCCTAGTCCTTCTCGGGAAAAATCTGTCAGGCCGGAAGTTAACAATCAGGCTGAGGCAGATAAGGAGAGGCCGGTCTTTTCACGTCCGGCACCCGAACGAGATAAATTTGGCAGGAAGCTGACACCACCTCAGCCATCTGATTTGGAACGTCCGAAACCGAATGCGGTTGCAAGTGAAAGTCCTTCTGAACAGGCCAGTCAGACTCGGGCTCAATCAACTAGCCAGGCAGGCAAGGCTGTTCAGCGAGCCAGTTTTGGCGGTGTTCATCAAGCACCTCAGGATAGACAGGTTGTTGAAAATTCTAATCAGACTCAAGCGATCCCAAGTCAGTCGAGACCAGAAGTTATGGCTGGGGGCAGTCAATCTACAAGTCAGACCACGCAAAAGAAGAAGTCCAAGTGGCCAAGAGTTCTCTTTGCTTTGGTGGCCCTCCTCTTTTTGGCTTTCGCAGGAGCAGGCGGCTATGCCTTTTGGCGTAATAATGATGGAAATATAGAAGGAACTTGGCAATTAACTGAGTGGCATTATTACGACCAGGATGAGGATAAATGGGTGAATGTCCTTAACCAATATAAGGATAAGAAGTTCCATTATCAAGACTTTGTCATTGTTAGTAAGCAGAAGCGGTTTGAAGAAGATTCGTACTCATTCTCAACAGAAGCCAGAAATCAACCCTATCTTCCACTTGGAAGTTATTTAAATGACATCTACCAAGTCAATCAATGGGATAAAACGATTGACTTTAGAGTTTCAAATCGAGAGTACAAGGATAAGGTTACCAAACTGATTAAATCAGAGCTTAAGGGTTACTATTCATATCTAAATGCTCAAGAAACAAAGAAGTACATCGCAAGTATTGCAGAAGGCTATAACTATAGCCGCTCTTACAGTGTAGATGGTGATAAGCTGACAATCGTCACGCAAGATAAGTCAGGTCGGAAGATTTCTGAGGCTGTCTACCACCACTTATCTGATGCCAAGGCGGAAAGCCTCAGGTCAGATTTCAAAAAACAAAAGGCCAAATTTGAAAAAAACTATCATATTAACTGATAATGTATAAACTAGGGTAGGAGATGTTCTCGTTTAAGTTTAGTCAGTTCACTATGAAAGCTTGAATTCATCAGACATTTTTAGGATGAGAAGAACCAGAAGACGAGGATTTTCTCGTCTTTTTTCATCCCTAATTTTATGGTATAATTAGTTGTTGTGAAACTGCGGGTTTCAGCTATTTACCACCCCAGCCGTATTTCGATTGGGGATGTCAAAAAAGCAAATAAAAGGATTGGTGCCAGCCCTTCAAAAAAGAAGGGAGCATCAATTAACTAGTTGATGTAAAGGAAGACGAGAAGAATGCCTAATAAAACATTTTACGTGACCACCCCAATTTATTACCCATCTGGTAAGTTACATATTGGTTCAGCTTACACGACCATTGCCTGTGATGTTTTGGCCCGCTACAAACGGATGATGGGTTATGATGTTCGCTATTTGACCGGTCTTGATGAACATGGCCAAAAAATTCAACAAAAGGCTGAAGAGGCCGGTATCACCCCTCAAGAATATGTTGATGGTATGGCCAAAGACGTTAAGGAACTCTGGCAATTACTGGATATTTCCTATGACCAGTTTATCCGCACAACCGATGCCTTCCATGAAAAGACTGTCGCACAAATCTTTGAGCAGCTCTTAGCTCAAGGTGATATTTACCTGGGTGAATATACCGGTTGGTATTCCGTTTCTGATGAAGAATTCTTTACCGAAAGTCAGCTGACAGAAGTCTACCGCGATGAAGAAGGTAAGATGATTGGCGGGATTGCTCCATCGGGCCACGAGGTTGAAAAGGTTTCAGAAGAATCCTATTTCTTCCGCATGAGTAAGTATGCAGACCGATTAATTGCCTACTATAAAGAGCATCCAGAATTCATCCAACCAGATGGTCGGATGAATGAAATGCTCAAGAACTTTATCGAACCTGGGCTAGAAGACTTGGCCGTTTCTCGTACAACTTATACCTGGGGAATTAAGGTGCCATCGAATCCAAAACATGTTATCTATGTTTGGATTGATGCTTTGATGAACTATATTACGGCCCTAGGCTATGGTCAGGCTGACCATACTAATTTTGATAAGTTTTGGCATAACGATGCAGACCATGAAGTTATCCATATGATTGGTAAGGACATCCTGCGTTTCCACTCTATCTACTGGCCAATTATGCTGATGGCACTTGATTTGCCTCTACCAACCCGCCTAGTTGCCCACGGTTGGTTTGTCATGCAGGATGGTAAGATGTCCAAGTCCAAGGGTAATGTCGTTTATCCAGAAATGCTGGTGGAACGCTTCGGTCTGGATCCGCTTCGCTACTACCTGATGCGCTCACTCCCAGTCGGTTCGGATGGTACTTTCACGCCAGAAGACTATGTTGGTCGGATTAACTATGAATTGGCCAATGACCTAGGCAACCTCCTCAATCGGACTGTCGCCATGATTAACAAATACTTCTATGGTCAGGTCCCAACCTACCAAGAGAACGTGACGGAATTCGATGCTGACCTTGCAAGTGTCGTCGCTGATAATCTGGCAGCTTATCATAAACAAATGGCTGCGGTTGATTTCCCTAAAGCTTTAGAAGCAGTCTGGAACATTATTGCCCGCACCAACAAGTACATCGATGAAACGGCCCCTTGGGTATTGGCAAAAGATGATGCTGACCGTGAACAATTGGCAGCAGTCATGGCTCATCTAGCATCCAGCCTACGGGTCGTTGCCCACCTGATTCAACCCTTCATGATGACAACCTCTAATGCCATCATGGAACAATTGGGCATGGGAGATCAGTTTGATTTAGAAAATCTCAGCCTAGCAAGTCTGCCAGCAGGCTTGACGGTTGTTGCTAAGGGAACTCCAATCTTCCCTCGTTTAGACATGGACCAAGAGATTGCCTACATTAAAGAACAGATGACCTCTAATCAACCACAGGCTACCAAGGAATGGAATCCTGACGAGGTTGAGCTCAAATCCAGCAAGAACCAAATCAAATTCGATGATTTCGACAAGGTAGAAATCCGTGTAGCTGAGGTCAAGGAGGTTGAAAGGGTCGAAGGTTCAGATAAATTGCTGCGTTTCCGCCTGGATGCTGGAGACGGCGAGGACCGTCAGATTCTCTCTGGTATTGCTAAGTTCTACCCGAATGAACAAGAGCTTATTGGTAAGAAATTGCAAATCGTTGCCAATCTCAAGCCTCGCAAGATGATGAAAAAATATGTCAGCCAAGGCATGATTCTTTCGGCTGAATCTGAAGGTAACTTAACCCTTCTGACAGTTGATAAATCCGTACCAAACGGCTCTATCATTGGTTAAGATAGAAGACTCTAATCAAATTATCATTTTGCTTAGAGTTTTTTGTCTGATGAAGCGATGAAGTAAAAAATAGTTTTAACTTTTCTTTAAGGCATGTTATAATAGAGATGTTAATTCGAATGTTCACTTGAAGGGAGTTTATTATGAAAAAGCGCACATTATTATTAGTGATTAGTCTGGGATTGGCCTTGCTAGTCTTAGCAGCTTGCGGCCTTAAAAAGGCGGATTTACAAGGCAAGTGGTATGTTCAGGATGCAACAGGGCAAAATGCGACCATCAATTTTTCTGATAAATCTTTTACCATGGATGGCGATAAGCAAGGCTATAAGGTGACTGGTAAAGGATTTGAAAACAGTGTGAGGTATCTTTTGGTTAAGATTGACGGAGATGACTATACAGTTGCTTTTCTAGAAAAGGATAAAAAAACTGCTGCCTTAATCAAGACAGATGGGGATAAGCCCTTGAAGGGAAGGATTGCTCTCTTTCTGAGCAAATCAGAAAAACCAGACTACGAAAAATATGCCAAGAAATATAAGGATAAACTCGGCATTGTGTAAGACTTTAATCAAGAAAAAGGCAAGAGAACCAAACAGATTATGCTGACTGCACTGGCATCAAAGTAATCTGTTTGGCTCCCTTTTTGCTATAATAAAGCTAGTAATTGGAGGTGATACCCTATGACCCAAAGACCAGACTTTAATCCAAACTTGAGTTCTGAGGAATTTCTGTCCTACTACTGGTATAAGACAGAATTGGAAAGCATTTGTCGCAACTACAGTTTGCCCAGCTATGGGACCAAGGCTGAGTTGACTGCCTACATCCAGCAATTTTTACAAGGGAAGCCGGCTAATCTGATAAAGCGACTGAGACGAACCAAGCCTGCAGAGGGCTTGAAGGCTGATCAGATTAGCCCTGAAACCAAACTCTTGGATAGCGGTTTTAAGTTGGATAAGGAGGCTCGTCAATTCTTTGCCAGCTACTATGGTCAAGAAAAATTCACCTTCAAAAAGGCCATGGCTATCAAGTTGAGAGAAGTTGAGCGACTAGAAGATAAGGAAGCTACTGTTGCTGATCTGATCGCAGTACTAGAGAATCCCGACCTAGTTTCACAGGAGACTCCAGAAGAAAAATCCTACCAGTGGAACCGTTTCGTCAAAGATTTTCGTCAGGACCCCCTGTCGCAAGATTATAGTGAGCCCATGAAGGTTGCAGCCCTGCTTTGGCAAAAGGTTAAAAATTCTCAAGATGAAAAAGTTTATACCAGTCAGCTCTTAGCTGATAACCAGGATGAGCTTAGTAGGTATTTAAAGTAAGGAGAAACTTATGCACTTAGCACTTTTAGGGACTGGAATGATTGTTAAAGAAGTCCTGCCCGTTTTGCAAACTATTAATGGTATTGATTTGGTGGCCATTATGTCAACGCCTCGTTCCTTAGATAAGGCCCAAGCCCTAGCTAAGGACTATGGCTTGAAACAGGCCACCAGTGATTTTTCAGAGATCTTAGCCAACGATGCTGTTGATACGGTCTATATTGGTACACCCAATCACACTCACTATGACTACGCTAAAAAAGCCCTTGAAGCTGGCAAACATGTCATTTGTGAAAAGCCTTTTACTATGGAAGCTGAGGAACTGGCCAACTTACGTCAGGAGGCTGACAAGCGGGAGCTTATTCTACTGGAAGCTATCACCAATCAATATTTAGCAAATTTCCAAGCTTTAAAGGAAAATCTGGCTAAAATTGGCCAGCCTAAAATTGTTACTGTCAACTATTCCCAGTATTCATCGCGTTATGATGCCTTTAAAAAAGGCAAGATTGCCCCTGCCTTCAACCCTGCTATGGGTGGCGGTGCCCTGCGTGACCTTAATATCTACAACATCCATCTCTTGGTCGGTCTCTTCGGCCAACCAAATAAGGTGGCTTATTTAGCCAATGTTGAAAGAGGGGTTGATACCTCGGGCATTCTAGCCTTAGATTATGGTAGTTTCAAAGCGATCAGTATTGGAGCTAAGGATTGTTCTGCTGAAATCCGTTCCACCATCCAAGGCGACAAAGGGTCGCTGACTATTCTGGGACCAACTAATAGTCTGCCGAAAATTCAACTGACTCTCAATGGTCAAGAGTCCGTAGATATCAGTCAGACCAATCTTCATCATCGGATGTATGATGAATTTGTTGCCTTTGAAAGGATTATTGCTGAAAAAGATTTTGTCAGCAGTCGGCAGGCTTTGGATCACAGCCAAGCTGTCATGTCAGTTCTAGATCAGGCGATCGCTTCATTACCTTAGCTCTGGGATTTTATCTGTTTGCAAATAAAAAGGCCTGCCAATTGGCGGGCCTTTTAGAGTACCTTGGGTTTGCTTGGTGCGTGTGAGATTTTGACCTCGATGGGTGTTTGTAGGGCCATAATTTCTTCAACCAATTTTCGTTCCTGCTCCACGGTTGCAAGATCAATTTGATAAGTTAAGTTAATCTGTCCCTTCTTATTATTAGAAATTGTTTGCAAATCAACTTGGCTACAATAGCGATTGAGAATAGGGATGATTTGCTCATCATAGTCTGAAAAAGTAGGAGTCTTTATGACCAGTTGTCGACGGGTTCTAGTGTGTTGACCAAATTTTGACCATTCAAAACCGATACTGATAAGAGAGAGAAGCAGGGTGAAACAGGTAGCAAAGGTTAAATAGCCCATTCCTACGGCAATACCAATGGCTGTAGCAGTAAAAATAGCGATTAGTTCCTTTGAGCCTCCCTGAGCTGACCGAAATCGGATCAGACTGAAGGTTCCTGCAACTGCTACACTGGCACCTAGACGCCCATTGACCAAGAAAATAATAATAGCAATCAAGGTTGGCAAAACAGCTAGACTGACAACAAACTGCTTAGTGTAGATGGTCCTGTATTGGTAGGCCAAGGAGGAAAATAGTCCTAGGATTAGGCTAACTCCCAAAGTCACAACAACAATCATTAAAGTCAAGTGATTGGGGTTTTTGGGGAAAACAGATTGAAATAACTCAGACATGTCCGCCGCCTCCTGTTTTTATTTGCTGGCTAGCCAGATAAGATTGAGCATACTTGGAGAAGGAGTCTTCCTCAATACCGAATTCATCGAGGATAGCTGTCAGCCAGCTAGGAGCTTCGCCGACCAGTTTTATCTCCATAATGTAATGGTCTGGCTCTAAAAGTGGGTAGCCTGTTTTTCCAGCCTGATAGTTGACATTAGTAGGTCGATAGATGAGATTCTGATCAAGAGTAATCCGTAAATTGGGATTTTCTTTCCCTTTGAAGGAACGCCGATCGTAATAGATGTACATCATGGGCCGCAGTTGCTTGTAAATTTGATGGAGCCGATTGAGTTCGTCAGCCAGCTTGGGGTCGCCAAAGTGTTCAACGGTTTTAGTGGTCTCAACAGCTTCAAGAATCTCACTAGCTTTAGCCGTAGTTCTGAATTTATAGCCAATATCGTTAATTTTCTTCTTAATTTCGAGGAAAGCTTGACTTGAGAGGTCGGGGTTGGCTTGGTAGGTTCGCATTCTGACCTTTTCCCTGCCTCCTTTTTTAGCAATAGCGTTTTGAATCATCTGGAAATCAGAGGTGTCAAAGTAGATATTGGTGATGGTTGATTGTGCAAACTCATCTGCCACTAGGTGATCTTTGAAGGCCTCGCTCAATTTTTGATAGGTATCATGGTCAATGACATACTTTAACTCGGTTCGCTTGAAGTTTTTTTGAATCATCTTTTCAGTCATAGTTTTTTTCCTTTCTTCCAAATTATTTTAAGTTGCTTAGCATGAGGGAAGATTTTAAAGCCTTTTTCTTAAATAAGGCCTTAATAATGAGCAATTTAGGGATTTGTCTTTTTTTGATAATTGATTGTCATAAAAACGCTAAAAATCTGATAAATTTAGATTTTCAATCTAGGCTTATCTTATGTCCTATACCTCAACTGGGAAAACTGACCAAAATATGGTATTCTAATAGGGAAAAAACTGAGATTAACGAAAGCGCTTGACCCTTGTTTGGTCGACCTTGAAAGGAAAAAACTATGGCAAATTATGCGATTATTCTGGCAGCAGGTAAAGGGACTCGGATGAAGTCTGACCTGCCCAAGGTGCTTCACAAGGTTTCTGGTATTACCATGCTGGAACATGTTTTCCGCAGTGTTTCTGCAATCCAACCCGCTAAAAATGTGACGGTTATTGGCCACAAGGCAGAATTGGTCAGAGAAATCCTAGCTGACCAATCGGAGTTTGTCCTGCAAACAGAGCAGCTGGGAACGGGCCACGCTGTCATGATGGCTGAGGAGCAACTAGCTGGACTGGAAGGGCAAACCCTGGTTATCGCTGGGGATACCCCCTTGATTACGGGCCAAAGTTTACAGGAATTGATTGATTTTCATATCAACCACAAAAATGTTGCGACCATCCTGACGGCAACAGCTGAAAATCCCTTTGGCTACGGTCGAATTATTCGCAATCAAAATGCTGAAGTGACCAAGATTGTTGAACAAAAAGATGCAACCAAGTTTGAACAAGAGGTCAAGGAAATCAATACTGGGACCTATGTCTTTGATAACAAGCGCCTCTTCCAAGCCCTCAAAAGCATCAATACCAATAACGCTCAGGGGGAATACTATCTGACCGATGTGATTTCTGTTTTCCGTCAAGCGGGTGAAAAAGTTGGGGCCTTTACCCTGAGAGATTTCGATGAAAGCCTGGGTGTCAATGACCGCTTAGCCTTGGCAAAGGCAGAAAGCATTATGCGTCGCCGCATCAACAATCGGCATATGGTCAATGGCGTAAGTTTCCAAAATCCAGACAGTACTTATATTGACGTGGATGTGACCATTGAACCAGATGTAACCATTGAAGCTAATGTCACCCTCAAGGGTCAGACCAAGATTGCCAGCGGGGCCTATCTAACCAATGGTAGCTATATCCTTGACTCATCTATTAGTCAAAATGCTGTTATCACCAATTCCATGCTTGAAAATTCTGTAGTCGAAGCTGGCGTGACGGTTGGTCCTTATGCTCACCTGCGTCCGGACTCTACCTTAAAAGAAGGAGTCCATGTTGGTAACTTCGTTGAGGTCAAGTCATCAACTCTGGATAAAAATACCAAGGCGGGACATCTGACCTATATTGGCAATGCCCAGGTTGGTCAAGAGGTCAATTTTGGTGCAGGCACCATTATTGCCAACTATGATGGTAAGCATAAATATACCAGCAAGATTGGCAATCATGTCTTCATTGGTAGCAATTCAACCCTGATTTCGCCGATTGAAATTGGCGACAATGCCCTATCAGCAGCTGGTTCTGTCATCTCTAAGGATGTTCCAGCTGACGGGATTGCCATTGCCCGCGGCCGTCAAATTAATAAAGAAGGTTATGCCACTCGCCTGCCTCACCATCCTTCGCAAAAGGACGACTAAGAGAAAGAAGATTTTTATGGAATTTGAAGAAAAAACGCTAGAACGCCAAACTATCTTTGAAGGTCAAATTATGACTGTGGCCAAGGATAAGGTGCAATTGCCCAATGGTCAGACTTCTTATCGGGAGCTGGTCTTCCATCATGGTGCAGTAGCTGTCCTTGCCCTTACTCCAGATAATAAAATCATTTTGGTAAAACAATACCGCAAGGCAATTGAAGACCTTTCCTACGAAATTCCAGCTGGTAAGCTAGAGTTGGGGGAAGCTGGCCATGAAAAGGAAGCCGCAGCTAGAGAGTTGGAGGAGGAAACAGGTTATGCGGGTGAATTAGACCTCCTCTATGAATTTTATTCGTCCGTCGGTTTTAGTAATGAGCATATCAAACTCTATCTAGCCAAGGATTTGCAAAAGGTTCCTGATCCCCGACCGCAGGATGAGGACGAATTTCTGGAACTTCTTGAACTAACCTATGAGGAATGTATGGACTTGGTCAAGTCCGGTAAAATCCGAGATGCTAAGACCATCATTGCCTTACAGTACTATGCCTTAACTGAGAAGAATCATTAAATAGGAGGAGTCACTTATGGGAAAACCACTATTAACTGATGATATGATTGCTAGAGCTAACCGAGGTGAAGAATTGGAAGGCGACTATTTGGATGGTCAGGAAACCCAAATTTATACCGATTTGGACAATGACTACCAGGATTATGACAGCTATGAGGATGACGATTGGGAGGAGGACTCCCAATACACCTACAAGAGTCGTCGGATTGAGAATGCCAAGCGAGGGGCCTTTCAGTCCAAATTAAATAAGATTTTGATTGTTGTCCTGATTCTTTTGGCTATCTTAATTTATGCCATCTTTAAACTATAAGATAAAAGGTTTAGAAAAAATGCTTTTCCAAGAAGAATAAGCAGAAGTAGGCAAGGGCCTCAAGTCTTCTACCACGTCAATGTGTCTGATGTTGAAAAAATAACGAGGCTAGGACTTTTATACCTAATCTTCCAAGTTTAGGCATTTTTGTGGGTGAGGAGGAACTCCTCATGACTGTCTGTCCCACACTTGCCCTAATTTTTTTGGAAGACTGAAATCAAAAGGGAAGTATCATGAAAATTGGAATTATTGCTGCCATGGAGCAGGAACTGAGTCTCTTGGTAGAGCAGCTAACTGACAAAAAAGAAGAAGTGGTTCTAGGCAAGACCTATTATTCAGGACGACTGGGACAGCATGACTTGGTTCTGGTCCAATCGGGTGTGGGAAAGGTCATGTCAGCCATGTCCGTTGCCGTTCTGGCAGATCACTTCGGTATTCAAGCGGTTATCAACACAGGTTCGGCTGGTGCAGTGGCTCCGGAACTTAATATTGGTGATGTCGTCCTAGCAGACCGTCTGGCCTACCACGACGTAGATTTGACAGCCTTTGGCTATGACTATGGTCAAATGTCCATGCATCCTCTCTATTTCAAGAGCGATTCTCATTTTCTTGAGGTCTTCAAGGAGGTTTTTAACAAGGAACATCGTCCAAGTAAGGTGGGCTTAATTACTACCAGCGATAGCTTTATTGCTGGTCAGGATAAGATTGACTGTATTAAGGCTCATTTTCCAGAGACCCTAGCCGTTGAAATGGAAGGGGCAGCCATTGCTCAAGCAGCTCATGCAGCTGGTCTTCCTTTCATTGTCATCAGGGCTATGAGCGATACCGCAGCTCACGATGCCAATGTCACTTTTGATGAATTTATTATCCAGGCTGGCCGGCAGTCAGCTCAAGTTTTAATTGACTTTTTGGAAACATTATAATTAAAAAGCGATGACAAGTTTGAAAACAGGGATTGGATAATTCCTGAAAACAAACTTTCGTCTCGCTTTTTTATTGTAGTATTGGCCTACTAAATGCATTAAGAATATATGACAAAAAATTGAAAATAAGCACATTTTCCGTTTTTTTGTGGTATAATACCTTCTGAATAACTCTGCCCGAAAGCGGGAGGGTCATTAGATAAGAAATAGATCGAAAAGTAAGAGAGGTCGAGTGAATGGCTAGAAATGGCTTTTTTACAGGTTTGGATATAGGAACAAGCTCGATTAAAGTATTGGTTGCCGAATGGGTTGATGGACAGATGAACGTCATCGGTGTGAGCAATGTACCTAGTTCAGGTGTAAAAGACGGAATTATTGTTGATATCGAGGCAGCCGCCAATGCCATCAAGGACGGTGTTGACCAAGCAGAAGAAAAAGCGGGTATCAGCATTGATAAAGTCAATGTCGGCTTACCAGCAAACCTTTTGCAAATTGAACCGACTCAAGGCATGATTCCTGTTATCACAGAATCAAAAGAAATCAAGGATGAAGACATTGAGCGCGTCGTTCAGTCAGCCCTTACCAAAAGCATTACACCAGAGAGAGAAGTGATTTCCCTAGTGCCTGAGGAATTCATCGTTGATGGTTTCCAAGGTATTCGCGATCCACGCGGTATGATGGGGGTTCGCTTGGAAATGCGTGGTTTGATTTACACAGGTCCAAGTACGATTCTGCACAACCTTCGGACGACTGTTGAGCGAGCAGGTATTCAAGTTGAGACCATTATTATTACGCCGCTTTCCTTGGCTAAGTCTGTTCTCAATGAAGGCGAACGGGAATTTGGTGCCACTGTTATTGATATGGGTGGTGGCCAAACAACTGTTGCCTCGATGCGAGCGCAGGAATTGCAATATACTAACATCTACCCAGAAGGTGGCGAATTTGTCACTAAGGATATTTCCAAGGTCTTGCAAACTTCAATCCAAACCGCTGAAGCCCTCAAGTTTAACTTTGGGACTGCTAATCTAGCTGAAGCCAGCGATAAGGAAACAGCTCAAGTCGAATGCGTCGGCAGTGATGAGCCTGTAGACATTTCTGAACGTTACCTGTCTGAAATTATCACAGCTCGGGTTCGTCATATTTTTGACCGCGTTAAACAAGATTTGGAACGTGGTCGCCTGCTTGACCTGCCAGGTGGAATTGTCCTGGTCGGTGGAGCAGCCATGCTTCCAGGCGTTGTGGAACTGGCTCAAGAAATTTTTGGCACTCAAGTCAAACTTTATATTCCAAACCAAGTTGGTATCCGCAACCCAATGTTCGCTAATGTTATCAGTCTCGTTGAGTACGTCGGTATTATGAGTGAGGTTGATATCATTGCCCAAGGTGCTGTTCTCGGTGAAGAAATGCTTCGCCGGAAACCTGTTGTGCCTGTAACCCCTCAGGTTGCTCCCCAGCCAGCTCAACCGGCTGCGCCACAAGTGGCACCACAACAGCCACAGACACCTGCTAATAACTTCTCTGTTCCAGAACCGGTTCAGGATGGTGCTAACCAGCAGGAAAGCAAGCCAAAGACCAAAATGACTGATCGTGTCCGTGGTATTTTTGGAAGTATGTTTGATTAATTTGAAGTGAGGAAACAAAATGGCATTTTCATTCGATGCTGCATCTGTTCAAGGTGCAGTCATTAAAGTTATCGGTGTCGGTGGTGGCGGAGGTAACGCCATCAACCGCATGATTGAAGAAGGCGTTGCAGGGGTAGAGTTTATCGCTGCAAATACTGATATCCAAGCCTTGAGTTCATCAAAAGCTGAGACAGTTATCCAACTCGGTCCTAAATTGACTCGCGGACTTGGTGCCGGAGGTCAACCAGAAGTTGGTCGTAAGGCTGCCGAAGAAAGTGAAGAAACTTTGAATGAGGCTCTTCAAGGAGCTGACATGGTCTTCATTACCGCTGGTATGGGCGGTGGTTCTGGGACAGGGGCTGCCCCAGTTATCGCTCGCATTGCTAAGGGACTCGGTGCCCTTACAGTAGCGGTTGTCACTCGTCCATTTGGATTTGAAGGAAATAAACGGGGGACCTTTGCTGTCGAAGGAATCAATGAACTTCGCGAACAAGTGGATACTCTCTTGATTATCTCTAACAATAACCTTCTGGAAATTGTTGACAAGAAGACTCCGCTTCTGGAAGCTCTCAGCGAAGCTGATAATGTCCTTCGCCAAGGGGTTCAAGGGATTACCGACTTGATTACCAGTCCTGGTCTGATTAACCTCGACTTTGCCGATGTTAAGACCGTTATGGCCAACAAGGGTAACGCCCTGATGGGTATTGGTATCGGTTCTGGTGAAGAACGCATTATCGAAGCTGCTCGTAAGGCAATCTACTCACCACTTTTGGAGACAACTATTGATGGTGCCGAAGATGTCATCGTCAACGTTACTGGTGGGCTTGATATGACTCTGACCGAAGCCGAAGAAGCTTCAGAAATTGTCAGTCAAGCAGCTGGTCAAGGCGTTAACATTTGGTTGGGTACAGCTATCGATGAAAGCATGAAAGACGAAATCCGTGTGACTGTTGTCGCTACCGGTGTCCGTCCGGAAAAATTTGAGCGGGTTTCAGGGGTATCTTCACAGCCAAGAACCTTCAAACAAGCTGGTCCTGCTAAAGAACAAGCAGCTCCTAACAGTGGTAGTTTCGAACGTCGTCCAAATAATTTTGAATTTGATATGGCTGAACATCGTGAAATGCCACAGGCAACCCCACGTCAATCACAGCCAGTTCAACAAAGCTCTGCCTTTGGAGATTGGGATCTTCGTCGTGACAACATTAGCCGTCCAACAGAAAATCAACTGGATAGTCAATTAGATGTTTCTTCTTTCTCAGCGTCTGACGCCGATACTGGTGACGACGAACTGGAAACACCACCATTCTTCAAAAATCGGTAATGATGGATTTAAAGAAGAATAAAAGTTTCGTCTATGAGCAAGTGGCGCAAGCTGCTGCCAAGGCCGGCCGTCCAGCATCCGATATTTCAATTGTGGCTGTCACTAAGTATGTCGACAGCCATGTGGCCGAGCAATTGGTGAATTTAGGTGTTAAAGACATCGGTGAAAATCGAGTGGACAAATTCCTAGATAAGTATCAGACTCTTAAAGACAAGGATTTAACTTGGCATTTGATTGGCACCCTTCAGAGACGTAAGGTCAAGGATGTTATCAATTATGTTGATTATTTCCATGCCTTAGATTCTGTCAAGCTTGCTGCTGAAATTCAAAAGCGAGCTGATCACACCATCAAATGCTTTCTTCAAGTGAATGTTTCCGGTGAGGAAAGTAAGCATGGTTTTAGTCCAGAGCAAGTTGATAGTGCTCTGGAAGAGCTGGCTTCTTTGGACAAACTTGAAATAGTCGGCTTGATGACCATGGCACCCATTACTGCTGATGACCGTGAATTGGACGAAATTTTTAAACAAACAAATGAATTGAGACAGCGTCTCAAAGAGAGAAACATAAAGAATATGCCTTTCGATGATTTAAGCATGGGGATGAGCAGGGACTTTCCAATTGCCATCTCAAATGGCTCGACCTTTGTTCGAATCGGAACATCATTCTTTAAGGAATAGGAGAGAATCATGGCTTTAAAAGACAGATTTGAGAAAATCGTTTCCTACTTTGATACGGATGATGCAAATGAAGTAGAAGAAACCCAGGCATCTGAGCCACAAGTCCAAGGCCCAAGACCTGTGCGACAACCCCAACAATCATCACAGACTCAACGTCCACAAAGACAAAAACAAGAAATGACACAAGAACAAAATCGGCCACAAAGGCCACAAGCTCCTCAGCAACGTCCACAAGTGGTTGGCCAAAATCGTGCTAGTCAAGAAAATAATGTAAGACCAAGTCGTCCAGCAGATGTTTCAATCCCAACTAGCTCAGCCGGAACGACCATCGCTCTTAAGTTTCCGCGTAAGTACGAGGATGCTCAAGAGATCGTCGACCTGCTTATCAAGCACGAATGTGTCCTGATTGATTTCCAATACATGTTGGAAGCGCAAGCTCGTCGTTGCTTGGACTTTATTGATGGGGCTAGTCGTGTACTATATGGAAGTTTGCAAAAGGTCGGTTCTTCTATGTACCTCTTGACACCAAAGGATGTTGTGGTTGATATGGAAGAAATGAATCTATCAAATGCTAACCAAGAGGTTTCATTTGATTATGATATGAAGCGTCGCTAATCATGGTTTTCATTATTGTTGCCTTTAGCTATCTGGTTAGGATACTGTCAGTTCTACTGGTAGTCTATGCACTCTTATCATGGTTCCCAGGAGCCAGAGAATCTTGGTTGGGTCGGGCTTTGGAAGAATTTTTCGAACCTTTACTTAGCCCTCTGAGACGCTTGCCTCTGCAAATAGCCGGCTTAGATTTTACGATAGTTGTGGCAATTGTCATTCTTCAATTTCTAGCAAGGCTTTTGCCAATCTTATTCTACTAATGGCCGAAAAGGATATTTACCAACACTTCCGCAAGGAAGAAAGAACATTTATCGATAAAGTGGTAGATTTGGCTAAGCGGGTTCAAGATACTTACACCTACCAGGTAACAGAATTTCTAGATCCTAGGCAGGTCAAGATTGCCGAAAGTGTCTTGGGGCAGATGGGAGTGAGATATTTTCTCTCAAGCGACTTCCTAAAAACAGAGTATGCAAAAATTATCTTGGCTCCAGATTATTATGAGCTGGAGCCTGACGATTTTGAGATAGCTCTCTTGGAAATTAGCTACAATCCTAAGTTCAACCATCTGACTCACTCCCAAATCATGGGAAGTTTTATCAATAAGTTGGGTCTTGAGCGCTCAGTTTTTGGAGATATAATTCTGGCTGGCAATCGGGCACAAATTTTAGTGAATGCTCCTCTGGCGGACTACTTTAGGACGGTTACTAAAATCGGTCGAGCTACTGTGAAAATCGCACAGCAGGATTGGTCCCAAATTTTAGTACCAGCCAAGGATGATGCTAAGGAAGCGGATATTTTAGTGTCAAGTATGAGGCTTGATAAGATTATCGCTTCGGCCTTTAAGCTATCAAGGACAGTCGCCAGTAAGTTGGTGGAAGGGGAAAAGGTCAAACTCAATTATGGTTTTTTGACCCGACCGGCAGAATTGCTTGAATTGGGGGATTTGGTAAGTGTTCGGGGTTACGGCCGTTTTGAAATCTATCGTTATAATGGCTTATCTAAGAACCGCAAGCACAAACTGACTATTAAAAAGTACGCAAAAAAATAAGGAGATTAGCGATGGCCTTGGCAGCTTGCTGTCGATGCTGCCCAAAAAGTTTTCCCTACGAGTCTTCGTGGTTACAACCAGGACGAGGTGGATAACTTTTTAGACATCATCGAATATGAATTAGACGAGAGGGATCGAGAAATTCATAAGCATGGGTCAAGCGTCAGAGCTTTGGAGAAGACAAAGGATGACTTTCTTCTCTAGAAGAAGGTCGCAACTAGTTAAACTTACTTTCCCATTGGGCTTGCCCTAAATTGGGAGAAGGGGTTGAGCCACTTGGTGAAAAAGAGTGAGACTGGTTTAGATTTAGGATTACAACCTGCAAGGGTTAAGATAAAAAATAAATAAGGAGGGTGACATGGCACTAACAGCACTCGATATTAAAGACAAAACTTTTCACACAAAATTCCGCGGCTACAATGAACGCGAAGTTGATGCATTCCTTGATGATCTTGTAGATGATTTCGAAGATCTTTCTCGCAAGAATAAGGACTTGAAAGCAAAAATTAAGACGCTTGAAGAAAAACTGGTTTACTTCGATGAGATGAAAGAATCCTTGAGTCAATCCGTTATTTTGGCTCAAGAGACCGCTGAAAAGGTTAAATTCTCAGCCAATACGCAAGCAACCAACTTGCTCAGCAAGGCTAACTACGACGCTAACCAACTGATCGATGAGGCCAAGGCTCGCGCTAACAAGATCCTGCGTGACTCAACAGATGAAGCTAAAGCTGTTGCCATTGAAACAGAAGCCCTTAAGCGTCAAAGTCGGGTTTTCCATCAACGTCTCTTGAGTACTATTGAAGGTCAACTGAACATGATTAATTCGCAAGAGTGGAATGAACTCTTGCAACCAACAGCTGTTTATCTGCAAAATTCAGATGAAGCCTTTAAGGAAGTTGTTGGTAAGGTTTTGGATGATAATCAGGCTCTTACGAGTGCTGGAACAATGCCTGTTGTTGAATCAGAATCTACTGATGATGCAACTCGTCAATTTACCGAATCTGAAATGGCTGAATTGCAACGTCGTGTCGAAGAAAGTAACCGAATTCTTGAGGAAACACAAAAACTTGATTTGGGTGAAATTTCTGCAGCCATTGATGCAGCCGATAGTGCTAACCAAGCCAATTCAACAACTATTCAAGATACTTCCGAAATGTCAGCAACTGAATTGGCTGGCGGTGAAGCCCAAACCTTTAAATTGAATATTCAAGACTAAGAATGTTCTTAGTCCAGTGGAAAACACGAGCGATTCCTAATATTTCCAGCGAGCAGGCGATGGTGGAAGGCCTGTAATCTCTTAGAAAGCGCTTATCATTTCCGATTATTCCAGCTGAAATTTTATTAGGCTAGAAGGGTGACCCCCTTATCGTCATCAGAGAGAAGGATCGGGAACTCCAGTTCTTCTGAATTAAGGTGGTACCACGAGCTTTCGTCCTTATGCGGACGGGGGCTCTTTTTTGAACCATTAGAACAAAACTTATACTCTTCGAAAATCAAGAGATCTGTCATTATACTCTTTGAAATTCAAAATTAGCAATTTACTATCTCAATACGACTACATCTGGAAAATGAAAATAAATCATTAACCAATGGAGTCATTCTAAAAGTGATACTTTCGCCAAAGTGGTATTCTTAGCAACAACTATAGATGTTGCTAAGAACGGAAATTTTGAGAGAGATTTAGTCCGGTGGACTAAATCTGCCTGAGCCTAAAAATTAGAGAGCGAAGGGCTCAAAATTTATCACGGGGCAAAGATATCAGCTACTAAAGTAGCAAATATCTAACGCCAATCTCTACGGAAATTGACTAGCCCCCTGATTAACTCGGTTAGGCCAGTAAAATCGGCTAGCCTAACCTCGTGTCGTAATGAAACTACGTGAGTT
>NZ_JMLC01000026.1 GCF_000686605.1 Streptococcus sobrinus DSM 20742 = ATCC 33478 | reverse complement strand
ACGCAGAAACACCTTGGTATCTCCATTGAAGAGAGGCCAGAAACCATCAATGACCGCTCTGTATTTGGACATTGGGAAATTGACTCCGTATTAGGGACTCAGAAAGCTGGAGAACCTTCCATCTTGACTTTGGTTGAGCGGAAAACCCGCTACGCTATTACAGCTTACCTGGCTGGTAAGACAGCTGCGACTGTCAATGAGGCTGTTAAAGAGTTGATGGGACTTTACCCTATTAAGTCTATCACGGCTGATAACGGTTCAGAATTTGCCGCCTTGAATGAGCTAGAAGGTGTTCAAATCTATTATGCCCATGCTTACTCCTCATACGAACGTGGGACAAATGAGAACTTCAACGGCTTACTTAGAGAGTTCGTTCCTAAAGGTAAGTCGCTCAAGACTCTCACAGCTGAGGATTTAGCTAAGGTGACCTTAGCTATCAATCAAAGACCAAGAAGACTACTCAACTATCAAACGGCGAAAACCCTGTTTGGGCTAGCCCAAACAGCCTAGCCCCTCTTCAACTTGGTATCGGATAACAACTGTTGCACTTAACTTGACAATTCGGGGTCTGGAAAATTATTGTTCCGATTCGTTTCACATTTTAAACACAGGAGTTTAGCGTTTCAATAGCTAAACAACATGTTAAAACCTATCCAGCACAGTAACCCTGTGGCTAACTTTAAAGGATTCTATAAGACCTTAAAACACCCTTCGCTAATTTTATTTCCAACTCTAGACAGTCTACTGGACCTTTCAAGCTATATCACTCTTTTGGGCAATTTCCAACAACCATTCTATTAGAAAATCATCACTCTACCGACTGCAGAGCTTCCAGCATATCAAGATTTTTAAGACGGCGGTGGACAATCAGCCCCAATCCGACAAGAATAAGCCCGATAAAGATGATTGGTATCACATAAACCGTCTCATCAACCACCGTGCCGAATGAGACGTTATCCGAGCCAATCATTTCCATAATGGCCTGATGGAGGTAACGGCCGGCTCCCAGACCAAGAACAATACCTATCAAAGACAGAACAATGGTTTCCCGGTAAATATAGAGGGTTACTTCCCTGTTGAAAAAGCCTAAAACCTTAATGGTTGAGAGTTCCCTGAGACGTTCGGCAATATTGATATTAGTCAGATTATAAAGAATGACAATGGCCAAAAGAACCGTGATAATGACCAAAACTGTCATAGAAGCATTTAAGGATGTGACAATGGTTTTAATCATCTTCATCCGCGAAGTGTTTTGAGTGACAGATACCACACTGTTCATAGCCAGCAATTCGGTTGACACATCCTTGATCTGAGAAGCCGAATCATCCTTCAAATTGATAAAATAAGCATTATTATCCGGTTTTTCACCAAAAATATCCTGGTAAGCCGATTGGCTCATAAACAAATAATGGCCGGCATTCATTTTTACGACTGCCGCAACCTTGACACGGCGTTCCTTGCCGTCGCTGTCTTTGAGACGAAAAGTTTCGCCGGCCTGAACCTTATAAAAGCGAGCCAGTTTTTCAGAAATAAGGACACCTGTCTTGGGCAGTGTCAGAGTACGGTTAGAGTTGGCATCCTTTAGCTGCACAAAGCCATCAAAGTCAGTCCTGTTTGTTACCATAAGAGCGATCGACTGCCTGTCTTTCAACTGAGGGATTTCTTCGGTCAAATGTGTGTAATAAAGACTTTGATAACGGTCTACTTCTTTTGACTTTAAAAAGTCACTTAAAGGCTTGTCCTTTTCATCTGTCTCCTTTTTCATAACCACCAAGTGATAGGGGGTCAGCTGTGTAAACTGTTCTCTAATGACCTTTCCCAAGGAAGACTGAATCCCCAGTCCGGCAAAAAGGAGGGCAACCGAACCAGCCACGCCGAAGATAGTCATGAGCATGCGCTGTTTGTAGCGAAAAATATTGCGAACCGTCACTTTATGGGTAAAACTCAGACGATTCCAGATAAAACCTATCCGTTCTAAGAAAATCTTGGCCCCTCTCATAGGCGGTTTAGGCAGCAATAACTGAGCTGTGTTTTCACTCAGTTCTCGACTGGCAATAAGATAAACCGGCAAAACCGCACTGACCAAGGCTAAGAGAACTGCGATAAGCGTATAGGACCAGTAAAAAGACAAAGCAGGACTGCCCAAAGTCATTTTCCCTGTAAAAATCTGTGATACGATTCTGGAGAGCAAATAATGACCCCCGATAATTCCCAAAACTGTACCAAGCATACTGGCAACAAGACCATAAATCAGGAATTTGCAGATAACATCCTGCTTGCTATAGCCCAAGGCACGAAATAATCCCGAATTGGTTCTTTCTTCATCAACAAAACGCGTCATCGTTGTAAAAGTAACCAAGGCGGCAACAGCGTAGAGCACGATAGGGAAGATATTGCCCAGATTTCCCATACTGTCAGCATTGGAAGAGTAAACCGTATAGCCTTCTCCGCCCAACATTGTGGAGCGCGTAGAAGTAGTGTAAGTTGGTTTAGGCATAGCATCAATTTTGGCTTGAGCCTCTTGGATTTGTTGCTCTTTTTGAGCAATGGTTTGGCGTGCCTGAGCCAGAGACCGCTGAACCAGCTGTTGTTGATCAGGGGAAGCCGAGGTGAGTGCCCTTGTCTGCTCTTGCAACTGTTCTTTTGCCGCTGTCAAAGCCTGCTTGCTTTGATTGACTTTTTCTTGCGGCTTCTTTTTCAATTCTCTCAGGCGCTCCTGACCATTATCTTCCAGCAACTTGTCCAGTTCATCTTGATAGTGATTAATTTTTGAACTATAAACATCAGAAAAAGGACTAATCTTTTTTAAACGATCATAACGAATTCGAGCCAGCGTATTGCTGTTATCTGCAAAGGCTGAGGAGCTGACAATGCCATAACTCGCTAGGGTCCCATCTCCTGCCGTGGACGATCCTAAATTTAAGGTAGACCAGATTTCAGATGAATTAATAAAACCAACAATTTTAAACTCCTTCATTTTTAAATTAGATTTTTTCGAAGACTCAAAAATTAATGTATCGCCAATTTTATATTTTTTTCTCAAAGAAGAGGTTAGAGCAATTTCATCAGTTTCTTTAGGAAAACGTCCCCTTTCCAACTGATAAGTTGAAATGGACTGACTATTGGAGAAAACCCTCATAGCATCGTCAGTCCCTTCAATCGTCATATCTGACACTTTTCCAAATTCTACGTCAGCTCCCTTTATATTTTTTAACTCAGTTTGATCAGCCTGACTAAAACCATAATGGGCCGTCACAAATAAATCAGCCGTCTGGTGAGCCTGCAGATAGTCAGTGGCCAGTTTTTGCATATTAGGCTTTGTTACCTTCAAGCCAACAAAGGTAAAAGAACCTAGAAACATCAACAGCATAATGGAAAGAAAGCGGCCCTTTGAATGCAACATGGTATTCCAAACTGTCTTCCAATAAATCCTTTTTTTCATAATATCACCTCGTAATTGAACACACCTGCAAGTCTTTGAAAATAAGAGCTAGCCGTTTTGATTTTAGTTAATTTACAGCTGAGACTGCCTTTAAGTGTAAAATCTTTTTGGTACCCAAACTTCTGCTACTGTCACAGATTTTATACCTTGCCTCTTGATTTCTAAGCTCGGGTTAAACAAACCTACTAGACCTTTTTAATTCTATGACTTGCATATCGGCTTGATATCTTGCTAGTATTCTAAAGTATCTATATCTTGAGGCCAATCATTAGTGTTAATAGCGTTAACCTTAGCATCATGTAGATAGATAACCCTATCAGCAATTGGTGCCAAAGATGCATTGTGGGTTACAATAATGACAGTGGTACCTTTTTGGTGAGACATGTTTTGCAGCAATTTCAAAATTTGCTTGCCTGTCTGATAATCAAGGGCTCCTGTCGGTTCATCACATAAAAGCAATTTAGGATTTTTAGCTAAGGCTCGGGCAATGGCCACCCGCTGCTGCTCGCCACCAGATAACTGTGCCGGAAAGTTATTCAGTCTACTGCCTAGCCCGACTTCATGCAAAGTCAGAGCGGCATCCTTAGCATCGTCAACAATTTCTGATGCTAACTCAACATTTTCTTTGGCGGTTAGATTAGGGACTAGGTTATAGAACTGAAAGACAAAGCCAACATCACTGCGGCGGTAAGCAGTCAGCTGTTTTTGATTGAAGGCCGCGATATTGTTGCCATCAATCAAAACTTGTCCCTCGTCATTGCTGTCCATGCCGCCAAGAATATTGAGAACCGTTGATTTCCCCGCACCCGAAGCTCCTAGTATGATGACCAGTTCACCCTTATTAATCTCAAAACTGATATCATTATTAGCGATAATCTCTGTTTCTCCCATTTGATAACGTTTATAGGAATGTTTCATTTCAATATAAGCCATGTAAGCACCTCCTTATTTAGACATATGTTGATTTAATATTTTCCTTAGTATATAATAGCTTTAAAATAAAAACAAGCATCATTATATAGACAAGTGTCTATTTAACAAAGGAGACATGCGATGACCCAAAAACGCCACACCCAAAGTAAGGCCAAAACAAAAGCAGCTATTACAGAGCTGCTGCTGGAAAATAATGATTTTTCTAGTATTACTATTCGACAGATTACCGAAAAAGCCAACATCAATCGTAGTACTTTTTACCTTCATTATCAAGATAAATATGATTTGATTGATAAACTGATGCACGAAATAACCGATAATCTCAGAAAAGAACTCAATACAAATTCGGCGACAGTTAAAGAAGGTCTGATTCACAGTTTAACTTATCTTCAGAATCAACAAGAATTCATCAAACTGATTATAGGCATTGCACCGGTTAATTTTTCACAAAAGACCAGACATTTCATCAGCAAATTGATTGAAACTACTCCTGCTCTCTTTTACGATATCCTTAATCCCGACTTGCCTTTGCCCAAAGACTACATGCTGACAACCTATGCGGCTAGTATCGAAAGCATCTATACCCACTGGGTCTCCACGGATAATCAGGCATCTCCTGAAGAAGTCGCCAACATGATACTGACAGTACGCCGATTTTATCAAAAAAATGATGACTAAACAGAGAGTAGAGTAAATATAAAACGACAGCTAAGCTCCAATTAACCGCAAAACTTTTAAACAGTCATCAACATACTGCCATTTTTGCCTCTCCACGTCATTATAACAAGCAAAATCAATCATAATAAATAGTCATTCACCGCTTCCAAATAAGATCTAGAATTAGTCCACAATCTCAGCTCCCAGCACATTCTTAAAATGATAGAGAGCCCAGTCGTGATTTTCTTGGGTTAGGCTGGCCACACAAGAGACTGGAATCTCAATAGCATAGCCCAGATTATAGGCATCAATAGCTGTGTGAAGAACACAGATATCCGTCAAAACTCCCGTCAAGACTAAAGTTGTTACCCGTCTTTCCCGCAGGCGAATATCAAGGTCAGTCCCTGCAAAGGCTGAGTAATGGCGTTTGTCCATCCAGAAAACCCTACTGTCATCCTTGATAGCCTCATAAAGATCTCCCAACTGACCATAGAGGTCACGCCCGCTTGTTTCCTTAATATTATGCGGCGGGAATAGTTTGGTTTCCGGGTGGAAATTATCTCCTTCCTCATGGCCGTCAATAGCAAAGAAAATATAATCACCAGCTTCGTAAGCAGCCTTTGTCTTAGCAACAAGAGCTGCTTCGATAGCCTGAGCTGGCTGACCGGCTGTTAATTTGCCATCATCCGCTACGAAATCATAGGTATAATCAATCGAAATCAGTGCTTTAAGCATATTAGGCTCCTTATTTTTTCCTTGGATATGATTGACATTTTTCTCATTATACTAAAAATCCTGCCAGTTAGGCAAAACTAGACAGGTATCTATGAAATATCTAGAAATCCCCGTCTTATCAACTCCTCTTCAACAACTATAAAGAGAAATTTTTCTCTTGCTTTAAGCTTATAATTCTCCACCAATACCTTTAAATTTTTCCACCAGTTCACCAATCTTTTTAAAAACAGTTTCTTTTTTAGTATGGTAAGCTGGATTTAAAGGGCTCATTTTAGGCAAGGCTGCATTTAAGTCATTCCCATTATCGCTTGCATATTCTCTTTTCAGAGAGGTCATTATATAACGTTTGGCGCTTTCCTCATTCAAGTTTTCTTCTTGAATAAGGGCCTCTACTTCTTGTTTTTGCTTCTTTTGGGCAAAAGCAAAGAACTTCGCAATAATATCTGGTCGATCAACAATCTTATCAAGATTTGTCTGATTGATGAAATCAATAATCAGACTCTCCTTAGCCCGATTGCCAATACTTGCTCGAATCGTCCGAGTGATTTCTTCCACCAAAGCATCTTTATCGGATACCTTTTTATTTGTTTCAAAAATCAACCCTAGAATATACTCTAGATTAATTTCTTGAGACTTCAGTAACTCAACCTCAAAAGTAACTGCACTCCAATCAATCTCTGATTTTTCATCTTCTTTGTTTTGCTCTTCTCTAATGGCCCACTCGCGAATATCGTTGTAGACAGAGCGATAGTCCTGAATTTCTCTAGCTGTTGGAATTGTGAGCTTAGATAATTCCTCAAGCGTTTCATCATCAACATAATAACGCCCTTTAAAATCTGCCACTGCTTCTTCATCAGTAAAATCAAGGGTCTGTAAAGCCTGCAATCGCATAAAATCATCATAATTCTGTAGAATATTATCTAATTTTAGATATTCTCCAAACAAGCGAACAAAATCTCTTTTTTCGCTTTCTTTGACAATTTTATCTGGCTCTGGATATTTTTCTTGTAGTTCTTGAACAACTGCCAGATAGCCTTTTCTTTCCTCACCAGCATCTAGATAACCCTCCATATAGTCACTATACTGACGCTCCAATAAAATTTCAGCAGTTTCCGTCTTACCAAATGTCTTAATCGCATCCGTTGTGGCTTGCTCTAAATCACGAAAAGTAACGATATTCCCAAAAGATTTAGTTGCATCATAAATCCGATTGGTTCGCGAAAAGGCTTGTATCAGACCATGATAGCGCAAATTTTTATCAACAAACAAAGTATTTAAAGTAGGAGCATCAAACCCTGTTAGGAACATACCAACGACGATGAGTAAGTCAACTTGTCTATCCTTAACCCTCTTTGCCAAGTCGCGATAATAGTTTTGAAACTCTTTTCCGTTAATAGAAAAACTCGTACCAAACATGTTATTATAGTCAGCAATGCACTGGCTCAAAAATTCCTTACTACTCAAGTCCTGCATATTTGCTGGCGAAAAGTCTTCATCTACAATCTCACCCCAAGCTGCTTGTTCTTCATTAGCGGCAAAAGAAAAAATAGTCGCTATTTTTAAGGGTCTATCGCGATTTATTTGTTGTTCTCGTAATTCTGTATAATAGGCTTTTGCTGCATCAATACTTGATACAGCAAACATGGCATTAAAACCCTGTCCACTATTTTTTCTATGTGTCTTGTCATCAAAAACGTTTAAAATATAGTGGGAAATCTCCGAAATCCGAGCAGGGCTGAGAAAGGCTTTTTGGTTTTCCGCAGCAGATAATTTCTCAAGATTCTGCTCTTTTTCAAGGCTTGCAAACTGAGGGCGAACATCATTATAGTCCACCATAAATTTCAAAACCTTTTGATCCCGAATAGCATCGGTTAAGACATAGGCATGCAGTTCTTCTCCAAACACCGAAGCCGTCGTTTCTGACCCTATCGCATTTTCTACTTTAATTGGTGTTCCTGTAAAGCCGAATTGACAGTATTTTTTAAATCTTTGACGGAGATTTTTCTGCGCTTTCCCAAATTGAGAGCGATGGCATTCATCAAAGATAAAAACAACCTGCTTTTGATAGATTTCATGGTCTTTTACCTTACTCATAAAATGATTGAGCTTTTGAATGGTTGTTACAATAATTTTATGATCATCTTTTTCAATATTTCTTATCAAGCCAGCAGTACTGTTAGAGCCGTTAACTGATTCAGGTGAGAAACGCTGATATTCTTTCATTGTTTGATAGTCCAAGTCTTTCCTATCAACGACAAAGAAAACCTTGTCTACTTCCTCCATTTCAGTAGCGAGACGAGCAGCTTTAAAACTAGTCAAGGTCTTCCCTGAACCCGTTGTATGCCAAATGTAACCACCCGTATCGCGACCGCTTTTGAGTTTAGCATTGATAGAACTTTTAATCTTCCAGATAATCCGCTCTGTTGCAGCAATCTGATAAGGACGCATGATTAGTAACGTATTACTAGTATCAAAAACGGAATAATTAATGAGAATATTTAAAAGGGTATTTTTATCCAAAAACGTTGGAGTAAAATCCTTCAAATCTTGAATTGGATCATTATTTTTAAGAGCCCAGTTCATAGTAAAATCAAAAGAATTTTTATCACGTTTGGTGGTATTAGCAAAATAACGGCTATCTGTCCCATTGGAGATAACAAAGATTTGCAAATACTTATATAAAGATGAGGCCTCGTTAAAACTCTCCTTACTATAGCGATGAACCTGATTAAAAGCCTCACGAATAGGAATACCGCGTTTTTTCAATTCGATTTGAACCAAGGGCAGACCATTCACTAAAATTGTCACATCGTAGCGGTTAGAGCTACTACCGACTTGCCTTAACTGATTGATAACTTGAACTTTATTACGGGTAATATTCTTTTTATCAAGTAAATAGATATTTTGGATATGACCATCGTCAAAAATAAAGTCATAGACATGGTCATCATGCAGTTTACGTGTCCGATCAATAATAGTTTCACTCGGCTTATTGAGGTACTCATCTAAGAGACGTTGCCACTCTGAATCTCTAAACTGAACATTGTTTAGGGTTTGGATCTGCTCACGCAAATTCGCTACTAGAGCATCGTGAGTTGTTAGATAATTCGGATATTCGTAGCCCTGAGCTTGTAAATCTGCGATCAGCTCTCTTTCTAACTCTGCTTCTGTCTGATAACTCCCCGACTGCTCTGCTTTAGTATAATTCTCTAAAACAATAAAATTATTTGATTCAATAATCGGAAGGGTTTCCCTTACTTCTGACATCATTACTCCTTGTTTTTATGATTTAAATTTTAAAAGCTGATCGCGAAAATACTCATACTGTTTCTGACGAAGGGCAATTTCCTTTGGTAACCCTTGAGATAAATCAGATGTAAGCGTATCGAATTTGTCAAGTGTTTGCACGATTTTTTCTTGTATTGAGAGAGGAGGGAGGGTAATCTTATATGTCATAATGGATTTTTTATTTCCACGTGGCATTTTAGCACCCTTCGCAAATTGCATATCAAAATGAAAGAAGTCATCTCCAGACAATAGGTAGTATAAGTAACGACTCATTAGAATATCTTTGATATGATTTTGAACAGTCAGTACATCTCCACTCGAACCACCGCTATTGGTCGCAAACCATATTTTTTTGAGATACGGTCGAATATTGCCTATCAAAATATCTTCTTTTAAATATATAGTTGATTTCCCACTATCTGGAATATAGACAGCATTCTTCTTCCCTAATTTGTTTTGTAATAAATTATCTACACCTACATAAGTATCAGATGTTAGTTCCTTATTAAAAATCTTATCTGTACTATATCCAGCAATTGAACCTAGTTCTACCTTTATCGGTCCAAAGACATACCACAAGAGCCTAATTAGGTCTTGTCTGTACTGTACTGTCAGTGTACACGCCTTCGGCTGTGTATGTCAAGAGCTGATCGCGAAAATATTCGTATTGTTTTTGACGCAGCTCAATCTCCTTGGGCAGTCCGATATTCAAATCGTTACAAACTGTGTCAAAATTATCCAGAACATGCACAATTTTTTCTTGGATGGAGAGAGGAGGGACGGGGATTGAAATTTTCGCTAAATTCTTAGGATAAAGTTCAATGACTTTAGTACCTACAACTTGTTTTTCTTTTTGCTTTTGAAAAGAAGATGAACTCATAAAATAGCTTAAATAGCGAGAATTTTGCTGTGTTCGCAAAACACAAGAGTGCCCCCCAAAGCATACTTCCTGTTCACCTTCCCATACAAGAGTTTTCCCCACATCAGCTATATTTTCACTAGTTGTCGCAACAATAATATCACCTGAAGTCGCTTTTTTTAACTTTTCTGCAGTATATTTATCGACAAAAGATTTAGTACTATTCGTAGACATTCCATAGTATGTATAAATTTGACCGTAATGAATGCAAGGAACTCCTTCCTCTACAAAATCTTTTTTCTGTAGTCCATTGCCTCGAATAATTTCACAAACCTCCCCCAAACTCTTCCACTCAACTTTATAAGAATCATCCTCAAAGTTCAGCAAATAATCTCTGAAATAAGAATATTGCTTTTGGCGTAAGGTCAATTCTGAGGTCAATTCTGTTACATAATCGGTGAATTTGTCAAGTGTTTGCACGATTTTTTCTTGGATTTCTAGAGAGGGGACTGGCAGAGGAATTTTTACTAAACTAGCTTTAGTTAATTTTGCGCGTGTGCCACCAGATAAATATGGCTTAAAATCAAAATTAGTTAGGTAGTGATAAATAAATCTTGATAGTAAATTCTCTTTTGGTTTTATAACATGAACATGGTTATTAGCCCAAAACTTCCCATTCACATATTGGATGGAATATTCATCAAGTTTTGCCGAACCATCCTCTGCAATCAAAATGTACTCTCCATCATGAGTATAGCCTTCTACATAATCTTGAATATTATTCGCGCCGTAATACGGAATTTCACCAGAAATTCTATCATTTGCTTTTACTGGTTTCCTAGCAGTATTAGCTATTATACACACCTCCCCCAGCTCTTTCCACTCGACTGGAGCATTCTGGATTTCTTCTAGTAGGTTCATGCTTCTCCTCCTTTCTTTGCAAAATCTTCTAGCTGCTTGATTTCAGTTAGGTAGTCTTTTTCGACTTGACTGAGCGTTTTGCTTTGATAGCGCTTGTATTCTGCCTCTACCTTTTCAGACATTTGCTTTTGTGAAATACTGCCATTTCCAGAGAGCAGATCCTCACCAGTCGCTAAGAGAATCCGATCCACATGCTCTACCCAGTCAGCCATGGTCATGATTTGCTCCCGCTCAGCCTGCCTTTCTGCAAAGTCCAAATACCCTGACACCAGCTGATTAAGGCTGCGGAGCTCTTTTTCTGATAGATAGTTTTTGGCGACTTTAGCCTCTCTTAAAGTGGGCAGTTCTCCCTTGAAGGTCGTGAGCCCTAGAAATTCCTTATCACTATCTATACGACCATAGACCAACTCACTCGCTGTTTGATGATGAATAGCATAGTGCATTTTGTTTTGCACCGTTGCAAAGAAGTGCTTGGCTTCTAGCGATTGACTATCATAATCACTTGAAGTCGCAAACAAGTCTAACACTTGGCGATAAAATACTTTCTCACTCGAGCGAATATCTCGAATCCGTTCCAGTAATTCTTTAAAATAAGAGCCTCCACCAAGATTTTTCAAGCGCTCATCATCCATGGCAAAACCTTTAATGAGGTAGTCTTTCAAGACCGTTGAAGCATAGTGCCGAAACTGTACACCGCGAGAAGAACGAACGCGATAGCCCACTGCTAAAATCATATCAAGATTGTAGTAAGCTACTTGCCTAGACTGTGTTTTCCCTTTTATCGCACCATGTTGAGTGGTTGTCAACTGATAGTTGACAACCACTCTTTCGTCTAGCTCGCCATCTGAAAAAATCGCTTTGATATGCTTAGAGATATTTTGCTTAGTGGTCTGAAAGAGCTCTGCCAACTCTTGCTGCGTCAGCCAAACGGTTCCATTATCAAGATGCAGCTCAATAGAGTCTTTTCCATCCTCTGTCTTATAGATAATTACGTCATTGTCCATGCTGCAACTCCTCTACGATTTTGTCAATCTCTGACCGAAGTTTATCAATGTTTTGAACCGTAGCTGCGATTTCTTTATTTAAAACATCAATATCAATCTTTTCTCGCGTGTCTTCTTTTTCGACATAGGTAGAAACAGATAAATTATAGTCATTTTCTACAATCTTTTCATAAGGAACAGATTCTGCAAAATATTTTTTGTTTTCTTTAGAAGCAAATGTCGATAAAATCGTTTTAATATTTTCTTCCGTCAGAATATTATTATTGGTTGCCTTCTTAAATTCCTTGCCTGCATCAATAAAGAAAGTGTCTGTTGAAGTTTTATTTTTAGCTAATACTAATATGCAGGTTGCAATACTCGTCCCAAAGAAAAGATTATCAGGTAATTGAATAACCGCTTCAACAAAGTTATTATCAACTAGATATTTGCGAATCTTTTGCTCAGCTCCTCCCCGATAGAAAATTCCTGGAAAAGTAACGATTGCCGCGCGACCTTTGGAAGACAAATAACTGAGGCTATGCATGATAAAGGCAAAGTCAGCTTTTGATTTGGGCGCAAGAACTCCCGCAGGCGCAAAGCGATCATCATTGATTAAAATCGGATCATCACTTCCCACCCATTTAATAGAATAGGGCGGATTGGAAACAATGGCATCAAATGGCTTGTCATTGTTATGTTTAGGGTCTAAAAGAGTATTTCCCCGCTCAATATTAAACTTATCATAGTTGATGTTATGCAAAAACATATTCATCCGAGCAAGGTTGTAAGTCGTCATATTGATTTCTTGCCCATAAAAACCATCTTCAATGATATGCTCTGTGAATTGCTTTTTAGCTTGCAAAAGAAGCGATCCCGACCCGCATGCAGGGTCGTAAATTTTGTTGACTTTATTTTTCTCATCTTTTCCAAGCATAACAATTTTGGCCAATAATTTGGAAACAGTCTGCGGGGTGAAAAATTCCCCACCTGACTTCCCAGCATTAGAAGCGTAATTGGAAATTAAATACTCATAAGCATCGCCAAATAAGTCAATCTTATTATCTTCAAAACTACCAAAATTAAGCTCCGCAATTCCTTTTAGTACATCTGCTAAACGTTGATTTCTTTCTGTTACAGTATTTCCCAAGCGATTACTAGTTGTATCAATATCATCAAAAAGCCCCTTGATGTCTTTCTCACTAGCATAACCTACTGCACTAGCTTCAATCGCATCAAAAATTGCTTTCAAATCCGTATTAAGATTTTCATTCGTATTCGCTTTTTCAACCACATTTGAAAACAACTGACTAGGCATGATAAAGTAACCCTTTGTTTTAATGGCATCGTCTTTAATTTCAGGAGTGAGCTGCTCTTCCGGAAAAGATCTATAATCAAAATTAGAATCTCCATTTTCAATATAATTTTGAAAGTTTTCGCTAATAAATCGATAAAATAGAATTCCTAAAACATATTGTTTAAAATCCCAGCCGTCTACTGCCCCTCGGACATCGTCTGCTATTTTCCAAATTTTTGAATGAAGTTCTTGCCGTTGTTGCTCTTCTGTCATGGTAAACTCCTCATTTTTTATTCTTTTTCATTATACCAATATTTTGACATAAGAAAAGAGGGCTAATCTCTAGTTTAATAGGTTCTGAGCCTGAAAGAACTACCGACCCAACTCCACTCTGACCTCCTAATGGCTATATTAAGTTGCTCACGGTCATATGACCAATTGACGCTTATGGGAAATCTCTCTTGTCACAAAACTATATTTTGCCAACACGCAAATTCTTAAGAAATTGATGCAGCAAGGTGGCTAAAATACGAACAACCGAATAGACTTTATTACCTACCCTCTTTCGATTTTTTAAGAGTAAAGAAAAATGACCCACTGGGCCACGTCTTCTTAACTTCTGGGAACCGAGCACAAGAAGTCCACTGGTCCCTTTATTAACTAAAATCTTTTATCTTATCGAAAATCCCATCGTTGATCACCTTGAGATATGTTCCCTTCATCCCCAAGGAGCGACTTTCGATAATCCCTGCGCTTTCCAGTTTGCGCAAGGCATTGACAATAACCGATCGAGTGATCCCAATACGATCAGCAATAACTGAGGCTGTTAAACGGCCTTCAATCCCATCCAACTCATTTAAAATAGCTGTAACGGCCTTCATTTCTGAATAAGACAAGGTGTTAATGGCCATATTAACAGCAGTTTGCTTGCGGATAGTTTCTTCCAGATTTTCTGTCTGTAGATTAAGAAGCTGAATTCCAACAACAGTCGAAGCAATCTCAACCAAGACTAAATCATCATCGGTAAAATCATCATCATTACGCCAGATGATGAGGGAGCCCAAGCGCATTCCACCACCATAAATTGGCGCTAGAGTCGTCAGCCCCTTAGGATAATTGTCTCTGGACTCAACAGGAAAAATAGTCAACTCACTAGAAACAGGAATATTGGCTTCGGTATCATAAACTCGACTAATTCCCCGCATATAGTCATCAGGAAACTGCTGAGCGTCAAATATTTCCTCAACTCGGTCGGTATTGGTCTTATACTTCATAGCATAGCCAAGAAGGGTACCCCCACCATCAACGATACAGGCATTACAGTCAATAATATCAGCTAACTGCATGGCCATAATATTGTATGGCAGGTCCTCCTGCAAGCTATCAACAGATCGCTGCAAGATAGAAGTGATTTTTCTTGTTTTTTCTAATAAGCTAGTCATTTCTCTCTTTTCCCTTATAAATTGTGACATTTATGCCGATTGAATCTTTTTTCAACCAACATAAACGAGTAACTAAACCAGAGACTTTCAACAGAAAACCTCGTCATTAAACAGGCCGTTTCAATGCATTCGTAAATTTGTTCAATCGAACACGCCTAGCCTACACTCCTTTGAAAATGGACAATCTTTCCCAGGTATTTAATCACCTTTGTCAGGATTGTCAAAATCTTTGCAGCGCTTAACGGCTTAGCGACACGGAGATAAAGGAATCAATTACCACTCCATTGTCGTCTTAGTCAGGGACATAGAAAGCTACAATAGTGGCTTTCGTAGCTACTCTATTCATATTAATAGAGTGACTTTGTCCATAGCTACCCTTATTTTCTCCCATTGTAACAGAGGAATTCTGAAATTGCAAATAATTATCAGAATATTTATTATAGTTCCAAAATTATATTCAAATCTCTACAATTTAATAGTAAACGTTCGGAATTTACTAGCATTTTGATTTCTTTTACAGAACATACTAAAAAACCTCGCCTAGACGAGGTTCTTACTAATTTAACGCTTATATTGAGCTAGAACTCGGGTAATCTTTTCTTGAACCTCTGCTAGTTCCTCCACACGTGGCAGATAAACAATTCTAAAATGATCAGGCTTATTCCAGTTGAAGCCCTTACCAGGAACCAACATAACTTTCTCCTGCTTGAGTAATCGCAGGACAAATTCTTCATCGTCGTCAACCTTATACATATTCTGGTCAATCTTAGGGAAAATATAGAGACCTGCCTTGGGTTTGACGGCTGACAGACCCGGAATATCATTGATAGCCTTGGTAATAAATTCCCTTTGCTCGTAGATTCGACCACCGGGAATTAAGAGTTCATCCCCCGACTGGTAGCCACCCAGAGAAGTCTGGACAACATGTTGGGCCAAAACATTCGCACAGAGTCGCATATTAGAGAGCATATTGAGCCCTTCAATATAGCCTTTCACATGGGTCTTAGGACCTGAGAGAACCATCCAACCAACTCGGAAACCACAGATACGATGGGATTTGGAGAGACCATTCATGGAGACACAAAAGACATCAGGAGCCAGACTAGCGATGGCTGTATGCTTGGCACCATCCATAACCAGACGATCGTAGATTTCATCAGCAAAGATGACCAAATCATTCTGCCGAGCAATTTCTACAATACCTTCCAGAATATCATTTGGATAGAGGGCTCCTGTTGGATTATTTGGATTGATAACCACGATAGCCTTAGTATTGGAAGTAATTTTAGACTTGATATCGTCAAGATCAGGATACCATTCAGCCTGTTCATCGCAAAGATAGTGGACAGCCTTACCTCCTGACAAACTAACACAGGCGGTCCAAAGAGGATAGTCAGGCATTGGCACCAAGACCTCATCACCATCATTGAGCAAGGCCTGTAGGGACATGGAAATTAATTCTGACACCCCATTACCGATATAGATGTCATCAATATCAACTGGTGGAAAGCCCTTGGTCTGACAGTACTGCATGATGGCTTTTCGAGCTGAGAAGATTCCTTTAGAATCGGAATAGCCTTCACTGTCTCTAACATTTAAAATCAGGTCTCGAATAACTTCGTCAGGTGCTGTGAAACCAAAGGCTGCCGGGTTTCCTGTATTGAGACGGAGGATTTTCTCACCATTGGCTAGCATGCGATTGGCCTCATCAAGAACTGGACCGCGAATATCGTAGGCCACGTGTTCAAGTTTAGTTGATTTATCAAATTGCTTCATACTTGTAACCTCTGTTGTTCTATTATAGCTAAATTGCTTAAAAATTGAAACAAATTTTTAGGTGACTTTCCTAAAAGGCTCGTTATCAAATTTTCAAAAAATCCATGGAAAATTCCAGTAATCGCTTTCATAAAACATGAAAAAGAGTTATAATAACCTTACCAAGAAAGATAAAACAGCAGAAAAGGCCTCAGCCGGAGGCTTCCTGCTAGGTAACCTTTGATAAGATAAGAGGAGGAAATATTATGCAAGCCTATAAACATATCCTAGTTGCCGTTGATGGTTCTAAACAAGCCGAATTAGCTTTCAAAAAAGGGATTGCAGTCGCTAAACGTAACGATGCCGAATTGGTGCTAGCCCATGTCATTGACACTAGGGCTATCCAAAATATTGCTGCGGTTGATACCTTCACCTATGAAAATCTCGAAAAAGAAGCCGATACTCTCTTAGATAACTATGAAAAAACCGCCAAGGATGCTGGTGTCAAGGAAGTTCGTAAGGTTATTGAATTTGGTAATCCTAAACGTCTCTTGGCTATTGATATTCCTCAAAAAGAGAAAACAGATTTGATTTTGCTAGGGGCAACTGGTCTTAACAACTTTGAACGGCTCTTAATTGGTTCTTCATCTGAATACATCATGCGCCATGCCAAGGTCGACATCTTGGTGGTCCGTGACGAACAAAAAACCTTGTAAACTAATCTTGCCATAAGATAAAGGCTCTCCGCATAGAGAGCCTTTTATTTATTAGCCACTTCAGCTACCAATCTTTGAGGGCTTTAAGTCTGTGAAGGTCAGCTGTTAAACGAGGTAATTATAATTAAGGGATTGAGCGAAGCCACTGCAAGCCCTTGACTCACTCCTCCTCTTTCGCCCTACTGCTCTCATCGGTTTGACGCCGCAGAGCTTTGCGCAGCTGGCGGTCGACTTCCCGCTTAATGGCAGGCTCTGGTGCAAAGCGGGCTTCCCAGTCATCTGGCTTTAGCACCTTGTGGGTAACAGGATCAAAGTGGGCCTTGCCATCTGGAAAGATCTTGCCCATATTGGCAGCGTGGACACTATTAAAGACACTGCTTGGATCCACGCCCATTAAAACAAAGGAGCCATAAGTCAAATAGAGCAGATCAATTAAGGCATCAACTTGGCCGACTAAGGGGCTTTCTGGATGCTCCTTGGACTGAACCTTTCTAGCCGCCTTATCCAGCGCAGCATGCAGATTAGTCATAGCCGCTGCAAAATCTTCTCTACTGCTAGCCGTCGCATAGATAAACTCGACAATTTCCTCCAGTTTGAAATCGGCGCGATGGCTAGCCTCTTCTAAACCGAAAACCCGAGGAGTATTGTTGGTCTCACCATCCATAAGCCGGTGAAAGTCTCTGACCTTGTTGAAATTCTCATCATCGGATAAGAAATCATTTTCACTTTCCAGATGAATCAAACCGTAATGGGATAAAGCCTTAGCAATTCCATTTTGATTATTAGAATCGGTGATATAGTGGGCGGTCTGTTTAGCAGCTTCGGTCGCATTGCCCATAGCAACACCGATACCTGAACGAAGCAACATTTCGATATCATTTTCCGAATCGCCAAAGGTCATGACCTCTGAAAGATCAAAATCAAAGGCCTGCCCCAAGCGTTCAATCCCCTTAATCTTAGACTGACCTTCTGAAATCAAATCAGCCGAGTAAGGACTGGACCGCGTAATCTTAATATGAGGAAACTTGTCCTGAATCTTGCTGGTTTCCCCTTCGGTCGCCACCATGACCACCTGATAAACGGGTTCTCGCATAATAGTCTGAAGAGTTCCCAAATTCTGGGGTTTAATCCGGCGGATAATATTTTTAAAAGAGCGCTCGACTAGCTTGGTCAGGCGTTCCGGAACTAGGCGACTGGCAACCTGACCAAAGCGAGAGGTCCCCATATTGATGATATTAGAGCCCAACAGGCCGACAGAAGTTCCCAGCGATACCTCCCGCCTGCGCTCTTGAGCATACTTAATCAGGCGATAAACGGTGGATTTGGGAAGCTGATTCTGATAGATGACCCGGTCCCGACTGATAATATATTGACCATTAAAAGTGACAGCGAAATCCAGACCCAGATTTTCCATAAAGGGAGCCACAAAGGCTGGTCCTCGACCTGTTGCTAAGCCAACAAAAATCCCCTGTTTTTTCAGCTCAACAATAGCTTTCTGGGTTGTCCGTGACACCTTCTTACGATCATTTAAAAGCGTGCCATCTATGTCAAAAAATACCGCTTTAACCGCCAAATCCTAGGCTCCTCTCTTGTCTTTTTATGTTAGAATAAATTATAGCACAATTTCAGAAAGAAGAAAGTACGATGAAAAAAATCCTAGTCCTCCATACCGGTGGTACGATTTCCATGCAGGCCGATGATTCAGGCCATGTTAATCCAAGCGAAGACAACCCCATGAACCACGTGGGTTTGGATCTATCCAATATTGAATTAACCGTCATTGACTTTCTCAATATTCCCAGTCCCCATATGACCCCCTATCACATGTTGGCCCTCTACCATAAGATCAGAGAGTCTGCCGACCAATTCGATGGTGTGGTTATCACCCATGGAACAGACACTCTAGAGGAGACGGCCTACTTTTTAGATACCATGGCGATTCCTGGGATTCCCATTGTCCTAACTGGTGCCATGCGGTCTGCCAATGAATTGGGGAGCGACGGGGTCTATAATTACCTGTCTGCCATTCGGGTAGCCAGCCATGATAAGGCGGCAGACAAGGGGGTCCTAGTCGTGATGAACGATGAAATTCATGCCGCCAAATACGTGACCAAGACCCACACCACTAATGTCGCTACTTTTAACACACCGACCCATGGACCCTTGGGCATTATTATGAAACACGAGATTCTCTTCTTCAAGACAGCCGAGCCTCGGGTTCGTTTTAATCTTGATACCATCACTGGAACCGTACCTATCATCAAGGCCTATGCCGGCATGGGAGTCGGCGATGGCATTATCAGCCTCTTGGACCCCGACAAGATTGATGGTGTGGTTATTGAAGCTCTCGGTGCTGGCAATCTCCCACCTGAAGCTGCTAGTGAACTGGAATGGCTGATGGACCATGGAATTCCTGTCGTCCTAGTCTCTCGCTGCTTCAACGGTATTGCTGAGCCTGTTTATGTCTATCCTGGTGGGGGCGTCAAATTGCAGGAAGCTGGGGTTATGTTTGTCAAGGAGCTCAACAGCCAAAAGGCCAGACTCAAACTCCTCATTGCCCTCAGTGCCGGATTGAGGGGAACGCAATTGAAAGCATATATTGAAGGATAGTAAAAAAGAGTGAGACAGACCAACATGAATTCTATTCAGTCATCTTGGCCTGCCTCATTCTTTTATTTCATCATACTACGATAAATAGCCATTTTATCTTCTAAATTTTCCAGATAAGTCTGATAGTCAGCAATTTTTGACTGAAGAAAGAGCTGATGTTCTTGTAAAATTTCAAAACGTTCTTGAACAGTTTCTGATCCCTGATAACGCAAATTAGCGTAGCGTTTGATTTGCAACAGAGGCATTCCCATAGCTTTTAAACGCTTGATAAAGGCAGCAAATTCCAAATCTTTATCTGAAAACTCCCGAATACCATTACGACGCTGAATCTGCAAGAAACCTTGCTTTTCATAATATCTTAGGGTACTTTCCTTTATACCCGTTTTCCGAGCAAATTCACTAATTTTCATTTTTCCCTTGACTTAAACCTTACTTCAAGTTTTACAATCAGTATATCACATGAAGTTGTGAAATAAAAAATGAAAAGAGAAATCTTATGACACAATCACGCTTTGACATCGGTTTAGAAAAATTCAATGAAATTGATGGAGAATTGGGACAGGCGACCAAGGAAAATTTGGATCAAATCTCTCCCGCCCTTTCCAAAATGGTTATCGAAATGTTTGGGGATGTCTACAAAAGAGAGGGGCTACCCCTAAGAACACGAGAAATGATTGCCGTCTCAACCTTGCTGGCTATGGGAGATTGTGAAGAGCAGCTCCGGATGCACACCCAGGCGGCCTTATCAGCTGGCGTTACCAAGGAAGAATTGGTTGAAATTTTGCTTCAAGACATCAACTACTGTGGTATCGCTAGAGTTTTAAATGCGGCCAAGGTTATCCAGGAAGTATTAGCTTAAATCGTTAAAAAGCCGAATCTGGACTATAATCACCAGACTCGGCTTTTTGAGTTCAATAACTTGGCCCTAGTCCTCTTTTTAATCAAACTCCCCTTGCTCTTTGAGGTTGGCTGGTAGCATGGCCCAGCGAGGGTCAGTCTGCCAATTCTTCTGGGCGACAATTTGGCTAGCCACCTTTCTGGCTTCCTCTAGGATATTGTAGTCCTCAACAATATCAGCTACCTGAAACTCTGGAATTCCCGACTGGCGGGTGCCAAAGATTTCACCAGAACCCCGCATTTTCAGGTCTTCCTCAGCCAGGACAAAGCCGTCGGTTGTCTCGCACATGGCCTGCATCCGTCGCTTACCGACCTCATTTTTAGGATTGGCCACCAGGACACAATAGGACTGCTTGTCTCCTCGGCCGACCCGGCCTCGCAGCTGATGGAGCTGGCTGAGACCAAAGCGATCAGCATCCATGATAATCATAACCGTGCTGTTGGGCACATTGACACCAACCTCAATGACGGTCGTTGACACCAGCACCTGGGACTTGCCCTCTTTAAAGTCCTGCATAATCTGGTCCTTCTCATCATTTTTCATACGACCGTGCATGAGGGCGACCTGGGCCTGATTGCCAAAGAAATCTACTAGTTCTTGGTGCAAGTCCAAGGCATTTTTCAAATCGAGGCTCTCGGATTCCTCAATCAAGGGAGAAATGACATAGGCCTGGGCTCCCTTGGCCAATTGCTCCTGCAACCAAGTCAGGACGGCATCCAACTGCTCATGCTTGACCCAGCGGGTGATGATGGGCTTGCGACCAGCCGGCATCTGGTCGATGACGGAGACATCCATTTCGCCAAAGGCTGTAATGGCTAAGGTTCTAGGAATAGGAGTAGCCGTCATCATGAGAACATCGGGATTGTCGCCCTTCTCGCGGAAAATCCGTCGCTGATTGACCCCAAAGCGGTGCTGCTCATCGGTAATGACCAAGCCTAGCTTGTGGTAGGAAACCCCTTCTTGAATCAGGGCATGAGTTCCGACAATCATATCCACCGAACCGTCAGCAATCCCAGCCAGGGCAGCCTTTTTTACTGCTGGCTTCATGCCTGCTGTCAGGAGGGCAACATTGAGGTCGGGAAAAAGCTTGATTAGACTCTCGAAATGCTGCTGGGCTAAGATTTCGGTTGGTACCATCAGGGCCGATTGAAAGCCAGCTGTATAGCTGGCATACATGGCCAGGCTGGCAATAACCGTCTTTCCAGAGCCAACATCCCCCTGCAAGAGGCGATTCATGTGGGCAACCGACTTCATATCCGCTAGAATTTCCTCTAGACTTCGCTTTTGAGCCTGAGTTAGGCTAAAAGGAAGCTGGGCAACTTGTCTATTAAGAGCCTGCTCATCATAAGCGATAGCTAGACCATTAGTTTCTGACTTATTCTGCGATTTGAGGACCTGCAAATTGAGTTGGAAATAAAAGAGCTCCTCAAACTTAACCCGTCGCAAGGCCTGCTTGTATTCAGACAAATCCTTGGGAAAATGCATGGCCCTAGTCGCTGTCTGCCGATCTAAGAGCCGGTATTTATCCAGCAATTCTTGGGGCAAGTTTTCCTTCAGCTCCTCCAAAGCTCTGCTATCAAAGGCAGCCTTGATGGCCTTGACCAGGGCACTCTGGGAAATGCCTTGAGCGACATGATAGACTGGTTGCATATCGTCATCGACTTGAGCCAGCACCTTCATGCCTGTCACAGCCGACTTGAGAGCGTCCCACTTACCAAAAATAGCTACCTCCTGTCCCAGCTCAATCTTATCCGCCAGATAGGGTTGATTGAAAAAGCTGACCGCAATCACGGCCTCGCCCTGTTTGAGCTTGAAAGAAAGACGATTTCGCTTGAAGCCATAGTACTGGACATTAGCAGGGGTCACCACGGTGCCTGTAATGACCGCCTTCTCGCCGTCAACCAAATCGGCAACCGACCTAGCCTTGAAATCCTCATAGCGAAAAGGATAATAGAGCAAGAGGTCGCCCACTGTATAGAGGCCTAATTTTGTAAATTTCTCAGCAGACTTGGGTCCAAAGCCCTTTAGTACCGCAATTTCTTGGTCAAATAACATGATGTTATTATAACACACCTGACCTCCTCCTCTTAAAGCAAGCCTTTGGCTCCCTTATTTTTCTACTCATATTTGATGAAAATGACCAAGGGAAAAGAGCAAAATTAGTATTAGAGGCCTTGCAAGAGACTGCAAATAGCTCAAAAGGTCTGGCTGACCCTTCGAGGTTAGTACTAGATAAAGCTTCGCTTTCCTCGACAAATAGGACAGCGTGAGGCAAACTGCGACATAAAACATTAAAAGCAGACAGTTATTTTTACTGTCTGGTTGAAGTTTGTGAGTGGCAGAGGCAAACTGCAATAGTGGCTACCGTTGCAAGTCTTAAATTTGCTTTTTCTACCAGAAAACTTTGATTTCCAAAGAGTATAAAAGCCCTTAAGCCAGAATTCCAACCTAGGGGCTAATCTTATTTATATTCTCTTGGGACTCGGTCGCTGAGCAGACAGAGGACCTCGTAGTTGATGGTGCCGCGATAAGTAGCTAGGTCTGTTGCTGAAATGCTCTGATTGCCATTTTGACCAATCAGGGTCACCTTGGTACCTAAGGGATAACTTTTTGGCAACCTAACAGTAATCTGGTCCATGGAAACCCGTCCAACAATGGGACATCTCTGACCATCAATCAGAACATCAAAGCCTTGCATATCTCGGGTCCAGCCATCTGCATAGCCCATGGGCAAGGTGCCAATCCATTCTTCTTGGCTACTAGTATAGGTAGCACCGTAGCCAACATCAGCTCCAACGGGAATTTTTTTGACATGAACCAAGGCAGTGTCCAAGCTCAGGGCTGGTTTAACGGTATAAGGCAAGGCTAATTCTTGACCGCTAGGGTTGAGACCGTAGATAACTATGCCTAGCCGAACAGCGGTAAAAATCCCCTCGCTATGCCAGAGACTGGTTGCCGAGTTGCTGGCATGAACCAATTCTGGACAGTAGTCAAGATCGGCCACCAATTCCTTGAAAAAGGCCAGCTGTTCCTGAAACTTTCTGTCATCAGCTTCATCGGCCGTCGCAAAATGAGTAAAAATCCCTTCAACCTGGCTACCAGCCTGCCTCAAACCTGCAATTAGCTCATTAGCCTCAGACAAACTGCGGACACCAATACGACCCATACCTGAATCTACCGCAAGGTGGACCAGAAGGCCATCAAGGGCAATTTGTTGCTCTTGAGCCATCTCCAACCAATCCAAGCTGGCAATAGTCAGCGTTAAACGGTTATCTCGTGCTAGGGAAACTTCATCTGGCAGAACCACCCCCAAGATTAGAATAGGCTTTCTCAGCCCAGCTTGGCGCAGTTCAATTCCTTCATCGATATTTGAAACGCAAAAGCCATCCACCAAGTCTTGGACATGATTGGCGACAGCTACCGCGCCATGACCGTAGGCGTTTGCCTTAACTACTGCCAATGTCTTGACATCTTGAGGAATGTGGTTCTGAACCTCTTTAATATTACTGGAAATGGCTGATAAATCAACCTTAGCTAAGGTTGGTCGGTGTAAACTTGAAATCATATGAAAACCTCTTTTACAATTTTCTAAGATGAATGTCTAATTTTCCTCCAAAATCACACTGGCCTGGACAAAGCCTCCGCTGTGGGAGATGGATACAAAACTCCGGCCTGAAAAGACCCTGCTGGTAATAATGGGAGCTCCCTTTTCATTGGTCGCTACCTCTATATCATGAAAACGTAGCTTGCCAATGCCAGTCCCCCAGGCCTTGGCAAAGGCCTCCTTGGCCGACCAACGTCCAGCTAGATATTCCATCTGTCTTTGGCCCTTAAGCGATTCAAAACGCTCAAATTCCAAATCTGTCAAAACCTTTTTGGCAAAAGCCGAGTTGCGCTTGTAGGCCTGCTCAACCCGTGAAATCTCCTGCAAATCAATCCCATGTCCAATAATCATTATTTTTCCTTGTAGATAAAAGTCTAACTCAACTGGAAAAGCTCTTTATAATCAATGTAAATATTTTTCTACCCTCCAATGAATAAAAAAGCCTGCCCAGAACGCTCCTTCTTATTGTAATATTTTTCCGCCAAATAGTCCCTAACTAGGCTTAAATAAACTGATTCTTCTGGTCAGCCGCCCCAAGTCCTGCATCCATGCCATGACAAAGGAGCTGAGAATCCCCCAGCTCCCGAATCTTAGCTATTTAATACTCAACGAAGGAATCCTGACCCAGAGTTTGGTAAATTTCCCGAATCAGTTTTTCGGTCTTATCCCAGCCCAGACAAGGGTCAGTGATAGACTTGCCGAAGACCTCAGGCTTATCCTGACGGCCATCTTCCAAGTAAGACTCAATCATAAAGCCACGCACATACTTGTTAATCTCGTCATTCCAGTCACGATTAATCAGGGTCTGACGGACAATCCGAATTTGGTCCAAATAGTTCTTACCCGAATTATCATGGTTGGTATCAATCAAGATGAAAGGATTTTCCAAGCCCATATCTTGGTATTTTTTAATAGCCTTAATCAAAATATCATAGTAGAAATTAGGCTCATTTTCCCCATGTTCATTGGTTGCTCCCCGCAGGATAGCGTGGGCCAGAGGGTTACCATCGGTATCCACTTCTGCATCATGGTAGATGAAATTCTGCTGATTCTGAGCGGCATAGATGGCATTGAACATGATATTGAGATTACCAGAGGTTGGATTCTTCATGCCGGTTGGCACATCAATCCCTGAGGCCACAAAGCGGTGCTCCTGGTCTTCGACCGAACGAGCGCCGATGGCATGGTAGGACACCAAATCATCAACCAGGGGCAAATTTGAAGGATAGAGCATCTCATCCGCCGTGGTTAAACCAGTTTCGGTAATGACCCGATAGTGGAGATTACGAACGGCCGCAATCCCATTAATCAAATCAGGTAGTTTTGAAGTATCCGGCTGGTGAATCAATCCCTTGTAGCCATCACCATTGGTTCTTGGCTTAGCCGTATAAACCCGCATGACCATAAAGATACGGTCTTCTACTTCTGCTTGTAGGGCAGAGAGGCGGCGAGCATACTCCAAAACAGCCTCTTCATTATCCGATGAACAAGGGCCGATAACCAGAAGTAGACGCTTGTCCTCCCCTTTGATAATGGCATCCAGCTCTTTATCCCTAGCTTCTTTCTTTACTAGAGCTTCCCCTTCAAGTTTTGACAGTTGCTTAACTTGAGCAACATCGATTTTTTGGCTTTTTTGATGAATTCCCATATTATTTTCCTAGTGTTTCGTAAATTTCCTGAATCAAGTCTACAGTCTTATCCCAGCCCAGACAAGGGTCGGTGATAGACTTCCCGTAGACATCCGGTTGGTTTTGACGGCCATCTTCTAGATAAGACTCAATCATGAAGCCACGAACAAATTGGTTAATCTTCTCATTCCAGTCACGGTTAATCAGGGTTTGGCGAACAATCCGCACCTGTTCCATATACTGTTTACCAGAGTTATCGTGGTTGGTATCAATCAAGATGAATGGATTTTCCAAGCCCATCTTCTCATATTGGTCAATGGTCTCCAAGAGGTCATCGTAATAGTAATTAGGAATATTCTTGCCGTACTCGTTGAGAGCACCGCGCAAGATGGCATGAGCTAATGGATTTCCCGAAGTCTTGACTTCTTGACCATTATAGAGGAAGTTCTGTTGAGATTGGGCCGCATACATCCCATTAAACATGACATTGAGGTTCCCCGAAGTTGGATTCTTCATTCCTGTTGGAACATCAATTCCTGAAGCCACAAAACGGTGTTGCTGGTCTTCAACCGAACGCGCCCCAATAGCAATATAGGATACCAAATCATCGACCAAGGAGAGGTTTTCAGGGTAAAGCATTTCATCTGCTGTGGTCAGTCCAGTTTCAGTAATTACACGATAGTGGAGATTACGAACGGCCTTGATACCGTTAATCAGGTTGGGTTGGCCTTGGGCATCAGGCTGGTGCACCAGCCCCTTATAACCATCCCCATTAGTCCTTGGTTTGGCTGTGTATACCCGCATAACCATAAAGATACGGTCTCTGACTTCTTCTTGCAAACTGGCTAAGCGATGAGCATAATCTAAGACAGCCTCTTCATTGTCTGACGAACATGGGCCAATCACCAAGAGCAGACGATCATCCTCACCCTTAATAATAGCTTCTAGTTCTTTGTCACGTGCTTCCTTTTTGGCTAAAGTATCACCACTTAATTTGGAAATCTGCCGAACCTTTTCTACATCAATCTTGTCACTTTCTGGAATAAATGTCATACTTACCTCCCTTTCAATATGATAACAAAGCCAGATTTAGGCCTATTTTCAAAACCAAATACTGGCAACTTTCAAAAAAGTAGAACTTCACCAGTTACCTGTTTAAATTACAAAAATAAAAGTGATATAGGATACATTATACCACTTTCTAACCTTATTTCAATTAGTTTTCAGAATAATCATGCAGCTCTAAGATGCTCAAAACCGCTGGCCAGTCCAGCAAGGACAACGAACAAATTAAGGCAGCTTAGCTTGCCCGATGACGGCCGTGACAATTCTTAAATTTCTTGCCGGAACCACATGGACATGGATCATTGCGTTTAACATTGGTAAAGTCCAAATCTTTGTCTGCCACAACTTGGTCAGCTTTTTGAGCAGCAATGTTTCCTACTGCAGTTGTCCGAGCTTGAGCCGTTGTCTTTTCACGCTCTTGTTGGTGAATTTGGGCTTTCATCATCAAGCGGGTAACATCAAATTCAATAGCCCCAATCATATCATTGAACATGCGGAAACTTTCGGATTGGTACTCAACGATTGGATTATTTTGCGCATAGCCCCGCAGACCAACGGAATTCCGCAATTGATCCAAAGCATCAATGTGGTCAGTCCATTTATTATCAACCACACGCAGGATCAACACCTTCTGGAACTCAATGACAGACTCCTGATCAGGCAGTTTAGCAATCTGGGAATCATAAACTTCCATGGCCCGCTCATAGAGTTTATCCTTCATTTCCTCATAGGTCCATTCATCCAAATCATCAATGCTAATGGAATCCTCTGGTAAAAGATTATTATGAGCAAAATTTAGGATAGCTTCTAAGGCTTCATCGACATCGCTGTTGCGACTATGACCGTCAATAGTGCGGTCTATTGTCCGTCTAATCATAGCCTTGATTTCTGGCCCAAGATCACGCTCAGCCGTGATGACATCATAACGTTCAGCATAGATGATTTCACGCTGCTCCCGCATCACATCATCGTATTGCAAGACTTGCTTACGGATATCATAGTTATTACCTTCAACTCGTTTTTGGGCTGATTCTACCTGACTGGTCAACATGCGCGACTTGATGACCACATCTTCGTCTTCTGGCAGGAGTCTCTCCAAGAAGACCTTAACCCGATCAGAAGCGAAGCGTTTCATCAAATCATCTTCAAAGGAAAGGTAGAATTGCGATTCACCCTTGTCCCCTTGACGACCTGACCGGCCCCGCAGCTGATTATCAATCCGGCGAGATTCGTGACGCTCGGTACCGATGACACAGAGACCGCCTAGCTCAACCACGCCCTTACCAAGCTTGATGTCGGTACCACGACCAGCCATATTGGTCGCAATGGTCACGGCTCCCCGTTGACCAGCGTTCATGATAATTTGCGCTTCTTTTTCGTGGTTCTTAGCATTGAGGACTTCGTGAGGAATCCCAGCCTTTTGCAACTTCTTGGAAATCATATCAGAAGTTTCAACGGCAACCGTACCAACCAGAATTGGTTGACCCTTTTCATGGCGTTCCTTAATATCCGCAATAACAGCCCTGAATTTGGCTTCAGTAGTCGCAAAGAGCAGGTCTGGATGGTCAATCCGTTGAACCGGCTTGTTGGTTGGAATTGGAATCACCCGCATATTATAGATTTCACGGAATTCCTCTTCTTCGGTTTTACCAGTACCTGTCATCCCAGACAGCTTGCGATACATCCGAAACATATTTTGGTAGGTAATAGAAGCTGAAGTCTTAGATTCGTCCTGAATCGGCACGCCTTCTTTGGCTTCAATAGCTTGGTGAAGACCATCAGAGAAACGACGACCTTCCATGGTCCGACCAGTAAATTGGTCGACGATAAGAACTTCGCCTTCAGAAACCACATAGTCCATGTTGAGGGTCATGATATAGTTGGCCCGCAGAGCATTGTCAATATAGTGGGTCAAGGCAACATTGTCAATGTCGTAGAGGTTTTCCAAGTTAAAGAATTCCTCAGCCTTATCAATCCCTGAGTCCATCAGACCGATGGTCTTGGAAGGGACATCAATAGCGTAATCCACCGATTCCAAGGTCTTAACAAACTTGTCGGCCCGAGTATAGAGGGCACTGGTTTCTGAACTAACAGGACCAGATACAATCAGAGGAGTTCTGGCTTCGTCAATCAGAACTGAGTCGACCTCATCGACCAAGGCATAATTGAGTGGTCGTTGCACCATGTCTTCCTTGCGGACAACCATATTATCACGGAGGTAGTCAAAGCCAACCTCTGAGTTGGTTGAGTAGGTAATATCACAGTTGTAGGCTTCCCGTTTTTCAATCGGCGACTTAGAAGACAGGTTGATCCCAACTGAGAGACCTAGCCAGCTGTAGAGTTCACCCATTTCAGTCGCATCACGAGCTGACAGGTATTCGTTGACGGTGATAACATGCACACCTTCTCCAGCTAGAGCATTGAGGTAAACGGGCATGGTTGCTGTCAGGGTCTTACCTTCACCGGTCCGCATTTCAGGAACATCACCATTGTGTAGGACAATTCCCCCCATGATTTGCACACGGTAGGGATAGAGTCCCAGCACTCGCTTAGCTCCTTCACGGACAACCGCAAAAGCTTCATATAACAATTGATCCAGCGTCTCTCCCTCTTGATAACGCTTCTTAAATTCTTCAGTTTTGGCTTGAAGTTCGGAGTCCGGCAATGCTTCCATCTCGTCCGCATAAGCTTCGACCTTCTTGGCCATCTTTTCTAATTTTCTAATTTCGCCTCTGTCATTTTCAATGACCTTGCGTAAAATATTTGCCATCTCTTTTCCTTTTTTCATAAACACAACCCCGAAATTTGTCCTTTGGACTAGGGCGGTTCGGTTATTATAGTCAGTACTATATTTTATCATAATTGCCTACCCTAGACAAGAATTCAAGCAAAGTTCCACGACAAACGCATGAATGTTTCTTCTCTGTTTTACCATAGACGATCACTTTTTTGACTAGATTAATTTCTTCAAATACTGGTCAAAGTTCATCCCTAAGTTGAATTTTTTCCGTCTCAAACTCATTTTCTTGCCAACATCTAACTGTTTAAGCACAGCTAAACAAAACTTATCCAGCACGTTCAAGTTAAAAGCTAATTGTTTATT
>NZ_JMLC01000025.1 GCF_000686605.1 Streptococcus sobrinus DSM 20742 = ATCC 33478 | reverse complement strand
GAACAGTCCCATATTTGGTTTCAAATTTCCGTGAATAGGTTCCATTACGACTATTCCCAGAATTATAGCCTACTTTATCGTAAGGTTCATACCCTAAAAAGGCTGATAACTCTGCTTGAAGCAGGTCATTCATAGCTGTTTCAAGAGAAGTACGGAAAAATTCATCAATATCTTGCTTTTGGGCTAGGAAGTTAAGTAGTTCTGTGGTAAACTGAGTCATAGGAATAAATCTCTTTCTAGTAATGTTTCGCAACTCTACTATAACGGATTTATTCCTTTTTGTGTTTACACAACTTATTTTACACTACCAAAAGCTTGTCTCTGTGTATCAATAAAATCAGAGGAAATATTTAATGTATTGACACTTTTTATACTTTCCTCAGAAATCAAATTAATAGCAGTTCGCAATCCGAAATTCTTCTTAATTGTTGAATCTTTAAGCATAGTTCGACCATATCCGTAGATAAAGCTAAAAATTTTATCACTGAATTTCAACATCAGCACTGCTTTATTTGACCTATTTTTATATTCATCCTTCTTCAATGAATCACTAGTATATGTGTTCAGTTCATCAATCCATTCAACTGAATTTTCTACAGTTTCTGAGATATAAATTCTTCCTTCATCTATGCTTTCAAATTTTTCGGTATCAAACTCATGATAATTTGAATCTTCGAATTCGTCTTTCAAACAAGCTTCAAAAGAGTCTTTATTATGTAACACAATACTGAACTTCTTAAACTTAGCCACTTTTAACATCCTTTCTTGCTCTTATTATATCAAAAAACCCAAGCCTTACTTAGACTTGGGTTCTCGATTTCTCTTCAAGGAGAAATGGTCGGGGACGGGGTCGGCACCGCCTTGGGCGAAGGGGTGACAGCGTAGGATGCGAGCTATTCCCATCAGAACTCCTACCAGGCCGTGTTTTTCGATGGCCTGAATCATATAATTAGAACAGCTTGGCTGGTAACGACAGGATGCTGGTGTCAAAGGTGAAATCAATTTCTGGTAGAGCCGAACGGGGGCAATCAGGAGCTTTTTCATTGGTGCTTGGTCACAGCTGCATTGTGGAGCTGGCTGACTTCCTTTTTGCTCAAGCGACGGGATTCCCCTGGTTGGAGGCCACGAAGATTGAGGGTCCCAAACTGGGTGCGTGAGAGCTTATCCACCAAGAGACCGACGGCTTGAAACATCTTCTTGACCTGATGGTTGCGGCCTTCATGGATGGTCAGCTCGACAAGCGAGCGGTTCTTATCGGGCTCAACCTTGATAATCTTGTAGCGGGCTGGGCCTGTCTTCTTACCATCAATGACGACACCCCTTGTCAGAGGTCGCAAGTTTTCCTTGGTGGCCAGTCCCTTGAGACGGGCCAGATAGACCTTGTCAATCTCATTGCGGGGATGAATCATCTCATCAGTAAAGTCCCCATCATTGGTTAAAATCAAGACCCCAGTCGTATCCCAGTCCAAACGACCGACCGGATAAATCCGCTCCTTGACATCGGGCAAAAGGTCGATAACAGTCTTGCGGCCCTTGTCATCAGAAACGCTGGAAATCACCCCCCGAGGCTTGTTGAGGAGGTAGTAAACCTTCTCCTCATTATAGACGGGCTGACCGGAAACCTCAACTCGGTCACCATTTTTGACATTGGTAGCCAGCTCGGTCACGACCTGACCATTGATGGTCACCAGTCCTCCTTTAATAAGCTCTTCTGCCTTTCTGCGACTAGCCAGACCAGCGTGGGCAATATATTTATTAATTCTCATAGTTTTCTTTCTTTTATACTCTTTAAAACTAAAAATCAGATTTAACTCACTTCGTTCGCAGATGTCCTATCACAAAGTATTTCTTACCTAGCAAACGAGTTCGGCTTTTGATTTTTTCTTGGGATTAAATATCATCCTCACTAAAGAGGGTCATCTCTTGGTCGACCAGCTCAATAGCTGAGGCATCAACCAGCTCATCTAGGCTATTGATACCCATATAGTCCAAGAAATAATCGGTGGTCGCATAGAGGTTGGGCCGGCCGATGACTTCCTTCTTGCCGACTTCCTGGATGAGGCTAAAGGCCTGCAACTTGGAAATAGCTCCGCTGGAATTAACCCCGCGGATGCTATCAACCTCGACCCGAGTAATGGGCTGCTTGTAGGCCACGATGGAGAGAACTTCCAAACTGGCCCGCGACAGGCTCTGATTGATAGGAGCCTTAGCATACTGCCGCAAAAGCTCTGCCTGATCCTCCTTGGTGACCAGCTTGTAACTATTGGACGACTCCAGCAAGCAAAGGGCACAGTCTTGATCCGAGCTGTATTTCTCAGCCAGCTTGTCCAACTGCTGAGTAACAGCCGTAACGGAAATATCCAGCAGGCTAGCTAGATTTCGCAGGCTAAGGCCATCTTCTCCTGCCACGAAGAGCAGGGCTTCAATTTGAGCTAAGTAAGACATTAAATCTGCTCTCCTTCTAGGGCTGTCAAGGTGACTTGCCCAAAGTTTTCCGTCTGTTGGGCTCGAACCCGACCGACCTTAATCAATTCCAGGGCAGCTAAAAAGATGGTGATGACCTCATTCATGGACTGGGCTTCTGAGAAGATTTGCCCCAGCTCGACAGATTTGTGGCCTGTCAATCGCGTCGCCACTAGCTCCATCATATCTTCAATCTTGTAGTCATCCCGCTCAATGGTGGTATGGCTGTTTTTGATTTCTTCTTGCTTGGTCGCCATAACCTTGGAAAAGGCTAGATAGAGATCCAAGGTTGTCTTATCGTGAGACAGCTGGGCATCCTCGTAAATCAGCTCCTGCTTGGGCTTGGAGAAATACTGGGCCCTGACTTCGTGCTGGGCCGCCAATTCCTTGCTGAGCTCCTTGTATCTCTGATACTCTTCCAACTGACTGAGCAATTCCTGCTCGGGATCTTCCTCTAACGGCGTTTCCTCCACCACTTTTGGTAGGAGCTTGCGGCTCTTAATCAGCATGAGCTGGCTGGCCATGACCATATATTCACCAGCAACTTCCAAGCGCATGGCCTGAAGGGTGGAAATATAGGCCAGATATTGCTCGATGACCTCAACGATGGGCACGTCATAAATATCCATTTCATATTTTGAGACCAGATGCAAGAGCAAGTCCAGTGGTCCCTCAAAATCTTTTAGTTTAATATCCATTCTTGTAATAGTGCTCCAAGGTTAAGGGGCTCTTGAGGCCCAATTTCTTAGCCAAATCCAAGAGGGAGGTCCCCTTTTGGACCTCTCGTAAAATATACTGTTCCCGCAATTTCTGGGCAGTCAAGTCGGGAAAGCCGACCTGGGCCAAAAACTCGTTGAGCTGGTTGAAAAACCATTGCCGAGAATAGGGCTGGCCCTTCTTATCAAAAATATAGGTCTGCTCTGCCAGGTCACCCTTAAGCTGACCAAGCCAGGTCAGCAGAACTTCTGGCAAAGGAAGAATCCTCACCTGGTCGGCCTTTTGCAGGCGAATGACCTGAAATTCCAAATCCAAGTCAGCCAGTTTAATACCAGCCATCTCACTGGGGGTTAAACCCAGCTCCAAAATTAAAAGAGCCATCCACTTACCTGGACTGGAGTCGGCTTGTGCAAAGACAGTCAGATCTAAGGCCTCCTGCTTCTTCGCTTCTGCTCTCACTTTCTCATGACTCTTCAAGCGATGGTAGCTGTCCACTTGTCCTGCTTCGTAGAGATAGAGAAGAAATTGATTAACGCTTGAGAGCTTGCGTTTGCGAGCTGAGGGCTTGAGTTCCCCCAGGGATTGCTGGTAGAGCTTAATCTTACTGGCAGAAATCTGGCCATCCACCTGCTGGGAAAACTGCTGCAAGTCATAGAGATAGGACCTGCGAGAATTCTCCGACAAATCTTTACTGGCAATAAAGTCCTTAAGACTCTGGGTCAACTGGTTCAATCTGATACTCCTGGGTAAAATTGTGCAGTAGGCTATTGATTGATTTGAGTACCTTCTTACGAGTGATGATGCCAAGGAAAATGCCTTGCTGGTCAATCACCGGTAAAAAAGGAAAATCAACAATCTTATGCAAAATTTCAGTCAAATCTGCATCATCGGTCAAAATTTCAATCTTGTGGTTGAGCATCTCAATAATCTCCAGCTCCATCAGGTCAGCTTCCGACAGAACTTTCTCTGCCTGATAGGCAAGAATATCTGCCATGGAAATGGTCCCCATATAGCGTTTATCCGTTGACATGACAGGAATTCTGGAATAGCCATTTCGAGTCAAAAGCAGCATGACATGGCCCACCTTGTGGTTGGACATGACCAGAGCTAGATCTTCAGCTGGCGTCAGATATTCTGGTACAAAAGGCTGGAGATAGGTTTCAAATTCTTTAGCAATCATCGCTCAAATTCCTGACTTAAACTTGGATAGAGTTGGTGGTTACGGGTATAATAGTCCACCTTAATGGTCTTATCTGTAATTTCAATCTTGGCATAGAGCTTCTCCATGACTTCCCCGCGAGGCTGCAAAACCGAACCTGGATTGACAAAAACAGTCTTACCATTTCGCCAAGCACTGGCCCGATGCAGGTGGCCATAGAGGCAGATATCAGCATCTACGGATTGGGCCCAAAGATCTAGACGCTCCCAAGTAAAATTAATCCCGTAGAGGTGGCCGTGGGTTTGGGCAATAATGGCATCGCCAAACTGGGTCACTAAGGACTCTGGATAACCGTTGTCATAGTCACAGTTGCCCCTGACGACCTTGATTCCCTCCCAAATAGGATCATTGGAGGGTAGCTCGGAATCGCCATTGTGAAAGATAGCATCGACTTTGCCCTGATACTGATCCTTAATGGTTTGGATAATGTCACGATCCCCATGGGAATCGCTCATTACTATGATTGTTCTTGTTGCCATGCTGGAAATACCTCCATCAACTTCTTAACAGCCAAACCACGGTGAGACTGAGCATTCTTTTCTTCTGCTGTCAACTGAGCTGCAGTTCGTCCGGTCTCGCCCACTAAAAAGAGTGGGTCATAACCAAAGCCATTGTCGCCCTTGGCTTCAAAGCCAATATAGCCTGGCCAATCGGCTTCAACAACCAAGCTCTCACGCTGGGGAGCTGCCACAACCAAGGTGGTGTGGAATTGGGCCGAGCGGTCCTTTTCCTCAAAAACCATGGCCAACTCATGCAGGAGTTTGGCATTATTTTGATCGTCACTTTCATTGGGTCCAGAGAAACGAGCCGACCAGACTCCTGGCAGGCCTCCCAGGGCATCGACCTTGAGGCCGGAATCATCGGCCAAAACCATCTGGCCAGTCAATTCGGCAATGGTCTCAGCCTTGAGTCGGGCATTTTCTTCAAAGGTCGTCCCCGTTTCCTCAACCTCGGGTAGGTCAGGATAATCATTGAGATTTTCAACTGCCAGGCCCAGCTTCTTAAACATCTGGCGAAATTCCTTGGTCTTGCCTTCATTGCGGGTAGCAATGAGAATCTTATCGCCTAGGCTAGCTTGCCCCTCTCCTGCAAAAAAGTCACTCAAGGGTAAGCCCTGCTCGGGCAGGTGAACCAGCCTTAGCTGCTGGCCTTCGCTAATGAGGATAGCTCCCTTGTGCTGCTTGATTTCTAACTGACGGCCCATGGCATCATTTATCATCTCGATGATAAAGGCCATGAGACGAAAGTCCGAGGAATAACGCAGTACCGAGACATCAAAGCCCTGCTCGCCTGAATTCAGTCCAGCTAGCTCATGCTCAATCTGGAAGAAATCCCTTTCCAGGCCCAAATTATAGATATTGGGAAAGTCGCTCCACTTACCGACAAACCAATCCTGATCGTCCTTGTATTCATAAATTTTATCCGTCATAGCTTCACATGCTCCACATTCAAATCCTGGCCCAGCCAATTCTCAGCAATTTCCCTAAAACTCTCAACCCCAGCCGTTGTGTAGAAATGGTGCTGACTAGCAGAAACCTCACGGCTGCGATTGAGCTGGAAATAATTGAGCAGAACAGAGACATCACGGATGGTCTCAGCCCCACTATCAATCAGTTTGACCGAAGGTCCCATAACATTTTGAATAATGCTCCTCAAGAGGGGATAATGGGTACAGCCCAAAATCAGAGTATCCACCTTGCCAACTAGGGGAGCCAGGCTCTCATAGACCACCTTTTTAGCGACACTAGAGGTCATCTGGTTGGACTCCACCAGAGGGGCAAAGCGGGGACAAGCCAAGCTGGTTACCTGCATCTGGGGAGCCAAATCAACGATTTTTTCCCGATAGATGTCGGACTTAACTGTCATGGGGGTCCCAATGACACCAATCTTGCCAGAACTTGTTGACTTGATGGCGGCACTAGAACCTGGCAAAACCACGCCCAGCACAGGAATAGCCAACTTTTCCTTAATTTCTTCCCAGACAACCGCAGTCGCCGTATTGCAGGCAATGACAATCATCTTAACATCCTTGGTCAAGAGAAAATCGACCAGTTGCCAGGTATAGTCACGGATCTGCTGGGCTGGTCTTGGACCATAAGGAGCCCTAGCCGAATCACCAATGTAAACAATCTCTTCGTGGGGGAGTTGCCGCATAAGCTCGCGAACAACTGTCAGTCCACCAACACCAGAATCCAAAAAGCCAATTGGTCTATTATCCATTGTTCACTTCCTAAAATGGGGAGTTTGTATAAATCCTTAGCTCAATGAGCCAGTAGCCTCCTATACTCAACGAAAATCAAAAATAGGATAGAACAAAGACTAGGCCTCTAAAGAGGCACAAAATCGTAGACTTGCTTGATCTCTTATATTTTGAAATTTTCGCAGAGTATTACTCCCATTCTCACAGTTGAAGACTTCTATCTCAGTCTTCAAACGACAAAAATACGAAGCTGAGGACTTCTGTCCCAGCTTCCTCTTCTCTTTGTTTATTTTTTCTTGTTTGCTTGTGCTTTTGATTGCTTGATGATATTGCGATAGGTTTGTTGAACCTTTGCCTCATTAGGCTTTTGGCCCATAGAAGACATCATTTCCCGAATCGCATCAGGAGTCAAACGAGGATATTCCGCAATTTCCTTTGTAAACTGCCGACGGGCAATGTAAGCCCCCAAAAGAACGCCACCCATCAGGGCAACAGCAATCAAAATAATAGCTAACCAAAGTGCCATGTCTTAATAACTCCTAGTAATTTTTTACATAATTGATTATAGCAAAAAAGGACGGTAAAAACAATTGACAAAGCAGGGCTATCATCTATTATTTAGCCCTGCTACGAGAATTGCTAGGGTAATTCTCTATGTCTCTCACTAGCTAAGTTTAGTTAGTATTATCGACTAACTAAACTTAGCGTCGCAACCTCAGAAAGTTATCTAAGTGCCACAGGCACTTGTTAAAAACACCAATCACTTTCGGTGATTTGGTTACCTGCCTTATGAACCAGTTAGAATTGGAACCAATGTTTGACGCAATCCATAAATTACAAAAAGCACCTGAGACTACTGTCACAAGTGCACTGGTGTATTCCTATTATCCTTCTAAGCCAAATCCATAAAGGGTGGCGAAATAGTCTTCTGGTTTTTCGGCTCTGCGGATGAGTTTGGCACTGCCGTCTTCTTGCAGGAGAATTTCCGCGGAGCGCAGGCGGGCATTGTATTGATAGCCCATGGAGAAGCCGTGAGCCCCAGTATCGTGAATGACTAGGGTATCGCCGACTCTGGCTTCAGGCAATTCTCGGTTTTTGGCAAATTTATCATTATTCTCACAGAGGGAGCCGGTTACATCGACCACCTGAAGCGGTCCCTCAGGGTTGCTGACGTTGGTAATGTGGTGGTAGGCATCATACATGGCCGGCCGCAGGAGATTGACAGCTGAAGCATCAACCCCGACATAGTGGCGATAGGTGTCCTTGAGGTGGAGGACCTTGGTCACCAGATGACCGTGAGAAGCCAGCATAAAGCGACCCAGCTCGGTGAAAATTTTAATCTGACCCAAGCCATTTGGCACGAGGATTTGGTCAAATTTTTCGTGAACCCCTTGACCGATGACAGCAATATCATTCTGCTTGTCAGCAGGGCTGTAGTCAATACCAACCCCGCCAGATAAATTGATAAAGCTGAGTTCTACACCAGTTTCTTCCTTGATTTCCAAGGCCAATTCAAAGAGCTGTCCAGCCAAGGTTGGGTAATAATCATTGGTAACCGTGTTAGAGGCCAGAAAGGCATGGAGACCGAAGTTTTTAACACCCTTGGCCTTGAGGTCCTTGTAGCCTTGCAATAATTGGGCCTTGGTCATCCCAAATTTGGACTCCTCCGGATGATCCATAATATCAGTCCCCAAGGCGAAGACACCGCCAGGATTGTAACGAAGGGATACGGTCTCAGGCAGACCCGCTACTTCTTCCAAAAAGGCAATGTGTTCGTAGGCATCCAAGTTAATCACAGCTCCAACTTCTCGGGCATAGATAAATTCTTCTGCTCGGGTGTCGTTGGAAGTGAAGCTGATATCCTTAAAGTCCAATTTCTTAGCCATCATGACTTCAACATCGGTGGCACAATCAACGCCACAGCCTTCCTCTTGAAGAATTTTCAAGATGGAAGGATTTGGCGTGGCTTTAACGGCAAAGTATTCCTTGAACCCAGAATTCCAGGCAAATGCCTCATTAACAGCTCGGGCAGTTTCGCGAATTCCTTTTTCATCATAGAGATGAAAGGGGGTTGGAAATTCTTTTGTAATCTGGTCTAATTGTTCTTTACTGACAAAGGGTGTTTTCATATCAACTGAATTCTCCTAAAAAATATTTAATCTATTATAGCATAGAAAAGGGAGGTGAACAAAAATCGCTATGGCCAAGCCATTGATTTACTTCGCTCTTTAATCTCCAGGTTCAGGAAGAAATAGTCTATCCCCAGTCTATTTCTTTTCAGCCCTCACAAAGTCGACTTGACATTTTCAACTGTCTTCCAGACTGTTGACCTATCACTTGTCTAGAAAGGACTGCGACGCAGAGATAAAACTATGGTTATAATAGTTTTTATCGTAGCTAGTGAGGAGGCTAGACTAGCATGATGATGCTTGCTGTTTGTCATTAACTACTTTAGTAGCAAGATGACTTTGTCGCATCGCAAATCACTTTTCTACCCAAAAATCATACAAAAAAGAAGCTGGTAGAAATTACCAGCCTCTTTTCATTTGTCTGACTTTTAATCGTTTTTCTGGGAACTTAAATCTCTTAAGCTTCGATTTCTGAAACGATACCTGAACCAACAGTACGTCCACCTTCACGGATAGAGAAAGTAGTACCTTGTTCAACAGCGATTGGGTGGATCAATTCAACGTCGATAGTAACGTTATCACCAGGCATAACCATTTCAGTACCTGCTGGCAATTCGATTGAACCAGTTACGTCAGTTGTACGGAAGTAGAACTGTGGACGGTAGTTGTTGAAGAATGGAGTGTGACGTCCACCTTCATCTTTAGAAAGGATGTAAACTTCACCCTTGAACTTAGTGTGTGGGTGGATTGAACCAGGTGCAGCCAATACTTGACCACGTTCAATTTCATCACGTTGGATACCACGAAGAAGCACACCAACGTTATCTCCAGCAAGACCTTCGTCCAATTGCTTACGGAACATTTCAACTCCAGTAACAACTGCTTTTTGGATATCGTCACGGATACCAACGATTTCAACTTCGTCGTTAACCTTAACAGTACCACGGTCAATACGTCCTGAAGCAACAGTACCACGACCAGTGATTGAGAATACGTCTTCGACTGGGAGAAGCAATGGCTTATCAGTATCGCGTTTTGGTTCTGGAATGTAATCATCAACGATGTCCATCAATTCCATAATCTTGTCTTCGGCAGCTGTATCACCTTCAAGAGCCTTAAGAGCTGAACCTTGAACAACAGGAATGTCGTCACCTGGGAAATCGTATTCTGAAAGAAGATCACGGATTTCCATTTCAACCAATTCAAGCAATTCTTCATCATCAACCAAGTCAACCTTGTTCATGAAGACGATGAGGTTCTTAACACCAACTTGGCGTGAAAGCAAGATGTGTTCACGAGTTTGTGGCATTGGTCCGTCAGTAGAAGCTACTACAAGAATAGCTCCGTCCATTTGAGCGGCACCGGTGATCATGTTTTTAACATAGTCCGCGTGTCCTGGTGCGTCGATGTGAGCATAGTGACGTTTTTCAGTTTCATACTCAACGTGTGCAGTGTTGATAGTGATACCGCGTTCGCGTTCTTCTGGAGCAGCATCAATAGATGAATAATCTTTTGGTTGGTTAACTGCTGAAGGCAAGCGACGTGCCAATACAGTAGTGATAGCTGCTGTCAAAGTAGTTTTACCATGGTCAACGTGTCCGATAGTACCAATGTTAACGTGTGGTTTACTACGATCGTATTTTTCTTTTGCCATTTAGGAAAAGCCTCCAATAAAATATATTTTATAGATAGACGGTAGGCAATACAGTCTAACTTTACCCTACTATTCTAACAAATTGTTCTAGAAATGCAAGCTTTTTACATAGATTTAACTAATTTCTTTTCTGCCCTTTTCCTTACTAGTGACGCTGATTTGACCACTTTATCACTCGAAAGGAAGACCGAGAAGGAAGTTAAAACAAAATCGCTCTTGACTGCCAGAAAACTCAGCATTGCCACTACTTCTCTGGCGATTGACAACCTTTAATATCGGCTATCCCAAATTGACCACTGATAGGCTGGCAGAAAAGAGACATGAAAAAAGCCGAACACTTGTTCGACTTTAGCTAATGACTTTAAATTCTTGGGTTTCAGCACGATGAATTTCCTCGGTTGCCTCTTGATAGATTTCCTCACGTTTTTCATTGGCATCAATATTAAGGACGATACCAACGGCTACAGATAAAAGCAAGAGGCTATTCCCGCCTTGGGATAGGAAGGGGAAGGTAACCCCCGTTGAAGGAATCAAACCTGAGATTCCGCCGATATTAACGAAAACCTGCATCAGCAACATGCCACCGATACCCAAGGCCATCATTGAGTTAAAGGAATTCTTGGCCTTAATACCAACCAGCATAATCCGCAAAATTAGGAAAAATACGAGAGCCAAAATTAAACCAGCCCCGATAAAGCCGAGCTCTTCAATGACAATTGAAAAGACAAAATCTGTTGTCGCTTCAGGTAAGTAACCATTTTTTTCAATGGAATTTCCTAAACCGCGGCCAAACCAGCCACCATTTGACATGGCATAATAGGAATGAGCTAGCTGTAAACCAGAATCAGCCAAATCCTTAAAAGGATTATAGAAGGCGGCAAAACGCTTAGCAACATAACCAAAGATTGGGACTTTAGACATGGTCTTAACACCGACAAGGCCGATGATTCCAAGGAAGACTCCAGATACAGAAACGACAATGCCCATCAGCGAGGCATACCAACGATAACCAATACCGCTGACAGAAAACATAACTAGGCCTGATAAGACAATAATTGAGGCATTCCCCAAGTCAGGCTGGATAACGACCAAACCAATCATCACAAGAGAATAAACCCGCCAGTCCTTGAGGTCATCTAGGCTTCGAGGGAACCAACGCCGTTTCGTTAAAGCCTGGTAGTCATAGTGTTCAATATCTGACTGCCGCCTCGAAAAGGTAAATGCCAGTAACCAAACCATAATCAACTTGAGATACTCAGCCGGTTGGAAAGTAATAGGGCCCAAAGAAATCCAGCCATTGGCTCCATTAATTTCTTCCGAGAAAAACTTGGCAAAAATGAGCAGGACTACTTCGACCATGAGGGCGGCTGTCAGGACATGCTTATTTTTCAAAAAGTTTAGTTTTAATCGATATATAAAGGTGATGGCCACTAGGCTGACCAGCCAGAAAGCTCCTTGGTTAATGACTGACTTGAAAGGATTCAAACCAAGCTTTATCAAGGAGACACTGGTCGTGGAATAAACCACAATCAAGCCAATCACGGATAGCACAAGATAAGGAATTAATATGGAATAATTCAACAAGTGCTTTTTGTCTATCTTCATGAATTCTCCAATACTTAACAAATCATATGCTTAAAAGTATACCATGTTTAAGGGCAAAATTAAAGACAAGAACTTGTAAATCGCTTCTGCTGGTTTTCTGGAATCTAGCTAAAAAGTGACGCTCATTTAAACAGAAAAAAAAGTCCACACCTAGGGTTGGACTTTCGAATATTAGACATCATCCTGAGTTGCGCAGACCTGTGGCAATACCGTTGATGGTGATGTGAATCAGTTTGACGGTATCTTCGTCTAGACCTCCATGACGCAGGCGTTTGATCAATTCAATTTGGATATAGTTAAGGACATTGAAGTAAGGCAGGCGGTAATCCAAGCTGGACTTGAGGGCTGGACTTTCTGCCAAGAAATCCTTTTGTTCTTCAATAGCCAAGATAACTTCCTTAGTCAACTGCCATTCATCCAAGATGACATTGAAGACATCCCGCACTTCTGCCTCTTCTGCTAATTGGGCGTATTGGAAGGCAATATTCATATTGGACTTGGACAGAACCATGTCCACATTGGACAGGAGGGAGTTGAAGAAAGGCCAGGTCTTATACATGTGTTGCAGCTTGGCAAGATTGTCTGGTGCTGCATCAATGAAATGCTTGAAGGCCGAACCAACCCCATACCAACCTGGGAACATAATCCGATTTTGTGACCAAGAGAAGACCCATGGAATGGCACGCAGACCAGAAATTTCTGTGATGGTCTTACGGGCAGCTGGTCGGGAACCTAGATTAAGACTGGAAACTTCCTTAATCGGACTAGCCTCAAAGAAATAATCGTAGAAATGCGGATTGCCAAAGACTAGGTCACGGTAGATGACATTGGAATCAGCTACGATGCCATCCATATCGGCCCGGAAGCCTTCAATTTCATTAGGATCCGCTAACTGACGGGTAACCATGCGGTTGACAGCTGCTGATACCAGCATTTCCAGGTTATAGTAGGCCGCATCCTTGTTGCCGTACTTAAAGCCAATGACTTCACCTTGCTCGGTCAAGCGAATGCGGTCCTTGATGGAGCCAAAAGGTTGAGAAGTGATGGCTTCGTAAGATGGACCACCACCACGGCCAACCGTCCCCCCACGCCCGTGGAAGAAGGTAATCTTGATACCGTGGTCTTGACCCAGTTTGGTCAGGGCATTTTGGGCCTTGTAGAGGGTCCAACCAGAAGCTAGGTAGCCTCCGTCCTTGTTAGAATCGGAGTAACCCAGCATGATTTCTTGGTAATTATTTTTGGAAGCCACCCATTTTTTGACGATATCGTTGCCCAGGTAGTCTTCCATAATACCGGTTGAATTGTCCAAATCCTCGATGGTCTCGAAGAGGGGAACAATTTGCACCCGAGCCGAGTCCTTATCAATCAGGCCGACTTCCTTAAGCATGATGGCCAATTCAAACATATCCGAAACCGACTCGGTGTGGGAAATAATATGTTGCTTGATAACATCTTCACCCAGCAGGTCCTTCATTTCCCGAGCGGTTTGATAGATGGTCAATTCCTTTTGCAGGAGTTCTGATTTAGGAGCATGGGTTGATGAAAGGTTGCGAGGGTCTTCCAACAATTCCTTAAGCAAGACCTGACACTTGTCCTCTTCGGAGAGGCTAGAGTAGTCGTCCACAATATTAGCCGACTTAAGCAATTCAGCCACACAGGCTTCCTGAACGCTGGAATCCTGCCGCATGTCGATGCTGGCTAGATAGAAGCCGAAAACTTCGACAGCTTGGAGAAGTTCTTCAAAGTCACCGGTCAAAAGGGCTGCTTCGCCATTTGCCTCTAGGGACTCCTTGATGGCTAGGAGGTCAGCCTTTAATTCCTCAGCTGTTTGATAGTGACTAGGTCTTTCTTCTTCAAGTTCAGAAACCGCATGCGAAACCTGATTTTGCACATAATTGGCAACGATACTGCTGCTTGGACTGGTGAACTTGGCTGCCTTGGATTCGAAGTCTTGACTGCCATGAAGGCGAAGGTTTAAGAGGGTCTGAATGACCTTAGATTGGATATAGTTGAAGGCCTTACGGTAAGGCTCATTTTCTCGGTAAACAGATTTGTCACTGGAAGCTTGAGCTAGGGCTTCTACTGCCCGTGACACCTTGACCAGGTTGGTGGACAGGGAGAAAGAACGATAGAGGTCGTTGAGTTTTTCAATATAATAATTGAGAATGACCTCGCTCTGAACAGTCGCCGAAATCCGCAGGGTCTCGGCCGTCACATAAGGGTTACCGTCACGATCCCCACCAATCCACATGCCCATGGTAATGGGCCTAGGATTTTCCAGCTTGATGCCTCGCTCAGCCGCCAAGCGTTGATACTCGGTCGACAGATTGGTAATGGCTTTAATCATGGAGCTATTGTAGTACTCCATGACATTGGTGATTTCATTAGTAACCTTGAGTTTTTGCTCACGGATAATGTCGGTCTGCATCATAATTTCGATGTAACGACGCAGGTCGGCTTGCCACTTATCCTTATTAATTAGATCCAGCTTGACATCCCGGTGCTTACGCAGGAGCTCATGAATCTTGGTATTGAGTTCCAACATGGTTTTGCGTTGCACCTGCGTTGGATGGGCTGTCAGAACCGGTACCACATTAACCTGCTGCAGGATGTCCTGGGCATTGTCTTTCTCAGCTACTAGGTCAATGGTCGTAGAAATTTTACCTAAATAATCCTGATCGGTATTATTTTCCTTATTGACCATGTAAGCCAGATCCACGTCTTCGGAAATATTAATCAAGAGCGGAAGGATTGAGAAATAACGGGAAATGACGACCATATCATCATTAGAAATACTGTGAATGAGCTTTTCTAATTCCCCATAATCTTCCTTACTAGCCAGGTCAATCAGGGCCTGAATCTTGGCAAAGGCCTCATCCCCGATCATCTGCCGAGTTGTGTCTTCAAGAATATCTGTTAAAATCTGGACTTCTTCGGTAATGATTGTCTGGTCACTACCAACCTCAAGTTTTTTAATGGTCACGCCTATCCCTCCAATTTGACAGGATACTAGTACTGGGCTTAGTTCGCCTTACACTAGCTAATTCCAGTCTATGATACCACTTTTACACTTAAAACTAAAGAAAATATAGAAAATTAAGGAAGTCCGTTCGGAAATTGAAGAATAAGGGAGTGGAACTTTTATGTTTTTGAAGTTTCCGTTGTCACACCCCTGCACAGGTGATTGATTTTCTCCAACAGTCTCCCAGACTGTTGGACCTAGCACTTCCCGTCATTCAGAAAAAAAGACAGACACGACGCGGAGCTAAAACTATCGTTATTATAGTTTTAGCGTAGTTAGTGAGGGGTTTTGGCAAGCATCTTAGTGCCTACCGTTAGTCATCAGTTGCTTTAGCGACTAGATGACTTTGCCTCATCACAAATCAACCACTGCATTAAAGAGTTTGGCCTAAAAAATAGCGAGGCTAGGGTCTTTTGCCCCAGCCTCCTTTTTCACCTATAACTCCTTAGAAAGTTTGATGCTTGAAATTAAATAATATAGGGCAGATACCAGCAAGAGCAGACTTGGCAGCAGATAAAATAATAAGAGAAAAGCAATTATGAAGTCCACTATAATGTTATTTTTCTGCCAAATGCCTACCCTAAAGACCCAAATATCTTGATTATTAGGGTTCCCCCAAATAGCTAGCAAATATACTAGGAAAAGCGAACCATAAGTCAGACTATAATTAAAATAGCGTCTTTTTCTTATCTTTTTTGAATCTTGGTCGGAAAAAATATCATCCTCGCCTTCTGAATCCAACCTTCGAAAGTACTGGAAGCCACTCAAACGGCTACCTGATAAATGCTGCCAGCCACTATCCTCAAATAGAGCTAGGTAATTGGAAAATTCTCCGCGAGACTGATGGTTTATAAAATCAACCCGAATTGGTGCCGGTTCCACAGGGCTTTCCGCAAAATGATAGACTGGGAAGTACTTTCCAGCTTCTCTTAATTGATAGCCTTCCAGCTGGATACCATTAATCCAGTTTTCTTGTTTTTCAATATCGCCGAAAAATAATTTCCATTTTCTCATGACCTTACCTCCTCGGGTTAGATCCCCAGTTCTTGGGCTAAGTGTTCCAGTTTTCGCAATCGTCCAGTCTCTAATTGTAAAATTTCTTGGCCCTTATCCGTTAGGGCATAGACCTTTCGACGTTTATCATTACTGGGTATGGACTTAATCCACTTGAGTTTGAGTAGATTTTCAATAGCTCCATACATGGTCCCAGCAGCAATTCTAACATCACCATCGCTCAGGTCCTCCACCCTTTGCATGATGACATAACCATGACCTGGTTCCAAGAGAGCTAACAGAATGTAGTAGGTCGTCTCTGTCAGAGGCAAATGTTTATTTCGCTTCATGACTTTTCCTTTCTATTATACAGTTGGACTTTATAGTTTTATTATATACAGTTAGACTATATAGGTAAACTATATAATAAAAATGCCTGGGTTGGCATTTTTATTTTTGAAATAATATTCTCCTAGCCCACCAGCTCCTGGGCATCCTTGAGCTTGACGGAGACGATTTTGGAGACACCGGATTCCTGCATGGTGACCCCATAGATGGAGTCGGCGGCAGCCATGGTCCCCTTACGGTGGGTGACGACGATAAATTGGCTGGCCTTATCGAAGCGATTGAGGTAGTCGCCAAAGCGTTTAACATTGGCCTCATCCAGGGCTGCTTCCACTTCGTCCAGGATGACAAAGGGGATGGTCTTAACCCGAATAATGGAGAAGAGAAGAGCCAGGGCTGAGAGGGCCTTTTCCCCACCAGACATGAGGTTGAGGGACTGAATCTTCTTGCCAGGCGGTTGGACAGAAATTTCCACCCCTGCTGTCAGGAGGTCGCCCTCGGTCAGAATCAGGTCGGCTGAACCACCGCCAAACATCTGCACAAAGGTCTCTTTGAAGCTTTCGCGAATGGCCTCGAAGGTTGTCTTGAAGCGAGATTTGACCTCATCGTCCATATCGTTGATGGTGCCAAGCAAGAGGTTCTTGGCCTCCACTAGGTCGGAGCGTTGGCTATTGAGAAATTCCAGCCGCTGGTTGACCTCATCGTACTGGTCGATGGCATCCAGGTTGATTGGCCCCAGAGCCTTGATTTGCCGATTGAGTTGGGTCAAGTCTTGTCGGGCAGCTGGTAAGTCTTCTAAAGCCTGAGCCTGCTCCTTAGCCTGGTCAAAGCTCATTTGATAGTCCTCGGTCAACTGGCGAGCGAAGCCACGCAACTTGTCGGACAGGTTATCAATTTCAGCCTCCAGTTGGGCCTGGCGACGGATCAATTCTTCATTGCGTTTGCCAGCAGCCTGAACCTGTTCTTCGATGTCCTCTAATTGGCCATCGCAGTCCTCTACTTCAAAACGTAGACGAATCAGGCTGGTTTCCAAGTCAGACTTCTTGCTTTCGGCTTTTTCCAATTGTTTTGCCAGCTTAGGCAATTCCTCTTGGGATAGGTCGCTGACCTGACTGGATAGGACTTGTGTCAGGTTGGAAATATTTCGCTCCAAGTCAGCCAGCTCTAGCTCGAGCCGGTTGCTTTCATTCTTGGCGAAACGTTCCTCACCGGACAGTTCCCGCTCGCTCAGGCGGGCTTGAGCCAGCTCTTCATTGAGCTTGGTTACCTGGGCTGTGATGGTGTCCTTATCGTCCTTGATTTGATCCAACTGTTCCTGGACATGGGCCTTTTGCTCCTGGATTTGGGTAAGGCCAGACTCGACCTTAACTTTTTCTGCCAAGAGGTCAGCATCCGTCTTGCCTTGGGCATGGGCCGAGAAGCCAGCCTTGATTTGATTGAGGTCAGCCAGACGGTCGGCTTGGTTTTGGTAGGCCAGGTCGGCCTTTTGCTCAGCCAAGCGGGCATTTTCACCAGCTTCCTTAAGGTTGGTTAATTCTTCTTGGGCCTGGGTCCTAGCCGTCTTGAGTTTGGCCACCACACTTTCTTGCTGGTTGAGTTTTTCCTTCAAGTCGGAAATTTCAGCAGTCAGGCTGTCCATTTCTGGCTTGATAAAGGTCGTATTGCGGTTGCGATTGGCACCGCCTGAGAAAGAACCTCCTGGACGCAATTCGGTTCCATCCAAGGTCACCATGCGAACCTGATAGCGAACATCACGGGCTGCCTGATTGGCATGGTCAATGTCATCAAAGATGGCGGTCACTCCCAGCAGATTTTGAAAAATATTGGCCAGCTTAGCATCATAGGTCACTAAGTCACTGGCTAGACCTAGAAAGCCAGGTGCTGCCTCAATCTTGGCCAAATTGTGGGCTGCCACCTGTCGCGGTTTAATGGTGGTCAAAGGCAGGAAGGTTGCCCGTCCAGAACGGTTTTGTCTCAGAAAGGCAATGCCTCGCTTTGCAGCAGCCTCATCTTCAACGATAATATTTTGGCTACTGCCGCCCAAGGCAATCTCCAGAGCGGTCTGATAGTCCTGCTCAAAGGTCAGGTGTTCAGAAACCGCACCAATAATCCCACCCAAACGGTCAGCTTCCTGGAGGACTGCCTTGACCCCTGCGTAGAAATTAGAGTGGTTTTTCTGAATGGCTTCCAGACTACGCTGGCGGGCCTCCTTTTCCTTAATCTGATCCAGGAGAGCAAACATCTGGCTCTGCTCCTGGCGGTAATTGCTTTCAGTCTGATTGAGCTCTTGGGACTGAGCCTGATAGTCTTCTAGCAGAGCCTTGACCTGAGCTTGAGCAGCCTGAAATTCTGCCAGAGCTGCTTGGGCGACTTCCTTGGCCTGGGCCAAATCCTCTTCAACTTGTTGCCGCTCGGCTGACTGCTCTTCCTGAGCTGATTTTTCTTGCTCAATATCGGCCTGGAGGGCGGTCAGGCGGTTGGAAAGGTCGGCTTCCTTTTGCATGAGGCCAACGAATTCCTCCCGCAGGCTCTCGATAATCTGGTCAGGATTGGTGGAAAAGCGGGACTGTTCTTTCTCCAGATCAGCGATTTCTTGTCTCAAATTGGCTAATTTATCGGCCAGCTGGGCTTGCTGCTCCTGCTTCTGGGCCAGACTTGCTTCTAGGTCCTGCTTCTGATTTTCCAAGTCCGCCAGTCGGCCTTGGGCATCAGCCTTTTTCTCAGCCTTCTGGCTGGATTCCAGGGAGATAACCTCAATTTGTCGCTGGTAGTCGGCAATCAAGCGGGTCACTTCTAAGAGGTCGTCTTGCTGCCTATCCATGGTTTGCGATAGGTTTTGCCGATGCTCTTTCAGCCTTTGATTGTCACTTTCCAAGCGATTGCGTTGGGCATAGTAGTCCTTCAAATCATTCTTGGTCAGCTGGATTTGCTCATTACTTTTATCCAAATCAGCCCGATAGGCCTTGATATCTTGGACCAGAATATTGAGATTGAGTGATTTACGCTCCTGGTCTAAAACCAAGAACTGCTTGGCTGTGGTCGCTTGCTTTTCCAGAGGTTTAATCTGCCCTTCCAGCTCGTAGATAATGTCTTCTAGCCGGTCCAGATTATCCTGGGTCTTGTCCAATTTGCCCTGGGTTTCCTTCTTGCGGGTCTTATACTTGAGAACCCCTGCGGCTTCCTCAAAAATTGCCCGTCTCTCTTCGGGACGGCTATTAAAGATGGCCTCAACCCGACCTTGGGAAATAATGGAGAAGGAATCCCGCCCCAGACCAGTATCCATAAAGAGGTCGTGGATGTCCCGCAGGCGGACCTTCTTGCCATCAATCAGGTAGTCACTATCCCCATTGCGGTAGATGTGGCGTTCCACCCGAATTTCCTGACCGCTATCCTTGATAAAATTGTCAGAGTTGTCCAAAACCACCGTTACCTGGGCAAAATTTAAGGGACTGCGGTCCTGGGTTCCGGCAAAAATGACATCGGGCATCTTGCCCCCTCGCAAACTCTTTGCTGAGGATTCTCCCAAAGCCCAGCGTAAACTCTCAGTAATATTCGATTTTCCAGAACCGTTGGGGCCGACAACAGCTGTCACCCCGCGGTCGAATTCAATTCGGGTCTTGTCCGCAAAAGACTTAAAGCCCTGCATTTCAATCTCTTTTAGAAACATAGTAACCTCATCCTAGCTGGTCAAGGGCTGCCTTAGCAGCAGCCTGTTCGGCTAGTTTTTTGGATTTTCCTTGACCTTGACTCAGGTCCTGACCATCGGCAGAGACGATAACCTCAAACCGCTTATCATGGGCTGGTCCTTCTTCCTTAACCACGCGGTAGCTAATTTGGACAGAACCCTTGACCTGCAGCTTTTCTTGCAGGGCGGTCTTGTAGTCCTTAACCCGTTCGTAATCACCAACTTCCACCTTAGGAATCATGACCTGATTGAGGAATTTTTCCACCACTTCAATCCCTTGGTCCAAATCCAAGGCTCCCAAAAAGGCTTCAAAGAGGTCCCCCAAAATGGTCTCACGCTCACGACCACCTGATTTTTCTTCGCCCTTGCCTAATTTGACAAAGGCCTCAAAACCACAATCCTTGGAAAACCCAGCCAAGCTTTCCTCACGCACAATCATGGACCGCATCTTGGACAGGTCGCCTTCTGGCTTCTTTGGAAATTTCGCAAAGAGATAACGAGAAATCAAAAGTTGCAGAACGGCGTCTCCTAAAAACTCCAGACGTTCATTATGTGAAATGTTTAGGAGGCGGTGCTCATTGGCATAAGAGGTGTGGGTAAAGGCAGTTTCTAGGAGGGACTTGTCCTTAAAAACAATCCCAAAATCTGCCGCTAATTTGTCTTCTAAAGCTTGCATCATCAATCATTAGCCTTTCATACATGTAATTTTCCCCCAACGGTCAGTCTAATCAACCTTCAGGAAATCTTGCTTTGCCTGTCTACACAGACCTTATTATTATATCAAAAATGCTGGAACTTGAGTCCCAGCATTCCTTATTTCTTCTATTTATTAGACTCCTTTAAGCCTGAACTCGCTTGGTTCGTTTGAGATAATCCTGATAGGTCTCGGTGTGCATGAGTTTCTTAGCATTTTTTACTCTTTCCTTGGTGGGTGGTTTAACCCCTTCCAAGGTGTAAGGAATGCCCAGCTCCCTCCATTTAAACTCACCCAAAGTATGGTAGGGCAGGATTTCAAATTTGTCCACATTATCCAAAGTTTCAACAAATTTTCCTAGTTCAATCAAATCCTGGTCAAAGTCGGTCAGACCAGGTACCAAGACATGACGAATCCAAACTGGTACCTGCTTATCGGACAGATATTTTGCAAAAAGAAGAATATTTTTATTGGGCTGACGGGTAACAATCTTGTGTTGCTCAGGGTTGATTTCCTTGAGGTCCAAGAGTACCAAATCTGTTACAGCCAAGAGTTTATCCACAATTTTGTGGTATTCAGGCGTTGGGCGATAGGCAAAGCCACAGGTATCTAAAGTACAGTGAATGCCTAATTTTTGCGCTTCGGTGAAGAGAGCGGTCACGAAATCTATTTGCAGCATGGCTTCACCACCAGAAACGGTAATGCCACCATTGTCCCCCCAGTAACCCTTGAAACGCAGAGCCTCGTTTAAAACATCATCTACTGTTCGCTCAGTTGATTGATTGGTCTCCATCTCCCAAGTATCGGGATTGTGACAATATTGACAGCGCATCTTGCAGCCCTGCATAAAGACAACAAAGCGAACACCAGGACCATCAACAGTCCCGAAGCTCTCTGTCGAATGAATCATGCCGGTCACTTGCCGGTAATCTATTTCTTCTGTCATCATAAACTCTTTTCTATTTGAAAAGGTTGAAGATTCAACCTCACTTACTCAGTTTCTGTAACCGTTTTTACGGCTACCTTATTATAGCTTTTTTGACCATAAAAATCCAGATTGTTGCATGCAAAAGCACCCCAATCAATCAGATTGCGGTGCTTGAGTTTACTTCTTAAAGCAGGTCTAATTTTTTCAATTCACAGTCGACCATATCAAAGACGGTTTGCAAGTCGTCTGAATTTTTGACGAAGTCCAGCTTGTTTCCGTCAACACGAATTTTAGGTGACACATCGTAGTTTGCATACCAGTCAGGATATTCTCCATGAACCTGTTGGTAGTATTCATAGAGTTCAGGATTATCAGCAATTTGCTCAAAGCTCCGACCCCTTTTGCCAATCCGCTCCAACATCTTGTCAAAGGAAACGTCAATATAAATCAGCAAATCGGGCTTTTTCTTGGGCATACCCTCCAACTCTTCCAGCATGTTGCCCAGGAGCTCCTTATAAATATCCAGCTCGGTCTTGGTGACATTGCCATTCTTATAATTGAGGGTCAAGAAAAGTTCATCCTCAAAAATTGAGCGGTCCAAGATATTGTTATCCGCCTTATAGGCTTCCTTGATAGACTGGAAGCGTTTATTCAAAAAGAAAATTTGCAGTAAAAAAGCGTATTTTTTGGGGTCCTTGTAATAGAGGTCCAAAACTGGATTATTATCAACCGCTTCATAGAAAACTTCCGTTCCCAAGTGCTCACCCAGGGCAGCTGCCAAAGAACTCTTACCAGCACCAATTGTGCCCGCTAAAACTATCAACATTATGCTCCTAACTCAAGATACCACAGATAAAGTCACTCTATCATTTCTATTTAGAGTGACTACGAAAACTACCAATTTGGTTTTCTATATCTCTGACTAACTTTGATAAAGTAGCTTTATCGGCTACTTTATCTCCGTGTCACAAAGGGCGTAAAAAAACCGTATGAAAATAGAGAAGGCGACACAGACGCACCTAAGCATCTGGGAGACTTCATCTTTTTCACTAGGCTTTTAGCCCGTGTTTAATTAACAAGATACTAAGCCGTCAAGCACTTCAAAGAAAATTAGGGAAGCTGACGAAGGTGAGAAAACACCTAGGAAGCTTTCTCTATTTTCACAGAAGTGTAGGCGTGTTCAATTGAGCAGTTTCACTAAGCATTAAAATGCTTGTTCAACTACGAGATTTTCTAGGAAAATCTCTAGCTCACTTACTAGTTTCTGTAGGTCGGTAGTATCGACCGACCTACAGAAACATCGCAATTAACAAAATACAAGGAGGTCCAGCCAAAAAATTATGTCGCTGGCTCCTTTTTAACTTTTCTATTTTATCGGATTTGATGGTCTAATTCAAGCACAAAAACTCTGAAAATGTCTTTCATCTTTCTTTTTATTTTTTGTTTAAGAGGGGAGCTGGTCTAAGCTCTGAAGAACTTGTCCGGCTGGGCCAGCCGCTACGCTGGCTACCCTCTCTTATTAACTCAACTGATACAACAGTGTTGTCCCTCTCCCCTTTTTATTGTAAGTTAGGGCAAAATTTCAATTCATTATTGGCAGGCAGGCAGACAGCTTGCCTAGAGGCCATAAACCAGATAACCAGCACAGCCTGCAAAGTCGCTAGCAAAAAAATCCGCAACCTTGGGTCACGAATCTTCACTTATTCTTTTTCTTCTTCAACTTCTTCAAGGGGACTGAGGATGACCTTGACCTTGATAACTCGGCCTTCCTTGACCTTGTCATTGATGATCTCTAGGTGGTGCTTGCCACTATCTACTTCAAAGCTTTCTTTTTCTTCCTGAGATGGGATATTCCCAACACCGGTCAAATAGTAGCCAGCGATGGTATCAACATCGTCGCTTTCCAATTCAGTTTCAAAGTGCTCGTTAAAATCATTGAGGGTCATGGTACCTAAGACGATATAGGTGTCCTTGTCAATTTCCCGCACTTCAACTTCCGCCTGGTCGGTTTCATCATCAATTTCTCCGACGATTTCTTCCAGCAGGTCTTCTAGGGTAACGAGACCGGAGACCCCACCATATTCATCTAAGAGAATGGCCATCTGATTTTGCGTCCGCCGCAGCTCCTTGAGCAAATCATCAACAAAAATGGTTTCCGGAACAAAGAGGGGCTCTTGTAAAATGCGACGAAGACTGATATTCTCAAAACCATTATTAAAGCCAACTTCCAGCAGCTTCTTGGTATGAATTAGACCAAGCACCTTATCCTTGTCATCATCATAGACGGGAATTCTTGAAAAATTCTTCTTGAGAATCTCCTTGATAATTTCTTGGGGATCATCATTGATGTCAACCATAAAGGCATCGGTCCGGTGAACCATGACTTCACGAGCCATCAATTCGTCCAGGGAGAAGACCCCTTGAAGCATTTCGATTTCATCTTGCTCCAGGGTTTCCTCGCTGTTGGTCAACATATATTCAATTTCATCTCGGGTCATCTTCTCATCAGCATCGTCAAAGGTCATGGGCGTCATCCGACTGAGGAGATTGGTCGAAGCCGACAGGAACCAGACAAAAGGACTGACAACCTTGCCCAGGCCAACAATGACCGGAGCCGAATAAATGGCGAAATTATCCTTTAGGTTCATGGCAATCCGCTTGGGATAGAGCTCACCGAGAACGATGGCAATATAGGTCAGAAAGATCAGGGAAATGATGCTACCAGCGGTTTGAGCGGTAGCCGAATTACCAAACCAAGAAGCAATCACCTTCCCCAGGGAAGCTGAAAGACTAGCCCCTTGTAAGAGGGAGATGAAGGTAATGCCAACCTGAATGGTCGATAGAAAGTTATTGGGTTTGTCCAGTACCTTGACCAGACGGATATATTTTTTATCGCCCTCTTCTGCCTTTTGTTCCACCCGTGCCCGATTGAGGGAGACCATGGACATTTCGGATGCCGCAAAAAAGGCATTCAAGCAAGTAAGGACGACTAGTAAAAGCATTTGAAAAAGCAAATTCTGACTGCTCGGGTCTTCCATTAAATTCTTTCTCCTAAAAATGTGGATTGCCTTCATTATAGCATATTTTCAAAAAGCGTGTTAAAAAGTCACTCCAGCCCTTAATTTTTCAGGCCAAGTCTGCTATAATGAAGCTAATTTTTCACGAGCGAAAGGGGAAACTGATGGCTATTATTTCTATGAAAAATGTCAACCTACGCAAGCAAGGCAAGGACCTGCTCAAAGATATTAACTGGATCGTTGAGAAGGGGCAGACCTGGGCCATTCTAGGCTTGAATGGAGCTGGGAAAACGACCCTTTTAAAATTGATTATGGCTGAACTTTACCCCAGCCAAGGGGAGATTAACATTTTAGGAACCCAGTTTGGTCAAGGCGACATTACCAAGCTCCGCAAGCGTATTGGCATTGTCTCAGGCTTTATCACGGACCGCCTATCGCTCCACCTCTTTGCCGAGCAGGCCGTCTTGACTGGTAAGTATAAGTCTTCCATTCTTTATAAGGATTATGGCAGCAAGGAGCTGACCGAGGCCCGTGACATGCTGACCAGCCTTGGGGGTCAGGCCTTGATTGGTCGCAGGCTCTACACCCTCTCACAAGGGGAACGTCAGCTGATTATGATTGCCCGCTGCTTGATGGAAGAGCCCGATATTATCATTCTTGACGAGGCAACTGTCGGTCTGGACCTCTTTGCCAGGGAAAAATTGTTGAAGCAGGTGGATCGTATCACCGAATTGCCCCACGCCCCTCATGTTCTTTACGTGACCCACCATGCTGAGGAAATCACCCAGAAAATGGATCACGTCCTGCTCCTCAAACAGGGACGAATCATTGCCCAGGGGAAGAAGGAAGACATCATCACGGTGCCGACCCTGACCGAATTCTTTGACAACAAGGTTTCCATCATTCCAATTGATGCCCACCGCTTCTTTATCAAGCCAGAACTTTAAAAACAAGCAAAACAAAATCGCCTGTCTCCTTGTCGGTTAGACTTTGGAAGCAGGCGATTTTTCTATAATACTTAACGAAGCGAGCTAGACGGGTTAAAACAGCATTTAGGGCTATTATCCAGTTCGAACCGAAGCAAAAACTAAGCTTCAGACTCATTACAAATTTCTAAGGAAGGCTAAAAAATTGGAGAATTGAGCCGAGCCCACTTTTTAGCTAAGTTTCTCCACCATGATTAAAAAAGGTGGCCTATGGATTTGATTGAGGGGCTGGTAGAGCATGGTCGCATAGGTCTCTTGGGGCAGAGCTTTGACAAAATCTAAAACGGCATCCTTCTCCAGATCCCCACCCTCATGGCCATAGTAGACCATAATCGACAGACGACCGCCTACCTCCAGTAGCTCCAAGACCTTTCTTAAGGCCTCCAGAGTTGTGTTAGGCTGGGTAATCAGGGACTTATCAGCCGTTGGCAAATAGCCCAGATTAAAAATCGCTGCCCTAAGAGCTTCCGTCACATACTTGTCCAGGTGCTCATGCCCGTCTAAAATCAGCTGGGCATTGATCAAGCCCTCCCTCTCCAATCTCTCTTTCGTCTTGGTCAGAGCTTGCTCCTGGACATCAAAGGCGTAGACTTTCTTGGCTAGCTTGGCCAAAAAGGCCGTATCGTTGCCCTTACCCATGGTGGCATCAAGAGCCAAGGAGTCTTTATCTAGCACTTCTGCTAGAAAATCATGAGAAGCCTGTAAGGGGCGTTTTATCATTGGGCCACCTCCAATTTACAACCTTGCCAGCTGTCGCGACGCTCCATTTCCTGATCAATGGCATTGAGAACCTCCCACTTGTTGAGACTCCACATGGGACCAATTAGCATGTCCCGAGGAGCATCCCCCGTAATCCGATGGATAACCATGTCTTTAGGGATAATCTCCAGCTGGTCACAGATGATGGAAACATACTCCTCTTGGCTGAGCAGTTGCAGACGACCCTCATGGTAGTCCCGCTGCATTCGCGTATTAGTCATGAGATGGAGGAGGTGAAGCTTGATCCCGTTGATATCATTATCTGTCACACAGCGACGAACATTCTCTACCATCATCTCATGGGTCTCCCCTGGCAGGCCGTTAATCAGGTGGGAAACAATTTCCACCTTGGGGGCTAATTCCCGTAACCGCTTGACAATATCAATGTAAAGTTGGTAACTATGAGCCCGGTTGATGAGCTTGGAAGTTGCTTCATAGGTAGTCTGTAGCCCCAGCTCCAGAGTCACATGCATACGGTCTGAGAGTTCCGCCAAATAGGCAAGGGTCTCATCAGGCAGGCAATCAGGCCTAGTCCCAATATTGATACCGACTACGCCAGGCTCATTGATAGCCTGCTCGTAACGTTCCCGAATGACCTCAACCTTGTCGTGGGTATTGGTGAAATTTTGAAAATAAACCAGATACTTGTTGACCTCAGGCCACTTGCGGTGCATGAAATCAATCTCCTTATAGAACTGCTCACGAATGGGGAGCTCTGGCGCAACAATGGCATCACCTGAGCCCGAAACTGTGCAGAAGGTACAGCCTCCATGGGCTACCGTTCCATCTCGATTGGGACAGTCAAAGCCTGCATCAATGGGCAATTTAAAAATCTTTTGCCCAAAAATCTTGCGGTAATAATTGTTGAGCGTATTGTAACGTTTTTCCATAGTTCCTATTATACCATTTTCATTTTTATAAAAAATCTTGCAAAGATAACTTTTTAGACTGTCATCCCTCAGTACTAAAGTTTACTCGTAGGTCTAGTGAACAGCTCCCCGTCCCAGTACTAAAAAACTAGAGCTGAGGTTTCTATCTTGTCACTAACATAAACCGCAAGCCTATCATATAATCAAAAACCACCAGCGAGAATGAATTGCACTCCATTCGTTAGACTTTTTGTCTAACTTTGGGGATGCCGTTCACATTGCTAGTGGTTTTCGGGCTCTATAATTTCTGTAGTGGGTAAAACCACTGTAGGAATTATGGAGTCTATTTTGTTGTAGAAAAAAAGCCCCATAAGACCTATAATGAAAAAGTGACCAAACCCTCATTAGAAAGAATCTTATGGAACAATTAAATGTTATCACAAACAGACTTGGAATGAATGACAAAAATATTATTATCTTAGATTATCTTGATGCTGGAACGCATAAAGAAGTCATTGCTAAGCTCGATTATCCTGCCTCTAAATGTCACAACTGTCAAGGACAAATGGCTAAATATGACTTTCAAATAGAATCCAAAATCCCCTACCTCGAATGTGCTGGCTACAAGACTCTCATTCGTAAGACTAATCTTAACCACCTTCCAGAACACTTGAGTTGGGATGAATATAGCTTCAAGAAAGGAAAGATGAGCTTTATTGCACAGGACTACGATACAAGAAAGATCCTAGCTATCTTAGATGGACGGACTCAGCAACTATTCGCAATCATTTCCTTCGGTATTCTAGACAGGTAAGAAGTCGCGTGAAAGTCATTACCATGGACATGTTTAGTCCCTACTACGATATTGCTAGAAAATTTTTTCCAAATGCTAAAATCGTTCTCGATCGCTTTCATATTGTCCAGCATCTCAGTCGAGCAATGAATCGCGTACGCATCAAAATTATGAATCAGTTTGATAGGAGATCGCACGAATATAAAGCACTGAAACGTTACTGGAAACTCATTCAACAGGATAACTATACGCTGAGCAGTAAACGATTTTATCGTCCAACATTTCGGTCGCATTTAACCAATAAAGAGATTCTTGAAAAACTTCTCTCTTACTCTCAAGATCTTAGAGAACACTATGAACTCTATCAGCTTTTACTCTTTCATTTTCAAGAGAAGCACGCTGACTATTTCTTTGAATTGATCACAGAGTCCATTTCTTCTGTGAATCCTATCTTCCAGACCATTTTTAGGACCTTTTTGAGGGATCAGGATAAGATCATTAATGCACTTGAACTTCCCTACTCAAACGCAAAACTTGAGGCCACAAATAACCTCATCAAAGTCATTAAGCGAAATGCTTTTGGCTTCCGGAACTTTGAAAATTTTAAAACGAGAATTCTCATTGCTTTGAATATCAAAAAGGAGAGAACCAATTTGGTCCTCTCCAGGTTGTAACTTTTTATCAACCCACTACAGTTGACAAAGAGCCGAAAAAATCCGCTAGAATATCTAGCGAATCTCTCATTCAATCATTCTTTTCTATTCGTCGCATAAGATGCCGTATTCTGATATTGTCCTACCAAATAAAAGGGAAAATTCGATATTTAACCTTGCTACAATAATCTTGATAGGCTTGCCCGAAATGCTCTCCTAGGACCTTCTCCTCAACTCGTAAGCGAATAACGTAGCCAACAACCAAAACTAAGAGAGACAAGAGAAAACTGTAGAGATTCAGTGTGATGAGAGACAAACCTAGCAGGGACAAGATGCTGCCTGTATAGGCAGGATTTCTCACAATCGCATAAGGTCCGCTATCTACCAGCTTTTGCTGGTCTGTCGTCTGCACCGCTAAGGTAAAAGCCTTGCCCAGGTAGTTGACCGCGTACAGACGCAAGGCTATGGCAAAGATAGCCAAAGCAAAACCTAGAAAAAGAAAAATGCTTGGTAGTTTCACACGAAAAACTGCTAGATTGTCAAGATTAACCGATAGCAAGGACAAGACGACGCTGACGATAATCACATAGCGTGTTCCGTCATCAGCTGAATGTTCAGCCTTATTCTTTTTAGTGTGATGTTTAATATATATTTCTGATAGCACAATAAGAGCAAATATAAGATAGATAAAAATTGTTTGTATTGTAGACATTTTCTGATCTCCTCCCTTATTCTACTCTTTTCAACTGGGAAAATCTAGTGAAAGGCTAAAGAATTTTCAAAAAAAGCTCCTTTCCTAAGAAAAGAGTGTAAACTTAAAATTCAATGATACCAGGCTCCACTGCCGTATCGTGGTTGGCAATGACTTGCAGGCAGTTGGAGTCTTGGCTCTCTTCCTTGACCCACTCTTCTTCTTTGGCTTTCCACTTATCCTGAATGCTCTTGTCAAAGATGTCTGGATATTTCATAACCATTTGGTCAATATGCCAGACAGACCAGTACCAAGACTTACCGTCGTATTTTTCAGAGCGATTCTTGAAAGCTTCGTAAGTATCTGTGACATTACCATAGAATGGCACATAAGGCGTGTTCCGACTTTGAGCCAGACCTAGCCAGAGCACCCTACCAAATTCACTTGGCAAATCTGACTTGATTTGGTAGATATGGGCATCGATAACATTTTCGTTCCCCAAGGCATACTTATAGACATTGGTATCGTAGTCCTTGCCAACTTCTACCGTATCATCTGGGAGAAATTCAGGCAGATTTTCAAAACGGTTCCGCTGCTCACCAATCACATCTTGAACTGTATAGCGTTTATTTGGAGCCGTTGGAGTCCGAAGGAGGTCGTAATATTTATCCTTATAAGTGACTGGAGACTCCCCATCCATATGCTTAATCCCTGCATAGGTTCGTGAACGGTTCCGCTCCATGTATTCGTCCGGTCCATAAGACTGGGCAATGCTCAAGCGGTGGGCCACAAAGACAATGGTCTTATCGGTCATGGCCATGAGATTATCGACAATTTTCTTTTCGGTCAGAACATCCAAACTGCTGGTGGCCTCATCCAAAATTAAAACCGGCGCTTGCGTTAGAAGGGCACGGGCCAACGCAATCCTTTGCTTCTGACCGCCTGAAACCCCAGCACCGTCAGAGAGTTCTGTTTGGTAACCAAGAGGCATCTGCTCAATATCCGAGCGGATTTCTGCAATTTCACAAGCTCGGATAATGTCTTCCTGGGTAGTGCCTTCCTTAGCCCCTAGGGTTAGGTTATCCATGATGGTGCCAGAAAAGACATAGGCTTGTTGGGGTAAATAACTAATATGTTGCCGCAGGGCAGTCTTATCAATGACCTTGAGATCATAGCCGTTGATACGGGCAATCCCTCGGTTAGGATCATAGAAATTGACCATCATCTTAGCTAAGGTTGTCTTACCAGAGCCTGATGGTCCTACCAAGCTGACCTTAGAGCCTTTGGCAATGGTCAGGTTGATGTCTGAAAGGGTATCGCGACCATAACCATACTTGTAGGACAGTTTCTCAAAGGAGATATCCCCATCTAGGAAGCTATCTTCTGAGAGTTCGCCATCGTTTTCAAACTCGGATTCTACCAAATAGACTTCATTAAGACGGGTGTTGGCTACACGCGCTGATTGCAGTTTAGTTTGCAGGCTGATGATGTTTTCAATCGGATTTTGGAAGTAAGACAAGAGAGCATTAAAGGTAATCAATTGCCCAACAGAAATCTTACCATCCATAACTAAGCGTGCCCCATACCAGAGGATGACTACATTGAGAATGAGTTTCGCCCCAGTCTTGAGTGAGGTCTGCAGGGCATTCATCTTTTGAAGTTTGAAATTTTTCTCCAAATAATCAACGAATTCACCATCGATATTTTGGTAACGACTGGATTCACTGGTCAAAGATTTGATGGTTTCCATCCCGTTAATATCTTCAATGATAGAAGAGGAGACCATGGCATTGGCTTCCATCACCTCATGGTTCATCTTTTCAAACGGTTTGAGGAAGGCGGTGATGATAATGGCATAAATCGGAATGGA
>NZ_JMLC01000024.1 GCF_000686605.1 Streptococcus sobrinus DSM 20742 = ATCC 33478 | reverse complement strand
CAAGCCGATGGTAATAATACCCAGAGTTGAAATTAACTGGTCTGGAATGTATTCATCCAGCATGCCCTGGAGATAGTAAGAACCAACAATATCAATCAGGGTTACCATCAGACTGGCTAAAACAATGTAAGTCAAGAGGGCCTTCTGCCTTAAAATAATAGGGAAGAAGCTCATGAGACCATTTTTTTCGTCTTTCTTGGGCTTATAGTTAGGGGTGGGCGCTAGAAAGATAGCCAGACCTGTCCACTCTTCCTGAAAATCTCGCTTAGACATGCGGGTGACCTTGACGGTAGGATCTGGGTCCCCAATAATCAGGCTATCACCGGCATTGGCATAGACGACATAATAGTGCTGGAGACGCTTGTTCTTAACCACATGGACAATAAAAGGGTATGTTAAATCCGTATAGTCAAACAAAGTCATATCAGCCTTGATCGAGCGGGTTTCAAAGCCAATGGCCTTGGCAGCTTCTACTAAACCAAGAGCTGTCGTTCCCTGCTTGTCAGTCTTTGAAAGCTCTCGCAATCTAGCCAGAGAATAGTCCGAACCATAGTGCTTGGCTACTGAAGCTAGGGCTGCTGGACCACAGTCTCTGGTATCCACTTGAGGAATAAACTTGTAGCGCCTACGCCAAAATAGCCCAACTGAACTGGAAGAACCAGCTACTGCTTGAGATGATTGAGGACTAGACTTCCTTCTCTTAGATCTAAAGTAGCGTCTAAAGGCCTCTAAAATAATATTGACTGCGATAACAAGAGCTACAATCAAAATAATATAAGTGATCTGCTTCATAAGATTCCTTTCCAGCCAACCCGTGAAAATAGTTGAGGACGATTTCAGAAAAATATCCCCGACACCAAATAAGGAACAGGGCATATCTATCTATGAAGTCAGTTTAACAAAAATAGACTCAATTAGCAATATTTTTAAGATTTACTTAATAAAATAAAAACAAAGACGATATCTAAATAAGAATTTTCTGAAACTTTAATATATAAGAAAATCTTTTTCCTTTCAAAAAATTCCCTGATACCAAAATGAAGGTGGAGATTTTCAGCTATGCTTACTCTTATTTAAAAAATGAAAAAAACTCAAGCGATATTCTTAGGTGCAGAATAAATCGTAGATGGCTAGCAAAATTATCATCATTAAAATTGACGTGAAAGATAGGGGGTTAAATTTCTCATTTTTAGAGAATCTTAAAAAAATTGTATCTAAATTATCAAAAATATCTAAAGGATAAAATTTATAACATACTTCATGGTTAATTAATCAAATAACCTTCTGCCTTATAGCCAAAATAAGCATCAGCAATGGCTCCAAAGGTAATAATTTCTTCTCCAACTCCAGAAATCAGTACCAATAGTGCTACTGATTTTTTAGATTCTGGATTTATTTGTCCTCTTTCAATTTTTTCTATTAGTTTGACTGGCGACACGACTTAGCTCTTATCAAATGTGGTTATTAATCTAATTCATCTTAGAAACTTTTAACTTTTCTAGCTAACCTACTTTCATACTAGTAAAAAAGGGCCAAGTAGTTAGTCACAGTATTGGCAAAAGTTCCCGATAATAAAAAAGCACTAAAAAATCCGATTCTTGCACACTTAGAATCGGATTCTATTGTTCTGTTTCAATTTCTGTCAAGCTAGCATCACGCCTTTCTTTTTTCTCATAAGGAGGTTAAGGTAGATAATTGTCTCCGTTTTGATTACGGCTTAAATTCAATCTTAATGCCACCTCTTTCAATGACAAGTAGGTTTTGCTTTTTTGAATATCTAATTTTCTTTTTTATCATTTATCTTGCTGAGTTATCTTCTACTTTCAGCCTCTAATTTTAATACTAGACTTCATTAAGCAGTTTTTTATTAAATTTTTCATTACATCAGTTTCACCCCTTAAGCTATTTTATGCAACAGCCTAGGATGTCTCCGTTTTTATAGCGTCCTTGATTAAAGTTTAGCATAAGCACACCTTCTTTTCTCAATGTACACTAGAATTTTGGCATGGGTACCACTCCTTTAGCTATTCTATGCGACAGCTAAAGAATCTCCATTTTTGTAACGACTTAGGTCAAACATCAACATAAGCGTTCCTCCAGCACTTTTGCAAGATTTACAACTGACTAGTAAGATTAACTACTGTTAGGACTATGAGCTTTACTTTAAAAATCTTCTGCTTACTACTATGTCTCAAACTAGAACTAGCAATCAACCACTAATTGGTCGGTTACGCTTATCATTGAACTACTGTCTCCATTTTTGTACCGAGATTTATTCATGTTAATCATTACAATCACCTCTTAACACAATATCTCATACGAACTAGCGACAATACTTACCGTAAAATTAATCTTTATTTGCCTACCATCTAAGGCCTGTCACCGTTCTTGTACCTCGAAATGTTTTGTCTAATCATGGGAATACCTCCTTGATTAAGTCTTATCTTATTTACATTTTTATTATAATGTAAGCGTTTTCCTTTGTCAAGCTTTTAAATCTTTTTTATCAAACATTTTTGTTATAATTTTTCCTATGAAGAAAACACTAAATTTACAAGACTTTGGTGTCCAAATGTGGGATGACAAAACTATCCAGTCCTTTCGGCGGACCCTCTTGGCTTGGTATGACCAAGAAAAAAGAGACCTACCCTGGCGGCGGACCAAGGATCCCTACCATATCTGGATTTCTGAAATCATGCTCCAACAGACCCAAGTTCAAACAGTCATTCCTTATTATCTAAGATTTTTAGACTGGTTCCCTAGTATTAAAGATTTAGCCCAGGCTCCTGAGGAACAGTTGCTCAAAGCCTGGGAAGGCCTAGGCTATTACTCTCGCGTCAGAAACCTGCAAAAGGGTGCCCAGCAAATCATGAACGATTTTGCTGGGATCTTTCCTAAGACCTACCAAGAGATTCTGAGTTTAAAAGGAATTGGTCCTTACACCGCTGGGGCCATTGCCAGTATCGCCTTTGGCCTGCCTGAGCCCGCTGTTGATGGTAATGTCATGCGGGTCATGGCCCGCCTCTTTGAGGTAGACTATGACATCGGCAATCCTAGCAATAGAAAAATTTTCCAGGCTATTATGGAGGAACTGATTGACCCTGAGCGACCTGGTGATTTTAATCAGGCCTTGATGGACTTGGGAACGGATATCGAATCCGCTAAAAATCCCAGACCTGACGAAAGCCCCATCCGGGCCTTCAATGCTGCCTATTTACACGGGACCTACGACAAATATCCTATTAAGCTACCCAAGAAAAAGCCCAAGCCTATGCAGCTTCAGGCTTTCATCATCCGAAATCAAGAGGGACAGTTTCTTTTGGAGAAGAATCAAAAGGCTGGCCTCCTAGCAGGCTTCTGGTCCTTTCCCCTGATGGAGACCCAGCTCCTAGCCAAGCAGCTCAATCTTTTCGAAGAAGATAAGGATGATGAGGTCTTAGAAAAAGTCTCCTTGAAAAATGTTTTTGAAGAGGATTACGGACTCAAGCCAGTCTGGACGAAAGGAAATTTCCCCCTTGTCAAGCATACTTTTAGCCATCAAAAATGGCAGGTTAGTCTGCTTGAAGGGCAAATTGACCAAACAGACTTAAAAGGAGACAAGGACTTGTGCTGGGTTGCTCCAGAAGATTTTGTCAATTATCCTATGGCAACTCCCCAGAAAAAAATGATTGAGGCCTACCAGCAAAAAGATTAAACTAGAATTTCTCATCATCTAGGTGGGATTGTCAAGGGAAAGCTGTCTTGAATTTTTGGCCTCCCCTTAGTCTGCCAAAGATAGAACCAAGTTAGACTAGCTGGAATTTTGCTATATTCTAAAAATGTAAAGCCAGCAAAGCAGATCTATGCTATAATAGAGGCGATATAAAAACACAGTTGCAGTTGGGTAGTCTGCAAGCACCTTTGGTGTCAGTAACCTTCCCTCCAGGTCGTCCCTTATCAAATTTTATCTTTTTTGGAGGGCTGGCATGAAAATGACAGTATATTTCGACGGCGGTTTCTGGTTTGCCTTGCTTGAATATCAAGATAAGAAACTGGGCTATCAGGCTTTCCGTTATGCTTTTGGTAAGGAACCCAAGGACAAGGAAGTTCTCAACTTTGTCCACCGCCGCTTGAGCCACTGGATGAGACGACAAGAGGAGCTGGGCTTGGTCATTGATGAGCCCGACAAATCCATGAGCCATAAGTCTATTAATCCCAAGCGGATGCAAAGGGAGGTCAGCAAACAGATGAAAAAGCCTGTCCTGTCCTCCAAGGCTCAACAGGCCATGCAGGCCAGTTATGAATTGCTGAAACAGAAAAAGAAGGCATCCAAACGCCAGCAAAAGCAAGAGTACAAGGAAAGACAGTTTCAACTCAAACAGGAAAAACGTCGTCAAAAGAAAAAGGGACACTAAGGTGTCCCAGTTGCCCAGGCCAATCGGTTTGGGCTTTTTATATTCACCAAACATCAAAATCAGATTTTTGATATTTTCTTAAGTAGTGCGGACGGAAACAACCTCCTTCGGAGTTTCATTGCGACACGAGGCGAGGTTTGGCCGGTCAATTTTACTGGCCTAACCGAGTTAATCAGGGGGCTAGCCAATCGCTCTAGAGATTGGTGTTAGACATCGCTACTTTAGTAGCTGATGTCTTTGCCCCGTGATAAATTTTTGAGCCTAAAGTCTCAAAAATCCCGTTTTCAGTGACACTTCCGTTGTCACTGAAAATTCAACTACGGCGAAAATATCATTTTTAGCTCACTTCGTTAGCGGATTAACCCACAACAAAGTTTTCCTACTTGAAAACAATTCAGGTTTTGATTTTAACTTAGTATTATATGTAGAAGCAGATTTAAGTCGTCGTCCATCTGGCTTACAGAGTCAATTTTAGACTGTAACCATTGCCTTGATGGTCTTGCGGTTCTCCATATCCTTGTAGGCTTGGTCGATATTGTCCAAGCTATAAGTTTGGGTGAACACCTTACCAGGATTGATTTGGCCATCGAGAACTGCCTTAAGCAGGAGTTCCTTGTCGTAGGTGGTTACAGAGGCTGGTCCGCCAGCAATGATAGCATTTTGGAAGAAATAATCGCTGAGATTAATATCATGGGTGTGAGGAACACCAACTCGACCAATGGCGGCACCTGGGCGAGCTATCTTCAGAGCTGTTTCCGTTGAAAGTTGGGTGCCAACACATTCAAGAGCGGCATCCACACCAGCACCATTAGTCAATTCACGGACCTTGGCAATCCCTTCTTCGCCCCGTTCAGGCACGACATCTGTTGCCCCGAATTCCAGAGCCAGTTTTTGTCGGTCTTCGTGACGACTCATGATGATAATGCGTTTAGCCCCTCGAAGTTTGGCAGCGATGACGGCACAGAGGCCAACGGCCCCATCACCGACAACTGCTACGGTGTCACCCTTTTGGACATTGGCAACACGGGCAGCATGGTAACCGGTTGGCATAACATCAGCCAAGGCGAGCAGGGAAGCTAACATACCCTCGCTGTAATCACCTGGTTGACCTGGAATCTTGACCAGAGACCATTGAGCATGGGGGTAGCGTACAAACTCGGCCTGGTAGCCTGAGCTGAAATTGGTAGCAGGGGTGTGATCTTGGCAGGCACCTTCAAAACCAGCCACACAAGCTGCACAATGGCCACAACCGTGGGTAAAAGGGGCGATGACGAAGTCTCCTTTTTTCAGAGTGGTAATGGCAGAACCAACCTCTTCGATGACTCCGATAATTTCATGACCACTATTGTCGGAACCCTCAGCCTTATCATCGTCACCCCGATAACCCCAGAGGTCCGAACCGCAGACACAGGTCCGAACCACACGAATGATGGCATCATCGGCCTCAACTAATTGGGGCTTCTCAACTTCTTGCACGGCCACTTGGCCAGCTTTTACAAATACAGTCGTTTTCATAATGATTTGCATCCTTTCTTATTTGTAATCATTATAACATTGATGACTGGTCATCCCTTAATACTTGCCTTACCTGCTAGATTAAGATTTGGTGACAAGAAGTCTATCCAAGTGGTTGGTTAAATTTCAAATAAGATGCGGGCAGTCTTCCTAGGCTTCAAGTAAACAAAAAGAACCTTGCGGTTCTCTTTTTTCTTGTTTAGGCTAGTTCTGCCACGATAGCCTTGAGTTGGTCCTTGGTGTGAACACCAGCGACTTGTTTGACGACCTGACCGTCTTTTTTGAAGAGCAGGGTTGGGATGGACATGATGCCAAATTTTTGAGCGGTGGCTGGGTTTTCATCCACATCCAACTTGACAATCTTGAGCTCATCTTCGTCCAATTCTTCTGAAAGTTGCTCCAAGATTGGAGCCTGCATGCGACAAGGGCCACACCAGGTTGCCCAGAAATCAACGAGGACGAGTCCGTCCTTGGTTTCTTCTTCAAAGGTTTTATCGGTTACGACTTCTGCCATAGTATCACCTATTTCTTTCTTAGTTTTACTGTCATTCTAGCGAATTTTTTGGTCTTTGCCAATTATTTGCTACGGACTTTGCCAGATGCAGATATAGCCGACTTTTCAGCCAAGAAAATTCATTGGTAGGGCAAGATGAGAGCACAAGGAAAAACGAGCTTACCTTCAATGAAAATCAAAGACAGGAGGGAGGACCTGGTCGCTAAGGAGGCAGGCCACAATATGTCTTGCCAGGCAAGGCGAAATTCCTCAAATCTCAACTTTGCTTTGCTTAGTCATCTCGAGATTTTCTAAGAGTCTGACCTTAAACTTCGCCACCCAGCTGATACTTGGTCCCCTTGAGAGCTCGCTTGAGGGAGAGCTTCCAAGGCTTGCCTTCGATGGTGACTTGATTCTTAGCCAAATCAACTTGAGCTGATTCGACACCCTTGACGGCTGATAATTTTTCTTGGACGGTTTTGGCACAACCGTCACATTTCATTCCGCTGACTTGATAAGTTGTTGACATAATACTTACTCCATTCTTTTATTGTGAGGAGACTTTTCTCCTAATGACTTGGTGGACAATGATGATGGTGCTCAAAGCTGGAATCATCACATTCGATGGCTGATTGAACAACCTGATAATCTTCCAGGATGTGGTGAATTTTATCCTTAACTAGCTTTTCATCCTGACGATTTTCTAAAATAATATGAATCATGGCCACATGGCGATGACCATCAATGGACCAGATATTGAGCTGGGGTACGGCCTCAACCTCATCCAATTGATTAATGGCCCGCCTGATGGCCAACATGTCCAAGTCTCTAGGAGAGGCCTCCAGAAAGATGGTCATGTTTTTAATGAAGCGAGGCAGGGCCTTGCTGAGGATGAAGAGCGAGATAGCTAACGAGAGCAGAGGGTCAAGAATATACCAGTTGGTAAAATGTAGGCAGACCGAAACCAGGATAACAGCCAACCAGCCCAAGGTATCTTCAAGAAAATGCAGGCTGAGGATGGACTCGTGCTCGCTAGAGCCTCGGCTGAGCAAGTGCTGGGCGCCCAGATTAACGGCAATGGCCACTAGGCCCAGCCAGAGCATCCCATTAGCATTGACCGGTTCAGGATGGAAGAGTTTGGGAAAATTCTCGACGACTACGACTAGGGAACCGACGATTAGGATAGTGGCTGTAATCATGGCTCCCAAAAGGCTGAAGCGATCATAACCCAAGGTGTAATGGTCGTCGGACTTTCTGGTCGAGACCTTCTCAAAAATCCAAGAAAGGCCAATGGCCAAGGCGTCACCAGTATCATGAACGGCATCAGCTAGCACCGCACTCGAATTAAAGAGGGCACCAAAGATGAATTCAATCAAGGCAAAGCCAAAATTTAAGAGGAAGGAGCCAAAGATGGCTCTTTGCGATTGCTGGTGATTCCCTAGCTGATGGTGGTGGTCATGACCCATACTACTTCTCCAATCTACAGTTTCGTCTATATTTTTCGATAATTTAGTCCCAGACTATTGAGAACCACGGATACTGAGCTGAAACTCATGGCTAGGCCAGCCAGCATTGGATTGAGAAGTGGTCCTCCAAATAAGTATAACACACCCATAGCCACTGGAATAGCTAAAATATTATAGATGAAGGCCCAGAAAAGATTGAGCTTGATGGTCTTAATAGTAGCTTGGCTGACAGCCAAGGTCTTGACCACGTCTAGCAGGTCAGGCTTCATGAGGACGATGTCGGCGGACTCGATGGCAATATCCGTTCCCGCTCCCATGGCAATCCCCAAGTCAGCTAGAGCCAGTGCCGGTGCATCATTGATTCCATCGCCAACCATGGCAACCTTCTTGCCAGCTGCTTGCAAATCGGCAATAGCTTGGGCCTTCTGGTCAGGAAGAACCTGACTGATGACCCGATTAATACCAGCCTCTTGGGCGATAGCTTGAGCGGTTTGTTCATTGTCACCAGTCAGCATAACGACCTCAATTCCCTTGGCTTGCAAGGCTTGGATGGCCGCTTGGCTATCGGGCTTAAGCTGGTCGGCTACACCCAGGAGGCCAAGCAGTTGCCCTTGGCTGGCCACAATGATTGGCGTTTGCCCTTCTTGGGTCAGCTGGACAAAATCAGCTTGAGCAGAAGATAAGTCCACCTCTTCCTTTTCCATAAGGGCCTTGTTGCCGACCAGAAGTTCTTGACCGGCGACTTGGCCTTTAAGGCCAAAGCCAGCCAAATTTTCAAAATCCTGAACGGCTGACAGGCTCAGACCTTCTTCCTTGGCCTTATCGACCAAGGCCTGGCTAATAGGATGGCTAGATTGAGCTTCCAGGCTGGCCACAGCTCTAAGGAGCTGCTCACGGTTCCAGTCCGCTTGGTAACTGGTCAGGCTGACCAATTCAGGCTTGCCTCGGGTCAGGGTCCCTGTCTTATCAAAGACAATGGTATCAACTTGATGGGCCAACTCAAGGCTGTCTCCTGATTTAAAGAGGATACCATTTTTAGCGGCTAGGCCTGTCCCGACCATAATGGCCGTTGGTGTTGCCAGTCCCAGAGCACAGGGGCAGGCAATGACCAGCACGCTGACAGCCACTGTCAGGGCGAAGCTAAAGGATTGACCGCCCAGGAAGAACCAGGCCAGACCGGTCACTAGGGCGATTCCCATAACCACGGGAACAAAGACACCAGAAACCTGGTCAGCAATCTTGGCAATTGGGGCCTTGGTGGCTTGGGCGTCTTCAACCAGCTTAATAATTTGTGACAGCAGGGTATCCTTGCCCAGCTTCTGGGTTTCAATGGTTAGGGCACCCTGACTATTGATCGAACCGCCGTAGACCTGGTCGCCGATGGTTTTTTCTACAGGAATAGATTCCCCTGTCAACATGGACTCATCCACCGAAGAGTGGCCTGAGAGAACTTGACCATCAACAGGAATCTTTTGCCCTGGTTTGACCAGAACTTGGTCCCCTAAAACCAGTTCTTCAATGGGCAGCAAAATTTCCTGACCGTCACGGACTACTAGGGCTTCCTTGGCGGAGAGGTGCATAAGCTTTTTAATCGCTTCAGAGGTGCGACCCTTGGACAGGGTTTCAAAGAATTTTCCCAAAGTAATCAAGGTCAAGATGACAGCGACCGACTCGAAGTAGAGTTGGTGGACATGATGAGCGTGCCCCAGAAAAACGTGGTAGGTGCTAGCCAAACTGTAGAGAAAGGCTGCAGTCGTGGCCACAGCCACCAGGCTATCCATATTGGGGTGCCCCTTGTAGAGGGTCTTAAAGCCGGTCCGGTAAAAGTGCCAACCAATGGCCATAACCGGCAGGGTCAGGGCCAACTGAACCAGGGTAAAGGTCAGAGGATGACTGGCCGCCTCTAAGAAGGCTGGCAGGGGGAGACCCATCATCGAGCCCATGGAAATATAAAGCAGGGGCAGGGTGAAAATTGTTGACCAAATCAACCTTTGCTTCATGCCCGCTAAGCGTTTTTCTTCCCGCTCTTCCTGACTGGCGGCTTGCCCTTGGACAAAGAGCTTGGCTCCATAACCAGCATCTGCTACAGCTTGCTCAATTTTTTCTTGGTTGACCTGGCTGTCGTCATAGGAGACCGCCATTTTTTCGGTCGTCAGGTTGACCGAACAGCTGGTCATGCCCGGCAATTTTTTAACGGCATTTTCAACCGTTGCCACACAGGAGGCACAGGTCATGCCATCAATTAAGTAAGTTTCTTGAGCCATCTAAATCACCACCTCTTCCTTTTCAGGACTATTAACATGTTCCTGACAGCGACATTGACCAGGTGTACAATTGCAAGGAACCTGGTCCAGAACCTGCTTGCGGTCTAAAATCTTTTGCAAGCCTTGGAGGTCTTGGGCTGTCATAGGAGTCTCAGCTAGGATTTGTCCCAGCAGTCCAGCCTGCTTGGTCTGACAAATCTTGGCCAGCTCCGTCCGCAGATTAGCTAGGTTGGCCTCCTCTTCGGAAATTTCTGTCCAATAGATAAAGGACCGACCTTCCCGCCTGCTTTGGAGAATCTTTTTCTCCACCAAACGACCAATCAGGGTCTTGATAGTTGACTCAGACCAGTCCATCTTTTGAGCCAGAACTCCAATGATGTCCTTGCTGCTTGCCTGACCCTTGGCCCAGACCACCCGCAGTACTTCCCATTCGGCATTCGAAATCATAGCAACCACCTTTTCTTGAACTTATTTCGTTTACGTTTGTAGATATATTATAGCAGAATGATTTACATTTGTAAACTGAAAGAACTTAAAAGGAACCACAAAAGTGGTTCAAACTTATTTTGCTAATCTTTCATTCATAAGGTAGATTTACCAATTAACTTTCAAGGGCTTAGAAGCAAAATAAACAAGGAGGCCTAAACCGATGATAATAAGGTTAACCATCGTGCTCGTGCTAGTCAAAATATGAAGGCCACTCGATCTCTCAATAGTGATTGGCAAAATCGAAGTATAAATTTGATGGACTTTTTCCATCCCAGAAGAGGCACCGATGAAAAACGGCTTCATCTTATCTTGAAAAGTATTATAGAAGGCTAAAGGATAAGCGATTAGAATTCCTAATAAAGTTGATAGGAAAATATTTCTCGCCAAAACCTTATGAGATAAGCTTCGGAATAAATAGAGAAAGGTTACAACGAGGACAAAGTAAGAAGTTAGGGATAGTGTTTTACCGAACAAATCGAAGGTTTTAGCCGGACAGTATAACAAATAAAAGATTAAATTCAAAATTATATTTATCCCTGTTCCGGTTAAAAGTACCTGATGAATAGAGTATTTTAAACTGTAGTAAAAATAAGAATCTCTGGTATAAGCTAGCCTATATAATCGGTAGGTTGAGTAAATAATTAAGAGGGCGGCCGCAACCATGACCCATAAGCTATGGATCATGTCTATCATTGCTTCTTGTTTCCAGATATTTTTTATCAAGCGTAGGATAATCTCGAGTGAATAAATATAGTAAAAAAGTCCGGCGTTATCTTTCAACAGCCTTTTAATAAGTGCCAACATTGCGGTTCACCTCCTTATAGATATCATCTAGAGCCAATCCTCGATAGTCATCCTGTAAGGCCCGAACGTTCTCATACAGAATTAATTTTCCATCGTTAATCATAAGAACCTCGTCGAAAAGTTCTTCCATATCCTGAACCAAATGGGTGCTAATAATGGCAACACTATTGGGACGACGATAGCGCTTAATCAAATCAATCAAGATCTCCCGTGTCAGCGGGTCAACCCCAGCCAAGGGTTCATCTAGTAGGTAATAGTCAACTTCCTGAGCAAGAGCAAAAACAAGGTGTAGTTGCTCTTTCATTCCTTTCGAGTAATCAGCTACCTTCTTTTTAGGATCCAGCCTTAAATCCTTCAACATTTGTCTAGCTCTTTTTTCATTGAAATGAGAGTAGAGACTTTTAAAGTCCTTGAGACAAGATTCAATTGTCATATCTTTGGGAATAAAAGGACTATCAGGTAGAAGAAAAGCTCTATAACTGTCTTTGGATATTTGTCCCTTATATTTTTGATAGAATCCTGCCCAGATATTTAGGAGAGTCGTCTTCCCTGCTCCATTTGGACCAAGCAGAGCAATAATCTGATTACGATTCTCAAGGTTAAGCGATAGATCCTTGAGGATTTTATGACGGTTAAAACCGAAAGATAGATGTCGACTTATCAACATAGTCTTGTCCTCCTTATATATAAAATTATAAATATATAAAAATAATATGCATTTCTCTCATCTATAGAATAGTTCTTGATGGCAACTTTGTCAAGATTTTTTATATAAAAATTTTATATAAAAAATCGACCTGCCAATGAGCAAGTCGATTCTAACGTCTGTTTTTATCAGTTCTCTATCTTTAATTGTGGCCACTTGGCCTGCCAATTTTTTTCGGTCAACCGCTTCTGGTACAGAGCCATTCTATCTTTGTCCGCTTTAAAATGTGGCGTCGGCCTCACGACAAAGTTCAGAATATCTTCTAAGCCATAGGGTAAAAATACTTATAGCTGTCCTTCTTCATCGAGCCTAGCCCCAATTGCTGCACAGCGTTCTGGATATTTACTGATGGCATTCCTAGAACTGGTATAAGGTAAGGTGTGAGGGCTGTGACCGTGCATATCTTTCTGATTCTTTAGCTCCCAGTTGTAGGTCGGATAGACTTGTCGAAGCTGAGCTTCAATTTTCTTGGTCTTCTCATAGGGAACTTTTCTGTCAAAAAATACAATATCGACATCGGTCGTCTCATCAAAAGCCGGCAGATGTGATAATTTATTCTAGATGAAATTTCGTAAGGTTCCTGCAGCCAGCCAAGAATCCGACAGGCCAAGGTCTCTTACAGTTGACAAAATTCTCATGATGTCTGGATCAGCAGCTAATAATTTTTCCAGCTCCATAGTGGTCCTCAATAGTTGTTTGAATGAGCTAAGAGAAAAGGCTCCCTTGAGAGCCTTTCTTATTTCTTACTTTCCAAATCACGCAACATCTGGTCGATTTTATTACCATAGGCAATCGAATCGTCCTTGATGAAGGTTAAATCTGGAATTTTATACATTTGGAGATTCCTACCAAGTTCCCTTTTGATAGTTCCCTTGGCCTTCTCAAGACCGGTTTGGGCCTTTTGATTATCCGAAGCAAGGTCGCTCATAATGGTGTAATAGACCTTGGCCATGGATAAATCCCCTAGCATTTGGACATCGGTGATGGTGACACCAGAGACACGAGGGTCACGAACCTTCTTTTGCAGAATTTCGTTGACCTCCCGTTTAATCTCCATACCAACTCGATCCGTCCGAAAAGAATTAGCCATCCTTTGCCTTCTTTCCATTTAGTTTCAACTCTGATTAGTGTTTTAACGCTTAGTCAGGTAATCATAGTAGCTGACATAAGACTGGGGGGACAATAGCTACCAGTCCTCAAAAATTCGTTGATACGATTTTAACGCAGTGGTTGTTTGGCTGTCCTTGTCACAAGTGACAGCGGCCAACCTAATCAACTGTGCGGGGGTGAGACAACGAAATTGATGGCTTCGCCATACCAAGACTTTCTCACCCCTTAACGTTTACGACGCTTGGAGCTTTAGCTCGATAATAGCTAAAGCTTCAAGTTAGCATAACGCTTAGAGAACTGTCATAGCAGTTCTCGTATCAGAATTAGAAGCTTTAGCTTCAATTCTGATTAGACTTTCGACGCATTCGAACTCAAGTTGATAATAGTTGAGCTTGAATGCTAGTATAGCGTTTAGGCAGACTACCTTAGTAGCTGCCGTGTAAAAACTAGGAAGATAGTTCCAGTTTTAATAACAAACGCTTGCGACGCTTGAAGCATTAACTCGATAATAGTTAATGCTTCGAGTTAGTATAACGCTTAGAGAACTGCCATAGCAGTTCTCGTATCAGAATTAGAAGCTTTAGCTTCAATTCTGATTAGCGTTTGATTTCCTCCATCACGTAGGCTTCGACAGTATCGTCAACCTTGATGTCGTTGTAGCCTTCAATCATGAGACCACCTTCTTGGGCGTTGCCGATTTCTTTGACATCGTCCTTGAAGTGACGCAGGCTGGCTAATTTACCGTCGTAGATAACGACACCGTCACGGATAACCCGAACACTGGAGTCGCGGGTAACTTTACCGCTGGTAACCAAGAATCCGCCGATGGTGCCGACCTTAGAAACCTTGAAGGTTTCACGGATAAGGGCTTCCCCGATAATCTTTTCTTCGAATTCAGGATCCAGCATTCCCTTCATGGCATCTTCAATTTCTTCGATAACCTTGTAGATAATGCTGTGGAGACGGATCTCAACTTCATCAGTTTCTGCTTGAGCCCGCGCTTGTGGGGTAGGACGGACATTAAAACCAATGACAACGGCATTAGAAGCTTCAGCCAGAGTAATGTCAGACTCGTTGATAGCACCGACAGCCGAGTGAACGATGGTGACCTTAGCCCCTTCGACTTCAATCTTTTGCAGAGAGGTCGCTAGTGCTTCGACAGAGCCTTGCACATCTGCCTTGATGATGACATTAACAGACTTAACTTCGCCATCTTTGAGGGTATCAAAGAGGTTTTCAAGACTGACACGATGGGTAATTTGACGTTGCTTGAGCAGAGCCCGCTTAGCCCGTTCTTCACCGGCAGCCCGAGCTGCTTTTTCATCTTCATAAATTGCGAAGTGGTCACCAGCCATTGGGGCTTCATTAAGACCTGTGATAGATACTGGTGTTGATGGCGCTGCCTCTTTCACCCGACGCCCCAGATCATTGGTCATGGCCCGAACCCGACCGAAGGTATTACCCGCAACGATTGGGTCTTGAACATGTAGAGTCCCTTGTTGGACCAAGAGAGTTGCAACAGCTCCTTTCCCCTTATCTAAACGAGCTTCAATAACGGTACCGATAGCTCGAACGGTTGGATCAGCCTTGAGCTCTTCCATTTCAGCAACCAGAAGGACAGTTTCCAGAAGTTCATCAATATTTTGACCGAATTTAGCTGAAATTTCAACGAATTCTGACTCACCACCCCAAGCGGTCGAGATAACACCGTGTTCAGCCAGCTCACCGATAACCCGCTCAGGGTTGGCACCTGGTTTATCAATCTTGTTGATGGCAACAATAATTGGCACACCGGCAGCCTTAGAGTGGTTAATCGCTTCAACAGTTTGTGGCATAACGCCGTCGTCTGCAGCAACAATCAGGATGGTGACATCAGTAACCGAGGCACCACGAGCCCGCATCGAAGTGAAGGCTGCATGTCCTGGGGTATCTAGGAAGGTAATCTTTTTACCGTTGGCATTGATTTGATAGGCACCGATGTGTTGAGTAATACCACCGGCTTCACCTGTGGCTACCCGAGAATTTCGCAGAGTATCTAGAAGGGTTGTTTTACCATGGTCAACGTGTCCCATGATGGTTACGACTGGTGCACGTTCAACCAATTGGTCTTCATTGAGGTAGTCATCATCAACAAAGAAACGTTCGATATCGGCATCATCAACCTCAACCTTTTTCTTAGGATCGATACCATAATCCACCATGAGGAGTTCAATGGTGTCACCATCCAAGGATTGGTTTTGGGTAGCCATTACACCCATCATGAAGAGCTTCTTAACGATTTCGGCAGGTTCACGCTTGATACGTTTTGCGATATCAGCAACCGTCATTCCTTCAGTGTATTCAAATTCCTTAGGCAATTCATGGAACTTACGTTCGGTGACTGGTTTTGGAGCTTGATCCTTACGGTTGTTCTTTCCTTTTTTCTTCTTATGATTCCAGTTACTGTTTCTTTGGTTTCTCACTTGGTTTTGATTATTCCACTTCTTATTTTTACTTTGTTTTGGCCCATCTTCATTCTGATGTGAAAAGTCACGTGATTTGTCTGAACGATTAGCTTTCTTGCGACGGGTATCCTTGGCCTTGGCTGGGGCTGGTTTTGCAGCTACTGTTGGAGCCGCTGCTGGCGTTGGCTTACTTGGTTGAGCCTGAGCTTCTTCTTGAGCTTTCCGCTTGTTTTGACGAGCCTCTTCTTGACGACGGGCTGCCACAGACTTGCTTTCTTGTTCCTGACGGAAACGATCTTCGCTTTGGCGAGAGTACTCCGCATTTTGTTCAGCTTTTAGGGCAGTTGCTCTGGCCTTGAAATCAATCCGTGGTCCTTGGTTAGCCTGGTTACGATTGTTTCTTTGGTCATTGCGGTTGCCAGAGCGGTTATCGCGACGGCGGTCATTGTTGCGTCGATCACCGCGATTATTCTGCTTGCCCTTGCCTTGGTTTTGGTGACGCTCAGCTGCCGCTTTAGCCTTAGCTTCCCGCTCCGCCTTAAAGTTACGAATTTTTGGTTTTGGCTTAGCAGCGGGTTTAGGCTGGACAGACTTTTCTGAGGCCGTTTTAACCTCTTGAGCTGGCTTAGCCTCTACTTCCGACTTAGGCGTTGAAGCTGGTTTTGGAGCGAGCTTACTTTCAGATTGGCTAGCCTTTGGAGCTGGCGCCTTGGTAGCAGAAAAACTGCTGGAAATCCGCTTAGCGTCCACCTCTTCAACACTTGAAGCGTGACTCTTGACATCTAGACCTAAGCTCTTGGCCTTTTCCACCACATCTTTACTTGGTTTGCCAAGTTCCTTGGCAATTTCGTACAATCTTTTCTTAGACAAATCATGTCCTCCTATTCTTTAGTTCATAAGAGTCCTCATTTTCTTTGCAAATCCAGCGTCAGTCACGGCCAGCACCTTTCGGGATCGACCAATAGCAACGCTTAATTCCAGTGCGGAAAACACTGTGGAGACTTCTATATCGTAATATTGACATTTATCAGTTACTTTTTTGGTCAAATTGGGAGCAGCATCATGGGCTAGAAAAACCAATCGGGTTTGGTGCTTCTGAATGGCCTTGATGACCAGGTCTTCACCAGAGATTAGAGTTCCTGCCCGCTGAGCCAGACCTAATAAATTGGATAACTTCTCTAAATTAGTCAAGGCCCAACTCTCTTCTTTTAACCTTGTGATCAACATAGGCAATCAATTCATCATAGAATTCATCGGGAACTTCCATAGAAAAACTATGGTTGAAGACCCGTCTCTTCTTGGCCAGCTGAGCTTCTTCATTATCTAGCTTGATATAAGCGCCGCGGCCATTTTGCTTGCCAGTTGGATCGATGAAAACTTGCCCTTCCTTGTTCTTAACAATTCTCAGCAGGTCTCGCTTGTCAATCACCTGACCTGAAACAACTGATTTTCTCAAAGGTATCTTTCTTGTTTTAGCCATAAAAGGCCTTCCTCTTAATCTTGATCTGCTGGCTCAGCAGCTTCAGCTGAAGTCTCAAGGTCTGCCGCCTCGTTTTCCTCAACAAGCTCATCTTGGACTTGAAGTTCAGCTTCTTCAGCTTCTGCAGCACTTGCATCATCGGAAGTCACTTCCTCCGCCACTTGGTCTTGCTCTAAGTTTTCTACCTGGTCAAGGCCTTCAGCTTCAACCAAGTCATCAGCTTCATAGGCTTCCTCAGCCTCTGCTTCCATAGCTTCGTATTCTGTTGCTGACTTGATATCAATGCGGTAACCCGTCAAGTGAGCCGCTAGACGAACATTTTGTCCGCGGCGACCAATAGCCAAGGATAGCTTGTTGTCTGGCACGACTACGGTTGCGTGCTTGCTATTTTCATCATCAAAGATAACATAGTCAACTTCCGCTGGAGCAATAGCATTGTAGATGAATTCAGCTGGGTCTTCTTCCCATTGGATAACGTCGATATTTTCTTCGACAGGGACGGCCAGACCTGACTTAGGATCTAGGCGGACTGGATGGAACTTGCTGACAACCTTTTTGATGTTGGCACCGCCACGACCAACGATGGTTCCGATGGCATCCACATTAGGGTTATGGCTACGAACCGCAACCTTGGTCCGGTCGCCAGCTTCGCGGGAGACACTCATGATTTCCACAGTACCATCAAAGACTTCCGGAATTTCCTTTTCCATGAGACGCTTGATGAATTGAGGGTGGCTCCGACTGACGAAAACATTAACCCCACGAGGATTGTTTTCCACCTTATAAACATAAACCTCAATGCGGTCGTGTGATTTGAAGGTTTCCCCAGGGATTTGGTCCTGGTGGGAGAGCTGGGCTTCAATCGAGCCCAAGTTGACGTAGATGAAACGTTGGTCGAAACGTTCAACCGTTCCGGTCATGATTTCACCTTCGTGTTCCTTGTACTCATTGTAAGTAATTTCCCGCATCTGACGACGCATCTTTTCCATGATGGTTTGCTTGGCAGATTGGGCAGCCACACGACCAAATTCTTTAACAGATTCTTCAAAACGAATCTTATCACCCAACTCATAGGCTGAGCTAATCTTGAGGGCATCAGCCAAGCTGATTTCCAAGCGGCTATCAAAAACTTCTTCGACAACTTCACGCACGCTGTAGACTTGGAAATCCCCAGTCTTTTCATTAAATTCAACCTCACAGCTATCAGATTGACCATAGCGACGTTTGTAGGCAGATTTGAGCGATTCGGTCACCGCATCAATGATGTCGTTTTTGTCGATGTGTTTTTCTTCTTCCAGAACACGGAAGGCTTCTAGCATTTCTTTGCTCATAAGTTTTTCTATCCGCCCCTGAGCGGACTAGCTATCCTTTCTATATTTTCAATTTTCTTGGAATCAAGGTTAAATCCAAGTTTCTTAACAATTTTGATTAGGCCTAGCTTCCTAACAAAAGTCTAAGGACCTCGCTAGGCTCTTAGCCATTCGACTATAACTTGACTCCAACTAGGTCCTACTATAGCTTGACGGCTAGGCGGGCCTTGGCAACCGTCGTATAAGGAATTTCCACCTGCTTCTTGCGGGTCTTATCCAGATATTCCAAGGTCAGGGTTTGGCCATCAAAATCCAGCAGATCCCCCTCAAATACCTTAACCTTGTCAATGGCCTTGTAGAGGCTGATATTGACATAGGAACCGACAGCAGCCTTGAGACTTTCAGCTGTCTTCAAGGGGCGCTCCAAACCGGGACTGGAAATTTCCAACATGTACTGGCTGGGGAAGGGATCAGGCTTGATGGTATCCAAGAGCGGACTAATAATATCCGTCAGCTCAGCCGTATCATCAACGGTAATGCCCTCTGGCTTATCCACCAGAATGGACAAAACATAATCAGCCCCCATCTTTTCATATTCCACATCAACCAGCTCAAAAGGCTGGAGAATAGCAGGAGCAACAACCTGAGTAACCGTATCAATAAGCGTCTGATTAGCGATAAGATTTACCTCTGCTTTCTAGTTTTCCCCTCATGAAAAGGAAAACAAATCCATACATAGACAAGAGGCGAAGTCATCCAACTTCGCCCCTCTCTGTATTATTTCCTATAGTATAGCACGTCAGCCCCCTAATTGCAAGGGACAAGGTCAACCTATTACGTATTCTTAGACTGTTGACCAAGAATTCTTGAAAAGTTTTCTATATCCCTTACTAACTTTTATCAGGCCATATCTTCGACTGTATGATTAACCTGTTGCAAGGAATAGGCTAGTAAGTTTTTAGCATTTCAATCAAAAATGGGAGAATTGGCGGTTTAACAACGGACCTCTAGTCACATCTTCTCTTTTCTCTAGAAACTGAGACCCTTTGATGATAGTTGTCTAACGATATCGCCGAAGACAACTATCAAAATCACAAATTGTAACCAACATCAGTCAATGATACTAGCTACCCGCCTAACAACTTGCTTTTAATCGGAGATGATGGTTCCGTCCCCATCAGCATTAAAACTATAGGTTACACCATCAATAGTCAGTTTAGTATTGCGAACTCGCACCCCAGAATCAGGGGCATAGTAGCGAGTTACGCCATTTTCGGTAATCAATTCACCCCGGGCTTGCTTACCGTCTCTATGGAAATAAACAGATTGACCATTGACAACTGCCTCTCCGATTAGAGCATAGCCTTCTGGTCCCATGTAATAACGGCTACCTTCCCAATCGACGTAGCGATTTTTCCAAGCCGCACCAGTCTCAGGATCGGTATAGTAGATGTGGCTACTATTAGGAATAAAATCACTATAATAAGCATAGACTAACTCGCCCCTTGATTGCATACCATAGTAATATTTTTTAGTTGGAAGACCAAAATAGTAAATATTTCCATCAATGATCTGAATGCTGGTCACTTGGTTCCCCTTTTCATTGAGATAATACCAGTGACCTGACCTAGTTTTAATAAATTTTGGAGTTCCTTCTTTACCAGTAATTCTAGCTCCAGAATCCCAATCATAGAAGTCTCCAGTATCACCATTTCCTGAAAATTCCCCTTTAGCCTGATGACCATCATATTCAGAAAAGTAAACTTCAACACCGTCAATCGTGTGATATCCCGTCAACATCCTGCCGTTTTCATCAACATAATACCAATTGCCATCCACCTCAACGTAACGATTCGTCACCAAGGCACCACTATCTTTATCATAGTAATGTCTATCTGGTGAAAAAATACTTTCTTTGGCTGGTGCAAAGGCACCCTTGACTTGGACACCATTCTCATCAAAGTAGACCTTGACAGAATCAACCGTTTGAGCACCGATCAACTTATTTCCATTGCCATCAACATAGTACCAATTGCCGGCCACTTCGACATAACGTTTAGTTAGCATAGCCCCGCTATCTTTGTCATAATAATGGCCATTGGGGGCAAAGTTCCCCTTGACTTGGATGCCGTTCTCATCAAAATAGACCTTGACAGAGTCAACCGTTTGGGTACCAATTAATTTATCGCCCTTGTCATTAACATAGTACCAATTGCCGGCCACTTCGACATAACGTTTAGTCAACATAGCCCCGCTATCTTTGTCATAATAATGGCCATCAGAGGCAAAGTTCCCTTTGACTTGGATGCCGTTCTCATCAAAGTAGACCTTGACAGAATCAATGATCTGAGCCCCGGTTAACTTATTCCCATTGCCATCAGCGTAATACCAATTGCCCTGTTCGTCACTATGATAACCCTTAGATTCGGAAGTGACTAAATTGTTTTTGGCTGAGACAGAAACATTATCTCCTCCTGTATATGAATCTGCTGAAGAGGTAGCGGGAACTTCAGAATTGGACGATACTGCTTGAGGAACAGTATCCTCTGAGGTACCATTAGAAGCCTGGGAGCCAAGTTCAGTCTTTAGGGTGTTCAAACTAGTTTCTGTAGTTGGAGGGGTAACAGTCTCAACATCCGTACTAGGTTGGCTTTGATTTGTGGTCATGAGTATTTCACTTGTATTTGTTGGTTCTGTCTCTACAGTGTCTGCAAGAACTGGCTTCGCAATAAAGCTAGCAGCTGCCAGCACAGTAACACACGATAGACCAACAAAATACTTTTTAGCATAGTGCCATGATGAAAATCTTAAATTTTTCATATCTTCAACCCCTTTCAATCCTATTATGGGTGAAATAGTTGCATTTGCAAGCGTTTTCTTAAATTAATTACTAATTTTCAATTATTTCTTGCTGATTAAAAAAAACAAGTCTCATAGAGTATTTCTCTTCAGTTCCGTTATTGAGGTTAGAGTTCCCTTTCAAGCTTAATTCTCTTCTTCTAAAAAATTTTCAACAGTAAACTTTTTAATTATGTCTAGGCTAAACCTAACCAGGTTATCCTAAATAATAAATTTCAACTGCGCCTTCGTAACTTCATTTCACAATACAAAAAAACCGCCTCAGCGGTTTTCCTAGCAAGTCTTACCGCAAAGGAGACTTAGCCATCTTGATTGTGGAATTGAACTCGGGCTAAAAGACTAGTGATTTAGACGTCTCCTATCGAGAAATCAGGATTTCTCAAGTAGACCCTAAAATCATACGTCTTTTTTAACGCCCTTAGTATCTTAGTTAAGGAGAGGAGGGGATTCGAACCCCCGAGCCCCGTTAAGGACTACACGCTTTCCAAGCGTGCGCACTCGGCCACTATGCGACCTCTCCATGAATGTCAACGAGTGACATTATAACATGAATTCTCAATTTTTCAAAATAATTTTTTCAATGGATCGCAAACACAAACTTCCTATGGGTATTGTTATTTAATTTCTGAAGTTTGCCTAGATAGCTAGAAATGAGATTATCACCGCCATTAGGCACCTAAAACATAGCCTCCACCCGATAGATGACCTGACCCTTGTCGGAGAATTTCTGCTCATACTCGGTCATGACATTGCCCTCATAATCGCTGGCATGGAGGTCCAGCCAGACCTGCTTGAGGACCATGCCATATTGCGAGAAGCTGGCAAGGCTGTATTCAAAGAGGCCACGGTTATCGGTCTTTAAGTGAATCTCACCATGCTCAGGCAGGATTTGCTTGTAGGTATCCAAGAATGTCTTGTAGGTCAGCCGACGTTTAGCATGCTTTTTCTTGGGCCAGGGGTCTGAGAAATTGAGATAGAGGAGGTCAATTTCCTCGTCCGCAAAATAGTTGGTCAAGCTGGATCCATCAACCTGGAGGAGGCGAATATTTTCTGCCTCACTAGCTAGAACCTTGTCCAAGGCATGGCTGAGCACTGAAACCTGGATGTCAATCCCGATATAGTTGATGCCAGGATTTTGTAGGGCCATACCCGTAATAAAGGCTCCCTTGCCGGAGCCGACTTCGATATGGATAGGCTTATCATTGCCAAAAATCTCCTGCCAATGTCCCTTGGCATCCTCGGGATTCAAAATTACATAATGAGGGTTGTTGGCTAGGTGCTCTTCAGCACCCTTACGTCTTCTAACACGCATCTAATTCTTTCCAATAATTTCACGGAACTTACGCAGGTCATAAATTTCCTGATTGACATGTTCCATATCGTTTTCATCGTAGCATTTGAGAATCTGGGTCAGGTAGGATAATTGACCGAACCAAGCAACCTTGTTCATGACTAAATCATTGGTCTTGTAGCCATAGTAGCTGAGCCATTCGTTCCAATGGGTGTAAGGAATGTAGTGGCTGAGCATATAGGCAACGTCATACATCCGGTCGGTCAGGCGAACAGAGTCCCAATCCACTAGGTAAATCAAACCGCTAGTGGTGATGACCCAGTTGCTGTGCCTTAGGTCTCCGTGGACAATAGTGGCCTTGTCCTGGTCAAATTCCGGCAGGTTATCCTTCAATTCCTTGGCAATAGATTGCAAGAAAGAATTGGCCCGCAATTGTTCAGGAACATTACTCTCCCAATCGACAACCAAATCGTAGGGTTTTTCAATCCGATAATTGAGCTGCATGAGCTGGTTGACCAGAGTTCTGGAGCGGTGCATCCGCAGCAAAATCTGGATAATTTGCTTGCTGGTCATATCCTGCTTATTGAGAATCCGACCGTTGAGCCATTCTTGGGCACTCATGACATCCCCATTGGACATGCGTTTTGCCCAGAGAAGTTGAGGGGCAATCTGCTCCTTGGCTAGGGCCGCCAAAATTGGTGTCGTATTCATTTTGACGAAGACTCGGTCACCATTTGGATAGGTGCCAACATAGGCCTTGCCACTCTTACCCCGCAGGGGTTTTAGGCTTAAATCTGAATCGGTTGTAACCAAATCATTTTCCTCCATTTATTGTCATTGGGCGTGATTTTTCAGCCTTGCCAGCGAAATTTTCCTTCCACGCCCTTTCATCTAGGGTAACCAAGTCCGCTTACAAGCAGAGGTTGGTTTTTAATCGCTCTCTTATTTTACTGGTTTTATCAGGCCTCGTCAATATCAAGCTGGCTTGGTTATACTCAATGAAAATCAAAAGTAGGCGAGGCAACGAACTGTAGGTAGCTCAAAAGGTCTCCCAGACCTTTTGAGGCGCAGAATGAGGAAAGCTCTGCTTTCCTCATTAAGTACGGCAAAGCGAGTTAACGACGCATCTTTTTGATTTTCGCAGAGTTTCAGGCTGGCTCAAGCAAACAACTTCTTTAACTTATAGGGCAGGTAAAGCTCCACCAAGAGGAGAGCGACACCTACCAGCAGGGCCAGATTTTGCCAAGAGAAGGCAAAAATGAGTAGGACGATTGCTTGTAGCAGAACCAGGCCATAGAGAATCCCTCGTAGAACCTGCTTGAGGTTGGCCTTTTTCAGACCAGCTCCCAAGGGAAAGAGCTGGGTTAAATATTGATAATCGTAATGCTTGGCCAGAGACAGAAGTTGAAAGAGCAGGAGATAATCAAAGAGCAGGGCCAGGGCCAGCGCGACTAGGCCGGCCTTGACAAGGATAAAGCTGAGCAGGCTAAGAAAGAGAAGTCTCAGGCTCAAGGCCAGATAATCACCACTGCGTAAATAGGCCCGTAGGTAGAGATTGGACCAAAGCTGGGACTGCTTCTTGGTCAGACCAGCCAGGAGAAAATCCAGATAGCCCCGTCGTTTGGTTTGGCTGGAAATGCCCTTAACATTGGTAAAGAGGGAATAAAATTTCAGGATAGCTTGTTTTCGCCCTTGTTCTTGGGCCAGAGCCTCTTCCCAATTTAGATTACCAGCGATAAGAAGCTTGCGACTTTTAAAAAGAACCAGACCGCCTTTGACAAGCAGCATGAAAAGTAGAAAGACTAAAAATCCTAATTTTGAAAAGCCTAGGGCTAAAAAGAGGGGAGCTAGGGCCAACAAGAAGAGGGTTTGCAGGCCTCCCCAAACCAGAAAACTCCACCACCTAGCCCCCTTGATTTGGGCGATTAAGTCATCTTCCTGGGGTAGGAGAAAGACTCGGTCAGCGGGTTCCAGATAGGTTGCCACCCGCCCCAACCAGAGCAGGACCAAACTGACCAGCACTAGCCCTGCCATAATTGGCCAATGATTTTTAGGAAAATGCCGAAGCAAATTGCTGTACTGATAAAGAACAAAGCCCAAAAGGAAAACCAAGACCAAAACGAAATGGTCATTGAGAACATAGCGAAGATACTTGAGACACTGCTGATTGAAATCAAAGCGACGTTTGGCAAATACTGCTTTCATAATCAGACCTCTTTTGTCAAAGCCATGTAGAGGTCATTGAGACTGGCATCTGCCTGACCAAAGCTGGCCCGCAAATCCGCCAGAGTCCCTTGTGCCCTGATTTGCCCCTGATGGAGGATAACAAAGCTATCACACATCTTTTGGGCCGAATCCAAGACATGGGTGGACATGAGAATGGCGGTTCCCTTGGCTTTTTCTTCTTCTAAGAGATCCATCAAATCATTGATGGCTAGGGGGTCCAGACCCAAGAAAGGCTCATCAACGATTAAAAGACGAGGCTGGACGATGAAGGCACAGATAATCATAACCTTCTGCTTCATGCCTTTAGAAAAGTTGACAGGGAACCAGTCCAATTTATCCTCTAGGCGGAAAAGTTGAAGAAGCTTTTGAGCTCGGTCCAAGGCCTCAGCCGTCGGAATATCATAAGCCATGGCTACGGTTTCCAGATGCTCTTTCAGAGTCAATTCCTCGTAGAGGCTGGGCGTTTCTGGAATAAAGCCAATCTTCTTCCGGTAGGCTTCCTTGTCCTGAGCTAAGCTGAGGTCATCAATAGTAATAGCCCCCTGATAGGGAGTTAGAAGCCCAATAATCTCCTTGATGGTCGTTGATTTCCCAGCCCCATTAAGACCGATGAGACCGACCAGCTGACCGTCGGGCACCTCAAAGGAAATCTCTTTTAAGACAGGAATATTGCGGTAGCCTCCTGTCATCTTGTCTATTTTTAACATAACTTTCTCTTCTAAAATTTGATATAATCATTATATCAAAAACTTGATAAGCTTTGGGGTTTGTCCCCTTTAAGACTGTTGAAAATCAAAAACGAGACGGGGCAAAGATGCCAGCCACTAGACAGCAGACCTCTAAGAGGTGGGGAACAGGAAGATTGCCTTGCTCTTTCACTAGTAGTTGGTTTGATAAGGCCTGATTTTTCAGATTCTAGGCCTGCTTTGCTGACCTAGCTTGAGATTTTCATCAATTTAAAGCTCACAAAATGGGAGGAAAATTATGTCTGATTGTATTTTTTGTAAAATCCTTGCGGGAGAAATCCCTTCATCTAAAATCTATGAAGACGATAAAGTGCTAGCCTTTTTGGATATTTCGCAGACCACCAAGGGCCACACCTTGGTTATCCCCAAGGAACACGTTCGCAATATGCTAGAGATGTCCGACCAAACGGCAGCTGATATCTTTGCCCGTCTACCTAAACTGGCCCGGGCCGTCAAGGCGGCGACTGGAGCCAAGGGGCTCAATATTCTCAACAATAATGAAGAGATTGCTGGTCAAACTGTCTTCCACGCCCATATCCATATCATCCCCCGCTACAGCGATCAAGATGAAGTGGCCATCACCTTCACCGAGCACGAGCCTGACTTTGAAGCTCTGGGACAATTGGCCCAAGACATTGCAAAAGAGGTGGAAGCATGAAAATCCGCAATCTAGCCTTCCTTGGCTTGGCGGCCTATGCCAGCTACAAGGCCTACCAAAACCGTGAAAAAATCCGAGCCGGCTTGGCAGAAGCCCTGAAAGCTTTCGACAGGGCTCAAATGGATTCTGAAATCATCCAAGACCAACTAAACATCATTGCCCAGCAGGCCGATTTAATTCAAGACTACAAGAAAGACTTGACCTACAAATTCAAGCTTTTCAACCAAGAAGCCCAATCTCGCCTCAATGAAATCAACCAAAGAATAGAAAAATGGCAGGAAGAATAAAAGAAAAAGGTTCTCAAAACGAGAGCCTTTTTGATGTCACTCAGCTAAAAGCAAAGTGCGAATTTCACCTTTTTCTCTGACTGATTTATCCTCGAAGAATATCATATCACCCAAGCACCCAACACAATCCACGAAAAAGGCAACTCAGATTTTTTTGAGTTGCCTTTTGTTTTAGTCTTTAATCACTTAATAGCCAGTTCCTCCAGCCGTACCGCCACCAGTTTCAGCACCACTGTTGTATCCTCCGCCGCTGGTACCGGCATCGTTGGATGGGGCTTGAGAATAACTGCCAGTATTGTAGCTACCACCTGAACCTGCTGAGTTTCCACCAGCTGAACCAGAATTATAACTGTCATAGCCATCACCATAGGCCGATGAACTTGAGCTATCAGAACCGTCGGAAGTATCCAAGCCGCCTTGACCGTAGAGGTCTTCATAAAGGATCGCATTGGTCTTGAGAGTCTTCTTGGTTCCTTCCTTGAGCCCCAGTTGCTTTTTAATCCGATTTTGAATTTTCAGGATACCATCTGCATCCGCCAGCTGGTAGGAGCCGCCATTAATAGTAGCATCCGTTCCCTTGAGCTGATAGTTTTTAACATTGCTAATGGCTGATTGGTAACCCAGAAGATTGCCAAGATTATTAGTTGATAGGTCAATGTCGGTCTGCATGTTTTTGCTGACTGCCTTAAGAATCTTCTGGTAACTGCTGACACTGCTGCCCATATCCAACAGCTTAGCCACTACCTTTTGAATCACTTCCCGTTGCCGTTTCTGCCTACCGTAGTCACCTTCTGGATCATCATAACGCATCCGAGCATAGACTAGTGCCTGCTCCCCATTAATATGGTGGGTCCCTGGTTCAACCTTAGCCGTGTACTCCGGTTCATTCTCTGCAATAGAAATTGGGAAGTCAAAATTATTGGTAACCTTGATACCTCCGACAGCATCAACTAGGTCAACCAAGCCCTGCATATTGACCTGCATGTAATAATCAATGTCAATATCAAGGAGCTTGCTAACGACTGACAAGGCCTCCTTGGTTCCACCATTGGCATAAGCCGCATTGAGCTTGGCCTGATCTTCTTCGCCTGATTTGTCAGCCAAATCAACCAGAACGTCACGTTCTAGACTGGTCATCGTTGTCTTATTAGTCTGGGGATTGACCGTAACCAAAATCATGGTATCACTGTTTCCCTCCCAGGTTTCTTTCCGTTGAGAATCACCTGTATCGACCCCCATCAAAAGAATAGAGAAGGGTTTGGTCTGCTCAATTGCGCTACTGTTCTTCCCGTACTGCTTAAAAGTTTTTCCTAACTGACTGTTAGAGAAATTCAGAACATTCCTTGTATAGATAAAAAAGGCAATCACTGTTGTCGCAAGGATGGTCAGCACCATCAAAAAAATTTTCTTCCCGATTTTCATACTATTCCTTACTTTATTGCTCTACTCATGTAATAAATATCAAGTTCTTGGCCAGTCTTGCTTTTGACAGCAGCCCTTTTGAGACTATCAATGGCAAAACCAAATTTCTCATAAATATGAACGGCTCTTTGATTGCGAACCTGGACACTTAAGCTTAAGCCTGCTAGACTCCCAACCTGCTCTGCCCAATCAATGGCTAGCACCATCAGGGTCTGACCCAGACCAGCCCCTTGATAGGATTGACCAACGGCTAGAAAAAGATCTCCCCAATAGTCTCCCGATTTTTCATAGGAAACCAGATTCAAGGTGGCAATAACTTTCTGTCCTAACTTAGCCAGCAGACAGATATCTCTGGAACTGGCTAGTTGCCTCGTCAAAAATTCTACCATTTCTGCTTGGGTCAAGAGGCGACTGGTCTGCGTGATGAAATCACTCTCAGTCATGACTTGAGCCAGAAAGTCCACCAAGAGTTCAGCATCGCTAGGCTGGGCTTCCTCAAAGAGAACTTCCGCCTCAGCCATCAATAGCCTCTAAGAGTTTTTGAAACCGTAAACCGCTAGCGTTCAGGGAAACTTGCCGGCCATCAGCAACTTTATCAAGTTTAACAGTCAGGTAGTCTTTAGGCAAATTCTCACCGAGAAGCTCCCCCCATTCAATTACGGTGACCCCATCTCCAAAGAGGAAATCATCTAAATCAATCGAATCTGGGTCATCGCCGATACGATAAACATCCAAATGGTAGAGAGGTAGGCTCCCTTCGTACTCCCTGACAATGGTGTAGGTGGGACTTTTAATCATCTGCGAAATGCCCAGAGCCTTGGCAATTCCCTTGGTAATCGTTGTTTTTCCGGCACCAAGTTCACCCGTCAAAATAAGGACATCCTGCGCTTGCAGTGACTGTCCTATTTTGTAACCGATGGCCATCAGCTCATCTTCATTGCGACTATAAAACATGTGCCTATTATACCAAAAAAGCAAATCTCTTCCAATGATTTTCCGAAATTCCTCCTATAAAGTTGGGGCCGGTAACTTCTCGAACTTATGGCTGGTAGCACGCCGGCAAGCAGATGCACCTAAAAAATAAAGGCCAGGAAACCAAACTCCCAGCCTTCAGTTAACGATTTAACTTAGAGGATTGCCAAGCTGACAAAATCAAGGATAAAGAGCAGGTCTAAAACCCAAAGAATCAGATGGACATCCTTAGCTTGACCCTTGATGATTTTCACCAAAGTATAGGTGATGAAACCAGCTGCGATACCATAAGTAATGCTGTAGGCAAAGCCCATAAAGACTGAGGTGAAGAAGGCCGGTACTGCTTCAGAAAGGTCTTCCCAGTTAACATTCTTGAGGTTAGACAGCATCATAATCCCCACGATAATCAGAACTGGAGCCGTTGCTTGAGTTGGCACAATTGAAACCAGGGGACTGAAGACGCTAGAGATGGCAAAGAGCACGGCTACTACCAAGGCAGTCATCCCAGTCCGACCACCAGCACCGATACCAGCTGCCGATTCAACATAGGTCGTTACGTTTGAAGTACCAGCAATGGCACCAACAGAAGTTCCGACCAAATCAGAATAGAGGGCTCGGTCTAAACCAGTTGACTCATGGGTTTCGCCAGTTGTCGCAATGATACCAACCTTTTGGCCAGTACCGATTAAAGTTCCGATGGTATCAAAAATATCGGTCAAAGAGAAGGCAAGAATGGTCATCAAGACACTAGGAATTTTAGTTGGTACAGTAAAGAGGGAGCCCAAGCCCTTGCTGCCGAGGGCTGCACCGAATAAGGTCTTGAAATCGTGGAAGGAAGATCCAAGATTGGTCGTTTCCCAGCTGATAGAACCAAGGTCAACCACACCCATGAAAATTCCGACAATAGTGGTCAAGGCGATAGAAATGATAACACCACCCTTCATTCCTTTGACAATGAAGATAATAGTAATAGCCAAGCCAATCAGAGCTAGGATAACTGCAGGATTATCAAAGTGAACCAAGCTTGGTGTCGCTGCTGAATTAGCAGTAATGGAAGCCTTGGCCCCCTTGAGCGTACCAGTCGCTGTATACTTACCTGGGTCAATGGCAAATTGAATAAAGCCAGCGTTTTTAATTCCAACATAGGCCAAGAAAATCCCGATACCAGCGGAAATAGCTGATTTGAGGGAAGCCGGAATAGACTCGATAATCATCTTGCGGACCTTGGTCAAGGTAATGATGAGGGAAATAACCCCACACAGAAAGACCATGGCAAGACCCTGTTGCCAAGTGTAGCCCAGCGAGAAGACAACTGTATAGGTAAAGAAGGCATTGAGCCCCATCCCTGGTGCCTGAGCATAGGGCAGGTTGGCGTAAAGCGCCATCATCAGGGTCCCAGCGATAGCACCAATGATGGTTGCCAGGAAAACACCCTGAGCTGGCATGCCAGTCTGGCTGAGAATGGCCGGATTGACAAAGAGAATATAGGACATGGCAAAGAAGGTGGTTAAACCAGCCATGATTTCAGTACGGACGTCCGTTCCGTGTTCTTTCAATTTGAAAAATTTTTCCATTGAAATTAATGACTCCTCTAGAATATAGTAATAAGATAGGTTGCAGAAGACTTCTGCCGTTTTGTTCGATAATTTTGAACAATGTATCTATTATACACTATAAAAGTTCGGGAAACAACGGGGCTGGAAAACAGTAAATTAACACCAGCCTTGAAAAATAAAAATGAACTCTAATAACCTGTCATCCACGAAAAACAATAACTGCACATGGTTCTGAGGAACACCCCTAAGGTAGCTAAAAAGTCAAAAAGGCCTAGGACTTTTCAAAAACTAGAAAAAGCCCTAGACTCAGGGCTTTTTGCTACTTATTCTATTTTGTTTTATCCGGCTTTTTCCGAAAGCCTACGAAAATTCCGGCAAAAACGCTAAGATAACCGAGTAGGAGGGCTATTGCATTGGCAGTATTACTATCTCCTGTCTGAGGTAAGTTTTTTTCAGCACTTACTACTTGATTTTCCTTGGCAGGATTAGCAACCTTAGTTGCGGAAACATTAGCAACTGGACTGGTCGTGGCCTTTTGCAGAGTTGCTTTTACAGGATTGCTGGCCTCAACTTGAGGAGCTTGGCTATTTTGCTCAACCTGGACTTGAGAAGCTTTATTATCTTGATCTTCCTGACTGGGTGTCTGTGGATTATCAGCTGGCCTATCAGTAGAAGTTGTGCCTCCTAGTGCAGATTCTGGAACGACAATAAAGTGGTATGTAGTGATACGCTTACCTTCTTCAGGTTTCAGGGTTCTTTCAACACCAAGGGCAAACTCTGCCTTTTCATTGTTAGAAAGACCAAAGAGAGCCAAGGTTCTCCAGTTAGGCAAGGTTAAAGAAGCTAGAACTTCGTCAGCAATACTATGTCTCAACTCACTCAAGCTTGCCGTACCTTGTTGTGAGGCGGAAAGTGCTTCATCATAATAGTCCGTCGTGGTTCCCGCGTGATCATAGTCTGCTGGTTCCACGCCATAGTCTTTGGCATTGCGGGTAATAGCGGACTGATCATTGCTTGACTCATCGGTAGGATCATAGACCCCTGATTTGATGTCGTCTTGGAGGTTTTGAGCAATTTTATTTGATAAATTGCAAGAATAAGTGCAACATTTACTTGAACTCATCCTCTAGAGCTTCACTAGCAGTTCTGTAAGCTAAACATTTTCGTGGTCGGTGATTGATATCATATAAAGCCTTGTTCAAAACCTCATCAGAGATAGCGGCTAAATCTGTTTTCTTTGGGAAATATTCTCTTAGTAAGCCATTTGCGTTTTCATTGCTTCCTCTCTGCCAGGATGAATAGGCGTCCGCAAAGAAAAAGGAAATTCCTAAATTCTCTACCAGAGGATAGCAGGCAAACTCTTTTCCCCTGTCTGAAGTGA
>NZ_JMLC01000023.1 GCF_000686605.1 Streptococcus sobrinus DSM 20742 = ATCC 33478 | reverse complement strand
GACCAAGGTTGGCAGTATCAGCACGCTTCTTATCACCATTTTCTAAAAGAGCATAAGATGATACCATCCATGTCTCGTAAGGGTAACAGTTTAGATAATGGAATGATGGAGTCTTTCTTTGGAACCTTAAAATCTGAAATGTTCTATGGCTTTGAGAAGGACTTTCCATCCATTGAGGCCTTAAAGCTCGCAATCTCAGATTACATTGCTTATTACAACAATAAACGGATTAAATTAAAACTAAAAGGACTGAGTCCTGTGCAATACAGAACGCAATCCTTTACTTAAACTATTATGTCCAACTTTTTGGGGTCACTACAACCATGCTAGGGTTATTTCTATGATAAGACTAATAAAGTACAGATGCCACTTGGTTTATTCAAGACTAAAAATTTTAATACCAGTTTCTGTATCCTCAACCAAAATCGAATACTTGCGGTATTTCCAAAGCAAGAGGTAGGAAAAGTAAAAATCTCCTACGCACATGGCTGTGTGAATGACTGCTAAGAAGAGATAGGCAAGGGGAGAAAGTGTCCCCAAGGCTAGAAGCAGGGTCAAGAGCAGGCTGGTCAGGACAAAGGGGGCCAAATAAATAATTAGCATCTGGCTTCTAGGATATCGAGAACCAGGACTGGTGGCATTAAAGAGGCCCAAACGCCAATCAGTACCATACTTCAAAGGATTCTCAGGCTTGAAAAGTTTGAAATAAAAGCCATGAATCCCCTCGTGGATAACCAATAAAAGGGCCAAAGCAAAGGGAGCGAAAAAAGGCTCCCACCAATAATTAAAAAAGATATTGGAAATGCCAATAATCAGTCTGGACAGCCAAGAAAAAAAGAAAAAGAAGGGTATACAGAGCAAAAGGCTGGCGCAAAGCAGCCCTACTGATAATGCCTTTCTCTGTAAAATATTTAAATCCTCAATCAGTTCCATCTGGGCCTCTCCCGCCACGTTCCTTTAATCTTATCCCTGTAAGCCAATGCCAAATCGTATGTCATTACTCTTTATTGTATCATGTCCATTCTATTTTGCCAATCTTATAGATTAAGATTACTCTCAATTGAAGTCAATTCTAATAAAAATCAAAAGCAATTTAACCATAAAAAAGCCAAGCTCAGATGAACTTGGCTAGAACTGAGAAAATTTCACTGACTTGGTGGAAATACTTCCTCAACTTTAATTGATAGTTTTCAAGAAACCGCCTATCCAAATAGGTTTAGGGCTCCTATCCGTTCTACTGCTTCAGCCAGGCGTTCTGGTTCAACCAGAAGACCGATTCTGACATAGCCATCGCCTGCTTGACCAAAGCCCACTCCTGGTGCAACCGCAACATGGGCCTTCTCTAGCAAGAGGTCCGCGAAACTTTGGCTAGTGTAACCCCTAGGGACTGGCATCCAGGCATAAAAGGAACCCTTGGAAGGAAAGGCCTGCCAACCAATCTTGGCTGACGCTTGGACAAAAGCCTCCCGTCTTTGGTCGTAGATCTGATTGAGCTGGACAATAGCTTCCTTGGCCTGTGGATCCAAAAGGGCCGCTACTCCAGCATCTTGAATAGCAGGAAAGATGCTGACGAAGAGGTGGTCTTGAATGAGGTTGAGGGCTTCAATCATATCGGCATTCCCAGCCGCAAAGGCCAATCGCCAGCCGGCCATGTTAAAGGTCTTGGAGAAGGTATAGAGTTCAATACCGACCTCCTTGGCCCCCGGTGTAGACAGAAAGCTAGGATTTTCATAGCCCTGGTAGCCCAGGGCACCATAGGCAAAGTCGCTGACGACACCCACTTGGTACTTCTTAGCCCAGGCCACTAAGTCTTGGTAGAAGTCAGATGTGGCGACAGCTCCTGTCGGATTATTGGGATAGTTGATATAGATAAATTTAGCCCTTCGGGCGATCTCTTCGGGAATGGCTGCTAAATCTGGCAGAAAGTCATTCTCAGCCAGCAGAGGGAAGGTTTCATAGTCTACTCGTCCCAAGGCTACACCTGAGAGGTAGTCGGGATAGCCAGGGTCCGGTAACAAGAGCAGGTCGCCAGGATTCATCAGAGCCCAAGGAAGCTCAACCAAGCCAATTTTGGATCCGCCTAAAACGCAGATTTCCTTCTGACTGTCTAGAGCAATCCCATAATTTTCCTTGTAAAAGTCAGCTGCGGCCTCCTTGAAGGGAGGGTTCCCTCGAAAGAGGGAATATTTGTGGGATGCAGGCTTGGCTGCCGAGGCCTGTAAGGCTTCCACAATAAAGTCATAGGTGGGCTGATCAGGATTACCCTGACCTAGATTGATAACATCGGCCCCTTGAGCTATCTTGGCATTGACCTTGGCCACTAGGTTAGCAAAAAATTGCTTGGGCAGGCCCTTCAATAATTGCGATTCTTCAAATTTCATACCGTCCTCCTCAATGATAAAGCTCTGGCTTGCGGTCGTCAAAGACAGGAATATGACCACGAGTTTGGTCCACTTGGGTCAAGTCCAAGTCCGCTGTAAAGATGCCTTCCTGATCATCGGAGGCTTGGAGAATAACTTGGCCTAATGGATTGATAATCAGGGAATGACCGTTAAAATGATTATCGGGATCATCTCCTACTCGGTTGACTGCTACGACAAAGGTCTGGTTTTCCACGGCCCGTGCCTTGAGAAGGATCTCCCACTGCTCCATGCGATCCTGGGGCCACTCAGCCACAACAAAGAGAATTTGGGCACCGTCAGCCATGAGGGTCCGCAACCATTCAGGAAAACGGATATCATAGCAGATGACATTGCTAGCCTTGACTCCTGCTAGTTCAAAATGACTCTCTTGCTGACCTGCGGTCAGGTACTGGTCTTCTGCCATCAATCCAAAAAGATGGACCTTATCGTAGCTGGACAGAAGCTGGCCGTCCTTTCCGTAGACATAGGTCCGGTTGAAAAATTGACCAGCTTCCTGGACAGCTACCGAGCCAGCAACGAGGGCAACCTTGTGCTCTCTGGCAAACTGGCTGAGCAATTCCTGAGTTTTCTGGCCTTCCTTATCAGATAGTTGAGCCAAATCAGATAGGGCATAGCCCGTATTCCACATTTCCGGCAGGACAATGACATCAGGCTCTTCTTGGACTGCCTGATTTAAAAGTTGCAAGACCCGAGCAAAATTTTCCTGAGGCCGACCAAAGGAAACCGCCATCTGAATTAGAGAAACACGCATAAACTACCACCCTTCACGACAAACTTGCCTATATTTTAACACAATTTCTATTGTCTGATTATTCTGAACTTAGAAAATAAGAAGTTTTGACGAATTAGTTTGCCCGTCCTTTATATGGGAGCGGGGATTGGGGGGCTTGCTTAGAACATGATTAGGAACCTAGTTCTCAGCCCTAACGGGCTTAAGGATCTTAGTCTTTGCTTCGCAAAACTAAGTCAACAGCTCTAAGCTCTTTTGTAAAGTCTCGCTAAGAGCTGTAGAAAACTGGGTCATTGTGCCTAAGTTCTGTTTGGCAATCGCAAAAGACTAATTTGGAACGTAGATGGAGACAAAACGTAGCTACTTTCCTATTTTAGGCATTAAACAACTTGACGCAGTGGTTGATTGGAAGCTCTTTTCCCTTGCCTGGCAAGTGAAAGCGGCCCTCCTAATCAACTGTGCGGGAGTGTGACAGAAATGGCTCTAAATTCAGCTTCGCCATTCTAGCTCACTTCATTAATAGCTATAGAAAAACCAAACCCATCTGGGCCTGGTTACTAATTAGTTGATGATTACTGGACTGCTTCGATTGGCAGGTTCATACCTTTCCAGCCTCCGAGGGCACCCGAGAGTTCATAAGCCTCAAAGCCAGCTGACAATAATATGAAAAGTGCTTGCTTTCCTAGTGTGGTACCACTATTCCAGTCATAGACAACATAAGTTTTCTTTTTATCTAAATGTTCAAGCTGATTGGCTAAGTCTTTTGCAGGAATCGCCAGAGCTCCTTTGATCTGGTCTTTCTTGACATGAGCTGGTGCATTTCGGACGTCCAAAATAACATAGGGTGATGCTTCTGCTTCCATGGCTTTCAATACCTCAAAATGGTTAATATAGAGGCTTAGGTAGGTTTCTAATAGTTCAAGTTTCGTCATTTTATTTTCCTCTGATTGCTTTGGCAATGGCTAAGAAAGTTTCCCTTTGGCTATCACTTAGATTGGCAATGACAGCCATTTCCACGGCACGCATTTCTTGCCATATCTCTTTAACGGTCTTTTTTCCCTTGGAAGTTAAGACCAAAATGTTTTGTCGTCTATCTTTGGGGTTACGCTCCCTTGCAACAAATCCTTTCTCTTCTAGCTGATCAATTAGTTGCCCAATGGTCGTTCTATCTAAGTTCAGCTGTTCTCCTATCTTGACCTGAGTCAGATTTGGATAGGTATGAATAGCTAGAAGAACCCCATAATAGCGAGAATCCCGATAATCCAGACCAATTTTTTCCAGCTGTTGGGCAAATTGACTGTCCATCTTCTGAGCAACCTTACTCAAGCTATAACCCCAAGAATCTTCTAAAATCAAAACTAATCACCCTTTCTGATTATCAGTAATACTGATTATATAGTTTAATTAGATGATTGTCAAAGAAAAACCAAGCCTAAATGGACTTGGTCTATCATTCTATTTGCTAGGGAATTTGAATTATACTCGAGTCTAGGCCTGAAAAATTTTGAGGCCATTCTCGGTGTCTTCGACTAGAATCTTGTGACTACGATGTTTCCAAGCTAGGACATAAACGTAATAGAAATCTCCAACACAGCCAGCGGCGTGAAGGCTGGCTAGGAAGATGTAATAAAAAGCGGGTAGCCAACCTAGAGCTAGAAGGAGGGTTAAGAGGAGACTGTTAACAATAAAGGGAGCTAAGCCGATGATCAGCATTTGTCCTCTGGAGTAGAGGGAGCCAGGGCTAGTGGCATAGAGCATGAGCGACTTCCAAATCACACCAAACTTAACCTTATTCTCAGGCTTAAAGAGTTTGAAAAAGATACCATGAATCCCCTCGTGCAAAATAAGGATGACAACTAGCAAGAAGAGCTCCAGAAAAGGATCCCAGAGGTTAAAGCCAAAACGGATTTCTGGACTGCCAGTTACCAAACTGTAAAGTCCAAGAAAGAGGAAGAGAAATGGGAAAAAGGCTAAGAGGGCGGCTAGGTTCAAGGCCACGATTAACCACTTATTGTCCCTGACATTGATTTCTTGGAGCAAGGTCATAAATATGTCCTCCTTTTCTATAGATTATGATCCAGGCAAATAATTCAGTAAACGTTTTCAACCTTATTTTATAGCATTGCTGCTGTTCTGGCAAGCACTTCAACAGTTAAGTGGCCTTATTCCAGTTTCAGCTTTCTAGTTAGCGTTGTTAAGAAAAACAATACTGAGTTAAAATCAAAACTATCAATTTGATACTTTCTTAAAAAGTGCGGACGCAAGCAAACTTCTTATGAAGTTTCATTGCAACACGAGGTTAGGTCAGTCGATTTTACTGGCTTGAGCGAGTTAATCAGGGGGCTAGCCAATCGCTATAGGGATCGGCGTTAAACATCGCTACTTTAGTAGCTGATGTATTTGCCCCGTGATAAATTTTGAGCCTCAGTCTCAAAATTTCCGTTATTAGCAACAACCGTTCTTGTTGCTAATAATGCCACTTTGGCGAAAGTATCACTTTATCATTCTGTCATCCAGCTAAAATACTCGGCTTTTTTAGTGAATTGTGTCTATGTTGGAGTAAAAAATAGCAAGTTTTGAACTTTAAAGAGTATAAGGAACCTCGTTCTCAGCCCTAACGGGCTTACGGATCTTAGTCTTTGCTTCGCAAAACTAAGTCAACAGCTCTAAGCTCTTTTGTAAAGTCTCGCTAAGAGCTGTAGAAAACTGGGTCAATGTGCCTAAGCTCTGCTACACAATCGCTAAGGACTAGTTTGGAACGTAGATTTCACAATGTGAAATCTGCACCAATAGCTCTAAATTCAGCTTCGCCATTTTGGCTCGCTTCATTAAGACCTATAGAAAAAACCAAACCGATGGGGCTTGGTCTTTCATTTCTATCTTGATTTTGTCGCTTAATTTAGAGTTTGTCGGCTACGGCGTCCAGGAGGGCTTGGATGGCGGAGGCGTCTGAGCCACCGGCCATGGCCATGTCTGGCTTACCGCCACCACGACCGTTGACGATTGGTGCTAGCTCCTTAATCAGCTTACCAGCTGGTACAGCCTTGTCCTTGCTGGCAACCAGAACATTAACCTTTTGGCCAATAGCTGCAGCCAGGACGAGAACGTCGGAGTAATCGGCTTGCTTCCACTTATCCGCAAAGGTCCGTAGGGCTCCGGCATCAGAGACTTGGACTTGGCTGGCGATATAGCGGTGGCCAGCTGCTTCCTTAACATCCTTGAAGACATCGCCTGCAGCAGCTGCAGCTGCCTTTTCTTTGAGCTCTGCTACTTCTTTTTGTAGGTCACGGTTAGCTTCATTGAGACTGGCAACCTTGGCTGGCACTTGTTCTAATTGAGGCACCTTAAGGGTGGCAGCCACTTTCTTGAGAGCATCTTCTTGTTTGCGGAAGGCTTCAAAGGCTTGTTGACCGGTCAGGGCTAGAATCCGACGGGTACCTGAACCGATTCCTTCTTCCTTGACAATCTTGAAGAGGCCAATTTCTGAGGTATTGCCCAGATGGGTACCACCACAGAGCTCGATAGAATAGTCACCAATCATAACCACTCGGACTTCCTTGCCATACTTTTGACCAAAGAGGGCCATGGCACCCATTTCCTTGGCGGTATCAATATCAGTTTCGATAGTTTTAACAGCGACAGCCTGCCAAATCTGTTGGTTAACTTCTTCTTCAATGCGACGGAGCTCTTGAGCAGTCACAGCTTCAAAGTGGGTGAGGTCGAAACGCAGGAATTCTTCCTCATTGAGGGAACCAGCTTGGGTAGCATGGTTGCCGATAACCTTGTGGAGGGCGGCGTGGAGGAGGTGGGTCGCCGTGTGGTTCTTTTCAACCGCATAGCGACGCTTGTGGTCAATTTCCAAGTGGTAGCTTTGTCCCAGTTGCAAATCAGCCAAGACTTCTACCTTGTGGAGGGCTTGACCATTAGGAGCTTTTTGGACATCCAGAACACGAGCCAGAACTTGGCCATCTTGATCTTGGATTTCTCCCTTGTCGGCTACCTGGCCACCCATTTCCGCATAGAAGGGAGTTTCCTTGAAGACCAAGAGGGCTTCTTGACCTGCCTCCGCCACCTCAACTCGTTCATTATCAACAATGATGACAGAAAGGCTAGAATCCAAGGCCTCTTTTTCATAGCTGAAGCTGGATTCTTCGACGATACCAGCCAGGGTTTCATTTTGCATGCCCATAGAACCGCCCTTGACAACAGCTGCCCGTGCCCGCTCTTGCTGTTCCTTCATGGCAGCTTGGAAACCGGCATGGTCAATCTTGTAGCCCTTATCCTCAGCCATTTCTTCGGTCAATTCAACTGGGAATCCATAGGTATCATAAAGTTTGAAGATATCCTTACCTTCTAGGGTATCCTTGTCAGCTGCCTGGAGTTGGTCCAGAAGGTCTTCCAAATGGCCAGTACCAGCATCAATGGTGCGGGCAAAGGTTTCTTCTTCCCGCTTGACAATCTTTTGAATGAAATCCTGTTTTTCCAGAATTTCGGGGTAGTAGGATTCCATGATTTTACCAACCGTTGGCACCAACTTGTAGAGGAAGGTTTCTTTGATGCCCAACTTGCGACCGTGCATAACTGCCCGGCGAAGGAGACGGCGGAGAACATAGCCTCGGCCTTCATTTCCTGGTAGGGCCCCATCACCGATGGCAAAGCTGAGGGCCCGAATGTGGTCAGCCACCACTTTGAAGCTCATATTGTCGCCATCTGGATCATAGGTCTTGCCAGACAGCTTTTCAACTTCACGAATAATTGGCATGAAGAGGTCGGTTTCAAAATTGGTCTTAGCCCCTTGCATGACGGCAGCTAGACGCTCCAAACCAGCCCCCGTATCAATGTTCTTGCTTGGCAGTTCTTGGTAATCCTTGCGGTCCAACTTAGGGTCAGCATTGAATTGAGAGAGAACGATATTCCAGATTTCGATATAGCGGTCGTTTTCAATATCTTCGGCCAAGAGTTTGAGACCAACATGGTCTGGGTCGAAGTCTTCGCCTCGGTCAAAGAAGATTTCCGTATCGGGACCAGAAGGGCCGGCACCGATTTCCCAGAAGTTGTCTTCGATCGGTACCATGTGGCTGGCATCCATACCGCAGGCAATCCAACGGTTGTAGGTATCTTTATCATCTGGATAATAGGTGACAAAGAGTTTTTCCTTAGGCAGGTCAAACCATTCTGGACTCGTTAGGAGCTCGTAACCCCACTCAATAGCTTGGTCACGGAAATAATCACCGATAGAGAAATTCCCCAGCATTTCAAACATGGTATGATGACGGGCGGTTTTCCCGACATTCTCAATATCATTGGTCCGAATAGACTTTTGAGCATTGGTAATCCGAGGATTTTCTGGAGTGACAGAGCCGTCAAAATATTTCTTGAGGGTCGCAACACCAGAGTTAATCCAGAGCAGAGTTGGGTCGTTGACCGGAACCAGGTTAGCGGATGGTTCTACGGCATGACCTTTGGATTTCCAGAAATCCAACCACATTTGACGAATTTGTGCTGAGCTTAATTGTTTCATTGAAAAAAATTCCTCTCTTATTTTTTATAATCTTGTCCTTATAGGCTGACTAATTGGCTGCAGCTCCTGACTGCTGCTCTTTAACATAGTCAATGGCGATAACTAGGGAAATGACTAGATCACAGTATGCGTCATCAAAGACCTGGATATTGTAGGTAGAAGTCAATTTCAGCCACTCTTGGTCAATTCGAGCGATCGCCTGACCATTTTGATAGAGCTGGAAATTCATATCCCAGAAATTACCCTGCACCTCCATGCCTAGGTTGGCAATGGAATAGTGAGGTTTGATAAGGGTCAAATCCTTCTTGATAGTGAAAGACTGGCCATTGGCCAAGTTAACTTGGAACTTGGGCAGAAGACTAAAGAACTGCCTATCAATCTGGCCAACCAGATTGCCCTGCATATCCATGATTTTAAAGGTCTTGGGAATCTTGAAGAGGCTGCCCTCAACCTGATAGCAGGGCAGGCCCAATTCATCGCTGATGGTGAACTTGCCTCCCAGCGAAAAAAGTTTTTGTTTAATTTTAAAAGTTTTCATCTTATCTCCCCACTAATAACTATTAGAGTTATTTAAATCTGGTTTTAAATAACCATCCGCGTTGAAGTAAAGAACATCTGCTACCAAGGTTAAAACAAAGTCTCGGTAGGCTTGATTATAGAGACTAACTTGAATACTATCCTTAATGAATTGGAGCGAGTGACCAATATCGGCCAAAACCTGACCATCTGCATTTTGAATTAATCTAAAATTTAGGATCCAGAGATCACCCTGAATCGTAAAACCAGGTAAATCAATAGCCCGCGAAAAGCCATGTTTATAAAGCCGAAAACTAAAGCCTGTTGAAGTTTGAACCTGATGGTCAGGTTTGGTTGGTTTAACTTTGCTAGCTTGACCAACCAACCGACCGCTCGTAATCTCTTTGAGGACAAAGCCTGTCGTATAGTTGCCATGTTTGGTCAGAGTATATTCCGGCCGATAAAGAGCTTGGCCTTGATTATTGTCAATAGAAAAATGCAGCGGACTAAACTTCCAAGTCTTTCTGTTGATTAAAAATATCTCCATAACTTCATTCCTTCTTATCATCTCCAGTGACTCATTCCTACATGAGTTAAGAATAGCTAAAAAAGACAAGCTCAACAATGGGGAGGGCGAACATGGCCGCGGTACCACCTCCATTTAATGAACTTGTCATTCTTCATCACTTATTTGATTTTGATCTTGAGTAGCATGTTTAAATTACCCGTCTGGCTCGCAGCGACCGCCAGATTTCTGAACTGGTAGATTTTAAACAATTCTCAATTTTAGATTAAAAACTAGCTTTTATTTAGATTTTGAAGAGCTTGAAGTTGAATTGCCATTCAGACCGTATTGACTGAAGAGTGAACTGTAGGTCTTATCCTTGACAGTCACATTATATTCCTTCAAGAGGCTAGCAATGACTTGAGTCTTGAAGCTAGAATCACTAGTCTTTTGATTAACGTAGATAGTGGTCAAACGTTTCTTGTAGTTCTTCCAGTCTGGATTTTTTTCAGTCTTGGCTGTCACCTTGATCACGTAGTAAGATGTTGAGTTGTCGCTTCCTTGAACCTTGATGGTATCTGACACACCATCCTTATCTAGTTTGAAGGCAGCCTTTTGAACATCTTCTGGCGGCAAATTGCTTGATTTGTCTGAATCATATTTATCACCAGAGTCAAAGCTTACATTTTCTTGACCGTTATTGTCTTTGACGATTTGACTGAAATCGGCTCCGTCAGCTGTAGCTTGATCATGGATAGAATTAGCCTTGCTCTCATCATCTGTCTTAACATAGCTGATGGTGACATCTGGATTATAGTCTTTGTAGAGTGATTTGAGTTTCTTTTCGGTCAAATCTTTCTTAGCAGTCGCCTTCAAAGCATAGTTTTGCAACAACTGCAGGCGGATGAGGTTCTTATAGCTATCTTGTGTATAGCCATATTGTTCCAACATACTTGAGAAGTTTGAACCAGCCTTTTTAGCCGAATCGTTGTATTGCTTATCAACTTCATCTTGGCTGACTTTTTTACCATACTTATCTTCGAGGATATCAGATAAAATTGTTTCCAGAAGGGCTTCCTTGGTTGCTTGATTTCCCTTTTGACGAGCATAAAGGTCTGCAACAGTGATTTCCTTCCCCTTCATGCTGGCCAAAACAGTTTGTTGGGACGGACGACTATTTAAATAGAGATAGGTTCCAACACCACCGATAACCATCGCTAAAACAAAGGTCAGAAGTCCTCTGAAAATCTTACTACCGAAGATGGTGGCAATAGAGTTCCAAAAGCTTCCTTGTGTTTTCTTTTTCTTCTTTCTTTGGTCTTTTCTAGCACGTCGGTTTTTGTCTTTCACTTCATCCTGAAATGCTCTTTTATTAGCCATATTCTACTCCTTCTTGTTAGGACATTTCTGTCCTTATCGTTAACTTGTCCATTATAACATACTTTATTCAATCTTGCCTAGTCTGGTAGAGTGACATTTGGAGCATTTTTGCGAATCATCAGGAGACCATCACTGATTGGCAGGAGGCTGGCTGTCAAATCTGGATTATTCAAAGTAGCATCCATCAATCTCTGTAGACCACGGTAAATGGTCCGCTGACCTCGCTTGACTTCTAAAATAGGTTTGACCAAATCGCCTCCTTGGAAGACATCATCAATAACGATGACGCCACCAACTTGCAGGCGTTTCAAGACCTGGGGTAAGAAAACAATGTACTTGGACTTGGCCGAGTCCATAAAGACGAAATCATAGTTATCTTCCAGGCTTGGCAGGATATCAAGAGCATCCCCTTCTACCAGTTTAATTTGTTGCCGACTGTCGTACTTGACTAGATTTTTTCTAGCCAAATCCAACATCTCTTCATTGCGCTCCAAGGTAGTAATCTGAGCTTGCGGTGCATAATGCGCCATCAGGAGGGCTGAAAAGCCAATAGCTGTTCCGATTTCGAGAATTGATTTGGGTGCCAGAGTCTGCATAAGAAAGCGAAAATAAGCCACTACTTCTGGCTGGATGATGGGGATATTTTCCTGGCGGGCAAAGTCTGCCAGTTCTCTCAGATGGCCTGTTTCCTGCTTCTGGTGGGTCCGTATATAGCTGACAACCTCTTCCTTGACCACAGGGCGGCGCATATTGTGATTAGCATTTTTACTGTATGTTTGAACCATGGTCTTATGATAACAAAAGCGAGAGGGATTTGTAAAGGTAGAGAATTTTCCAAGACCAAAGTTAAAAAATTAACCCAAGCTAAAATTGTTAGCATTTGCAAGTATTTTTAATATATGATAGGCTTAAGTCGATAAGGGCCAAATCAATAGGAAGGGGAAAAACTGAATGGCCTAGACATACATTACATAAAAAGGAGGAAGAATAATGACTGTATTAAAATCAGGGGTCTATGATGTTATAGCAGAAGGTTATGAAGGCCACACAACAGCTTATCAGGTGACGATTGAGGGAGACAAGATTGCTGCTATTCACCCACAAAAGGAAATCGTACCAGACAGTCTGGAAGATACGGTTATCAAACGGTTAACCTCGCAAATAATTGGAGAACAGACCCTGAATGTGGATGCTATTTCAGGAGCCAGCCACACTTCAAGAGGGTTAGTCAAAGCTATCGGTGATGTTATTGAAGAGGCTGGGGGCAAGCGACAAGACTTTTTGTTGGTAGAGCCTAATAATGAAGAAAGAATGTCTTCAACAGTTCCTGCAGCTCCTCTCTTTGAATCTGATGATGAATACAGTAACTGGCGAACTGCTCCCGACAAAGTCGATGAAGAAATGGTGACTGATTTTCTAATTATTGGTGCAGGAATATCCGGTTTGGCTGCAGCAGTTCAAGCAGGAGAACTAGGAAATTTTCGGAATCAATACTCAGATGCAAAAGGAAGCTGGTATTCATGCCAAGAAGGAAGAAATTATTGCGCGTGAAGCAGAATTGGGACAATATCGGGTTGATGGCTCCTTCTGGGTAGATTTGGTCAATCATTCAGCGGATAATATCGACTGGTTGGTGGAACACGGCGTACAGTTGACAGCGGTGGACGACTATCACGGAACTTGCCAATTTCCAACCTTTCACTGGTACAAGGGAGGTTTTGTCTCTATTGGCTATGTTCCTTATATGAAAGAAGCCGCAGACAAACTGGGAACGAATTTTCTTTTAGAAACGACTGCTCAGTCCCTTATTTTTGAAAATGGAGTTGTAAAAGGGGCTTATGCCAATCAAAAGGGCAAAATCATCAAAATCAAGGCTAAGGCAACCTTGATTGCCACAGGTGGAGTTGGTCACAGTGCTGAACTGATTGAAAAACAAGATTGGCAAACTGAAAATCTTCACTACTGCTCTATGCCTAGTAATACAGGAGACGGTTATAAGATGGCCATGTCTTTGGGAGCATAAGATATGCTTCTGGAATCTCCTGAATTTATGATGAACTATATCATGGCTTTACCACATGAGGGGGTTCACCTCTACATTGATCTAATCAACGGCTTTATGTCTCTACCTTCTGGTGGGCCTGTTGTCTGGGTTAACCAGAATGGGGTCCGATTGGTCAATGAAAATGTTAAGAAACACAATCTTCTCTACCAACGAATAGCTATTCAATCCACTAAGCGAACCTACCAAATCTTCAATCAAGCCATCTATGATAAACTCTGTGGTCATGTTGAAAATGCTGATGAAATTTTGGCGGAAGCTGTTCGGACTAATGATGGAAATTCCCGCTATAAGGAAGATCACATTGAAGACCTGGCCAAGCATTTTGACTTGCCACAAGAAGAATTGGTTAAGACACTGGAACGATACAATGCCTACTGCCACCAAGGTCGTGACGAAGAATTTAATAAGGATGCGGATATGCTGATTCCGATTGAAGATGGCCCCTTCTACATCGCTCGTTTGGATCCATCCAACCTGATTGGTATCGGTGGTGTTGGTTCTAATCGTAAGTTTGAAGTCATTAATGAACATTTCGAGAAAATTCCCAGACTCTATATTTCCGGTATGGATTCTACCATGCAATATAGGAGCGTCTATACCATTACCCTAGGAGGATCTGCCTGCGCTCACAATGTCAATTCAGGCCGTCACGCTGCCATGAGTGCTAAAGAATATATTTCTAGCGATTAATCTTTATATTTCCCTTAGGCTGATACATGAGAAAAGAAAAGGCTTGGGAGCAAATTCCATCGATCTTTAAAGCTGAGAAAAATAAGTTTCGCTTCTCATTTTTTGCTATAATAAAGTTAACATTATTTTGAAATGGAGTTTAATTATGAACAAAGGATTTGAAGCCTTCAAGAACACCTTGTCTACTGAGAGCTTAAAGGCCATCTATGACGAGACCAAGATTGAGGTTGCCGATGAAGAGACCGAAGGAACCGAGGCCTTCTCACTAGCTCTAGCGACCCAATACGCCGTCAATCTGGTTGAAAAATATCAAAACTGGTTGAGGGACCACGATTTGGACTAGAATTTTTAAATCTGAGAACAGATGAAAAGCCATCCCAGACGAGAATTTGGGATGGCTTTTGAATTATTCGACTTTATAAAATATCCTCATCAGCCAACAAAATGATTCCCTGATATCATTGATGATTAAGCAGGAATCTCATCTATGCTATAAAGATAGCTAGGCCCTCAATTTTCTTATACACCATAGTGGTATCTCATATAGTAATACAAGGCATTAACGATTCCACCGCCATAACTGCCACCACTCGAATCACCTTGAAACATCATTAACTGGGCTCTTCCACTTTCAATTATTGCTAATTCATCTGTTGTCAAGTTATCAAATTTTTTAAATGCCATAGTGGTCATTACATAATCCTCCTTTAAAATTATTTACGAATTTAGAGACCATTTCTAAATTCATTTTTATTTTAGTTATTTTTAAGTTAGAATTCAATAAGCCTTCCAACTTGTTGCATAAAAGCTTTTGATTTGCAATGACAACATTACTTTTCTTGATTTTTAATTATAAAATAGAGCGTCTGGCAAACACGTCTCCAGGCGCTCTATCTTTCTTCCAGTATTTATTTAGAAAAGTTTTGGGATAATTTTTATCCTTCAGGTGGCATGAGTACCTTGCGGGGCTTGGTGCCTTCGGCGGGGCCGATGACGCCTGCTTCTTCTAGTTCTTCCATGAGGCGGGTGGCCCGGTTAAAGCCAACCGAGAGCCGTCTTTGGAGCATGGAGGCCGAAGCCTTTTGCGATTCCAGAACCAGAGCCCTAGCTTCAATAAAGAGGAGATCGCCTTCGGAATCACCACCGGCAGAGCCCGTGTCACCTTCATTTTCAGAGACTTCACCGGGGTCAAAGCTATGGTCATAGTCAGCCTCAGCCTGGTCCTTGATAAAGTCAACAATCCGCTCAACATCGTCGTCGGAGATGAAGGAACCTTGCAGACGAACGGGGTGGTTTTCATCAATCGGTTTAAAGAGCATATCCCCACGCCCCAGCAGTTTTTCTGCCCCATTTTCATCCAAAATGGTCCGACTGTCGGTCCCTGATGAAACGGCAAAGGCAACCCGAGAAGGGACGTTAGCCTTGATGAGACCGCTGATCACATCAACCGAAGGCCTTTGAGTGGCCAGAATCATGTGGATACCAGCTGCCCGGGCCTTTTGTCCCAGACGGATAATGGCATCTTCCACTTCCTTGCTGGCCACCATCATGAGGTCGGCCAACTCGTCCACGATAACCACAATCAGAGGTAGCGGAATCTTTTTCTCCTCAGACTGGGCATTGAAGGATTCCACCTTGGCATTGTATCCGGCGATATTGCGGACACCGACATGGCTAAAGAGCTCATAGCGGTTCTCCATCTCATCAACCACCTTTTGCAGGGCCTTGGCTGCCTTCCGCGGATTGGTCACGACAGGAATGAGCAGGTGGGGAATATCATTGTAAACAGACAATTCAACCATCTTAGGGTCAATCATCATGAACTTGACTTGGTCGGGCCTAGCCTTCATCAGGATGCTGGCAATGATGCCGTTGACGGCAACGGATTTACCAGAACCGGTCGAACCGGCCACCAAGAGATGGGGCATGCGGGCCAGGTCAAAGCTGCGAGCTGAGCCATTGACCGCCTTACCCAGAGGGACTTCCAAGAGCTTGTTGGGGTCGGTCTTGGCCTGCTCCCAGAGCTCACGGAAGCTGACGGTAGCAATCTCTGAGTTAGGTACTTCAATACCGACCAAGGATTTGCCAGGAATCGGCGCCTCAATCCGCACATCCTTGGCTGCTAGGGCTAGAGCTAGGTCGTCCGCCAGATTGGAAATCCGATTGACTCGGACACCGACAGCCGGCTTGATTTCATACTTGGTGACCGATGGACCGATCTCAGCCCGCTCAACCGCTGCCTTGATACCAAAGCTGGCGAAGGTTTCTTCCAGAATCTTGATGTTCTTGCGGACAATCTTCTTTTCCTTGGTTTGATTTTTGGGCTTGTCGGGAGCAAAAAGATCGATAGTAGGCAGTTTGTAGAGCAGGTGCTGTTTGGGAGTGAAGTCAACCTGAACAGGCTCATCATCTTCCTCTTGGTCTGGAGCTAGGCTGGAAGCAGCTGTTGGAGCTGGCTCTGGTTCGGGTGTTTCAGTAGCTTCCTCATCAGGGTAGTGGAAATGATAATTCTTGAAGTCCTGCTGAGAGTAGCCGTCCTGAGCTTCCTCTTCATCATAGCCACCCAAAATTTCTGGTTCCGATTTTGGAGTCGTTTGGGCTGGGCTGGCTGAAAGGATTTCTCCTGTTTCAGGGTCAATCAGGCCAGAAAAGTCGTTGGCTTTTTCTGCCTGCTCTGCCTCCTGGTCCTTAGTCGCTTGGGCTTGAGCTCTTGCTTCAGCCTTAGCCTTGCGTTTTTCTTCCCGACGGGATTCCATCTGCAGGCTAGTCTGGTCAATCTTATCGCTGAGATTGCTGCCGGTCTTTTTGAAGAAATTCATGACATCATAGACATCCCAAGAGCTCATCAAATAGAGCCCTAGAATGATGAAGAGACCACCAACTAAATAAGAGCCGATATTTGAAAAGAGGAAGACAACTGGCTGGTAAATTACAGCTCCAATCATACCACCACCCAGAAAATGGGTGACATCCACATTTTTCAAATCAGCCGTCACCAGGCGGAAGGTGCCGGCAAGGATGGGCCGCTCCTGCATAACATCTAGGGAGAAAAGATAGGCGTGGAAAATCAGCATGAGGCCCGCCATGACGGAAACAAAGCCGGACATGAAACCTCGATGTTTTTGAATCCATTTTCCCGCAAAGAGGTAAAAGAGGAGGCCAAAAATAGCTGGGTAGGCCAGACTACCAACCGCTACTCGAACAAGATTGTAGGCGGTGATGCCAAAAACTCCCAGACGGATAATGGCGAAAAAGAGGATAAAAGCCGTCAGAAAGGCGACTATCATTTTACGGACAGCCTTCTTGTGCTCCCTCTCTTTTTTTGTTGGGCGTTTATTTTGGGCCTTCTGTTTATTAACCTTTTTACTTGCTTTTGTTGATTTTGCCATAGTAATCCTATTATAGCATGTTTTAGCTAATTTGATGAGGGCTGACAGCTGGAAATTGGGCTAAGGGAATCCGACTTAGAAAAGATGAAGGCGATACCCCAAAGGTGACAAATACAAGAAGGAAAACTAACTCGAAAGGCTAAGCCATCAAGAAAAGCAATCGAATTAAAAAACGATTGCTTGTGTTCAATTTTTTAAAACTCTATCATTTCGCAAGTGAATGTTGGGTCTTTTTCTCTGGTCAATTTTTAATACCTAATTGACTTCTTTTTCCCTAAGCAGAAAGAATGTGACGCAACTGGACAGCACTTGGCGAGACGATGGGGAGAAAGGCTCCTTCATTCCAGCGTCTTGCAAAGCTGGAAGTTGAGTGCTTGAGGTAGCCTCGACCACCACTAGCTTGTAATTCCAAAAGCAGGCTAGCGGCAACGACATCAACTATGTCAATGCGAAGTTGAAAGAGCTCACGGGTATTCTCAATAAAATACTGAGGATTCTCGAGGCCTTCATACAGTTTTTTCTTGATAGTTTCAAGACTTTCCAAGGTCTCATGATATTCGTCTTCCAACACAAAACGGCTACTTGCCAGCGAATGTTTCACCTCATCTAGGGAACGTTGAGCTAGACCAAAAGCTAGGCCAAACTGATAGCCAAGGAAGACGGGTCGCGTTTCAGCGACAAAGGCTTGAGCATCGTCTGATAAAATCCAGTTCTCATCGAGAGGAATCCTATCAAAGGTTAGGGCTGCAGTATTAGCCCCTTGTAACGAAATAAATTCCAGATCTGCGGAACGTTTTATGCCCGCAGACTTAGGAACAGCTAGAATTACCGGCTTTTTAGCAGGGTCAGCATAAGCTGCTGCGAAAACAACAAGATAGTTGTCTGAACGCAGATTGGTTACCCAAGGTAGGCGACCTTTTAAATAGTGCTGGCCATCTTCTTCTACAATGGTGACATTAAGCTCTTCAATCGCAGAAAGATACTTAACACAATTTGACAGGCCAGTCCCCGCAGATAATCTTCCTGTTAATAAATCATCCAGCCATGTCTCTCTAGGATAAGGATTATCACTAGCTAAAATATTTTCAATAAAGGTCCGCTGCCCCCAACCAACAAAGGAAGCTGTCAATGAGTAGTAGCTCAGCTCGGTCAGAACATCAATGACATCCTGGCGACTACCTCCCAGGCCACCAAATTCTTTGGGGACCCCGACTTTGAATGCCCCTTCTGCTGCAATCTTTTCGAGTAAGCTATCAGCTAAATCACCTGAGTTTTGATCAATTTCATCAGCGTGCTCATCTAGCCAGCTGGTAAATTCTTTTGAAAAATAGGTCATAGACTACCTCCGCTTTTGATTACCGAGAAATCCATCTTCTCTTAGGCTTATCTGATAGACCTTGAAAACAAAATTTTCATTTTCCGGTCCATTTTGATGAAAGTCCTATTCATCTCTAGTGTCATCGTCTAATCAACGATTAATTGTCGAGTGTAAAAGTTTTTCCTGATCTTAAAGTCTAACTATTTAGCATACTGTTGAAGTTCAGGATTGATAGGTGTATCCGCCATATTATTGGCATAGTTACACAGGGAAGCCAGACTGACACCAAGAATGACATCAAGGGCATTTTCTTGGGTATAACCTGCCTCAAAGAAATCAGCAAGAGCCTCATCGCCAACACGCCCTTTAGTATTAATAACGGCAATTGTAAACTTGGCCAAGGTATCTAGCTTAGGATCATCATCAATAGGAGTACTGTTGCGCAAAGCTTCTAGGAGATCTGGTGACATTTGAATCTGTTTGATAGAAAAAGCCGTATGTCCAGCTACACAGAAGGCACAACCGTTTGTGACTGCTGCAGTTATCTGAATAACCTCCCTTTCAGTTGGCGTCAAGCTATTGCGGCGGTTAATTTCTCCGACTGTCCGATAAGTTTCTAAGGCCGTTGGTGAATTTGCCAAGAGGCCGATTAGGTTTGGAATATAGCCACCGTTATCCTTTTCAACTGTCTCTAATGTTGACTTTACAGATTCTGATGCTGTTTCTATGGTATGAATTTGAAATTTTGACATTATCTTAATCTCCCTTCAATAAATTTATCCCATGATACCACGTTTAAGGACAGTTGCCTAATCTAAATTCTTTATGTTGAGTCATAAAAATAGTTGATAGCATCGCTGTTGGGAGGCTTTCTTGGCCTATCTCGAGATTTTTTAATGAAAAAGCGACCCAAATAAAGGTCGCAGATAATAAATTGGATATCTAAGAATTTCAAAAGACCATAGGACTGAGAGTTTCACTAACTTAGTTGTGAAATGCAACAAACCAAGTTGGAACATTTTGAACTATTTTATCTTATTTTCTCACCTGGCTGGCTTGACGGATGAAATCTTGAACTTGGTCCAGTTTGCCCTGGTTAAGGACCTTGACAATCTTGGAACCGACAATGACACCATCGGATACCTGATTGAAACGCTCCACGTCTGCCTGGCTGGAAATGCCAAAGCCTGTCAAAACAGGCAGAGCGGTCAGCTCTCTTAGGTCCTGCAGGTGCTGGTCTAGGTCAGAGCTGTAATGACTGGCCTTACCCGTCACCCCATTGACTGCTACAGCATAGACAAAGCCCTGGGCATCGGCCAGCAGTTCTTTCTGGCGGTCGGGTCCCGTTGTCAGGCTGATAAGAGGAACTAGGCAGAGGTCCTGATTTTCCAGATAGGGAAGGATAAGATTCGCATGTTCATGGGGCAAATCAGGAATAATCAGGCCCTTGACAGAAGTTTGAGCCAAATCCTCAACCAATTTTTCCAAGCCGTACTGATAGACGGGATTAAAGTAGGTCATCAAAACTAAGGGGACAGGACTAGTCTGGCTCTGTAGCTTCTCAACGATGGCCTCAAGATTGGTCCCCTTGACCAGACTTCGCAGGCCGGCCTCTTCGATAACAGGACCATCGGCAACCGGATCCGAGAAGGGAACCCCGATTTCAATAGCGGAGGCTCCTGCATCAGCCAGCAAGTGGATGGTGTCAAAGAGACCGTCCAGGCCAAGCTCATGGTCACCGGCCATGATATAGGGAATGACCAGGCCTTGGCCAGAATCTTTTAGGCTTTGAAGATGTTTGCTTAATGTTTTTGTCATGGCTTACTTCCCTTCTTTTTCGGCTTCAAAACGTTCCTTGACCTGCATAACATCCTTGTCCCCACGACCGGAGAGGCAGATAATCAAGCTCTGGTCTGGGCTCATATCCTTGGCTACCTTTTGAGCCAGAGCGATGGCATGGCTGGATTCTAGGGCAGGAATAATTCCTTCCAAGCGAGAAAGGAGACTGAAGGCCTCCAGAGCCTCTTGGTCCGTGATAGCCTGATAGCTGGCCCGGCCAATTTCCTTAAAGTGGCAATGTTCAGGACCAACGCCTGGGTAATCGAGACCAGCTGAAATTGAGAAGGCCTCCATAATTTGACCGTGGCGGTCCTGGAGGACATTCATCAGAGAGCCGTGCAGAACCCCGGGCCGACCCTTGGCAAAGGTGGCAGCGTGCTGGTCAGTATCGAGACCGTGACCCGCTGCTTCGGCCCCATACATGGCTACGCTAATATCATTGACGAAGGGATAGAACATGCCGATGGCGTTGGAGCCTCCGCCGATACAGGCCATAACCGCATCTGGTAGCTTGCCCCCGGAAACTTCCGCAAATTGTCGCTTGCTTTCCTTGCCGATGACCGATTGGAAATCACGAACAATCTCTGGGAAGGGAGCTGGTCCCAGGGCAGATCCCATGATATAGTGGGTGTCCTCAATATTGGTTACCCAAGCCCGCAGGGCGGCATTAACAGCATCCTTGAGAACACGAGAACCATCCTTGACAGCCTCAACCTTGGCTCCCAAGAGCTCCATGCGGAAAACATTGAGGGCCTGGCGTTTGACATCTTCCTCACCCATGTAAATGGTGCACTCCATATCGAAAAGGGCTGCTGCTGTAGCCGTAGCAACTCCATGCTGACCGGCACCGGTCTCAGCAATAACCTTTTTCTTGCCCATTCGCCGAGCTAGGAGGACTTGACCGAGGGCGTTGTTGATTTTGTGGGCCCCTGTGTGGTTGAGATCCTCACGTTTGAGGTAAATCTTAGCGCCACCGATATGCTGGGTCAAGCGTTTGGCAAAGTAAAGCGGGGTCTCACGGCCGACATAATTTTTTAAGAGGGCATCTAGTTCTGCCTGAAAACCAGGGTCTTGCTTGGCCTCTTGGTAGGCTTGGCCCAACTCTAGAATGGCTGTCATCAGGGTTTCGGGCACGAATTGGCCCCCGAATTTTCCGTAAAATCCTTTGACATCTGGTTGCTGATAGGTCATACTTTCACGCTTTCTATAAATTCTTTTATCTTACTTAAATCCTTCTGGCCCGCGGTTTCCACGCCCGACGAGACATCGACGGCATAGGGTTCAAAGGTCTTAATGGCTTGGGCAACATTTTGGCTATTTAGGCCACCGGCAATAAAGAAGGGCTGCTGGATTTGGCTAGTATCTAGGCTTCGCCAATCAAAGGTCTGGCCTGAACCTGCAAGTGGGGCATCAAAGAGCAGGTAGTCTGCTTGGCTGGCGAGATTGGTCTGCCCCTGAGAAATGTTCAAGGCTCGGATAACCGGAACCGATACTTGAGAAAGCAGGTCTTCGTCAAATTCTCCATGAATCTGAACTAGGTCCAGAGGAATTCGAGCGATGGCCTCTTCTAATTCAGCCAGGCTGGGGCTGACAAAGACCCCAACTGCCTTGCAGATCTCAGGGATGGCCTGGGCTAGGTTATGAGCCTGATCCAGACTAACCTGGCGTTTACTGGGAGCTAGGACAAGGCCGATGAAATCCGCCCCAGACTTGACAGCGGTCGCAACCGCCTGAGGACTGGACAGTCCGCATATCTTAACCTTTGTCAATTCGCAACTCCTTTATCTTCTGGGCGGGATTTTCCGCTGTCATCAGGGCCGTCCCAACCAGAATGCCATCAAAGTAGGGGGCTAGCTTAGCGACATCCTGACCACTTTGGATGGCCGATTCGGAAATATAAACCGGCTCCTCACGAAAATGGGTTGCTAGGTCTAGACTGGTTTGTAGGTCGGTTTTGAAGGTCACCAGATTACGGTTATTGACACCGATAATCTTGGCTCCTAGAGCATGGGCCCTAGCCAGTTCTTTCGCATTATGGGTTTCAACCAGAACTTCCAACCCTAGGTCGGTCGCATACTGGTAGAGCTCCTGCAAGCGCTCCTGGCTCAAGGCGGCCACAATCAAGAGGATGACCGTCGCTCCAGCATTGCGGGCACGAATGATTTGCTTCTCATCAATGATGAAGTCCTTGGCCAGAGTTGGAATGCTGACCTGACTGGAAATCTGGCGAAGATAGTCAATATTCCCTTTGAAAAAGTGCTCATCGGTCAATACTGAAATCATGGCAGCTCCAGCTGCCTGGTAGGTCTTGACCTGGGCCAGCAAATCAACATCTAAGTTAATGTCCCCCAAACTGGGGCTGGCCTTTTTGACCTCGGCGATGACTTGAATCTGCTGGCTGTGGCTTTTGAGATAGTCGTAAAAGGGGACTGCCTGACGCAGGTCGCCTAAATCTTCTCGCTCCATCTGGGCGACTTCCTTAGCCTTTTGCTCTAATATTTTTGGAAGAAAGGTTCCTGTCATCCTTGCACCTCCTGTAATTGCTGGAGTTTTTCCAGGGCTGCCCCCGAAGCTAGTAAGTTGCGAGCCAGGTCAACGCCAGCCTTCAAGCTGTCAGTTTTACCATTGGCATAGAAGCCCAGACCGGCATTGAGAACCGTTGTTTCCAGATAGGGGCTGGGCTCATTTTTGAGAACGCTGAGTAAAATCTGGGCATTTTCCTTGGCATCGCCACCCCTAATTTCCTTCAGAGTGACCGCTTCCATACCCAAATCCTTATGGGTAAAGCGATGCTGGCTCAGCTGGCCGTCCTCTAAGAGGGTATAGGTATTGGTGCCATAGAGGGCCGCTTCATCCATCTGGTCGGGGCCTGTAATGACGATGGCCCGCTTGCGACCTAGGGTCTTCATGGCTTGAGCAGCAACCTCTTGAAGTTCCACCCGATAAATTCCCATGAGCTGACTGTCTAAATCGACAGGATTTGCCAAGGGACCTACCAGATTCATGATGGTGGGAATTCCCAGAGCCTGTCTGGCTGGGCCAATGTAACGCATGGCTGGATGAACTGATTGGGCAAAGATGAAGGCTATGCCAACCTCATCTAGGGCTCTTTCCAGAACCTGCCTGTCGGCTGAAAGGTTGATGCCCAGCTCCTCCAGAACATCGGCCGAACCAGACTTGGAAGATACCGAACGATTGCCGGCCTTGGCAACCTTGAGACCACCCGCAGCTAGAACAAAGGCCGCCGTTGTGGAAATGTTAAAGGAGAAGGATTGGTCACCACCCGTACCGCAGTTGCACATGACATGGGCTGGCACCCGCTCTAACTTGAGGGCATGAGTCTTGAGAGCCCTAACCACTCCAGCAATTTCGTCTGCGATTTCCCCTTTCATTTTCAGGGCCATCAGGAAGGCCGAAATCTGGCTCTCCGTTACCTGGCCTTGCAGGATTTGGTTGAAGACCTCCTCAATTTGGTCGGCGGTCAAATCTTCTTTCAAGGCTAATTTTTCAAATATTTCTTTCATCATTGTCTACCTCAAATCTTTCGAGTTATACCCATTTAATTTAAAAAGTTTCATTTCTGATATTTTCTTTGGTAGTGCGAACGGAAGCAAACTCCTATCGGGGTTTCATTCCTAATATTTGAGCCTAAAGTCTCAAATATTCTGTCATAAGTGACATCTATCGAGTCACTTATGATACCACTAGGGCGAAAATATCAGCTTATGCTCATGTCGTTCACCAATATCACCTAAAAACAATTGAGTTTCCTTTTAAAGATTTTCATATTTGATTTTAATTCAGTGATTGGCTACTCCTTCCAACCATGTCTAGCAGGGGCCTGTCCTTCAGATAGCAAACTCAGCTTGCAGCCTCCAAAGTTTCAAGCCTTTGGGACTAAAGTAAGGAAATTTTCTAGCATTTTCAAACCGTCTGGTGTGCCAATACTTTCTGGGTGAAATTGGAGACCAAAGATGGGCAAGTTCTTATGCTGCATGGCCATGATTTCTTGGTCATCCTGGGTCAGGGCGGTCACTTCAAAGTCATCAGGCAGATCGTCAACGACGATGGAATGGTAACGCATGACCTCCAGACCACCCTTCAGTCCCGCAAAAATTGGTGAGGGCTGGGTCAGATTTAGGCGGGATTGCTTGCCGTGCATGACCTTATTGGCTAGATCCAACTTGCCACCGAATGTTTCGGCTAGTGCCTGATGGCCCAGACAGATGCCCAAGATTGGCTTTTCAGTCGCAAACTTGGCGATGAGCTTTTCCAACTCTCCGGCATCAGCTGGCCAACCAGGGCCCGGCGACAATACCAAGGCCTGGGCCTTTTGAGCCACTTGGTAAATTTGCGGAGCATCATTTCGCAAGACCTGGACCTCGGTAAAAGTTCCCAAGTATTGGGCAAGATTATAGGTAAAGGAATCATAATTATCAACTAATAAAATCATTGACTGTCTCCTATTCTGGTCATAGCCTTGGCCTTATTGATAGTTTCATAAAATTCATTTTCTGCAAGGCTGTCATAGACAATGCCTGCACCAGCTTGGACATATGCCTTTTGATTTTTTAAAATCATAGTCCGAATGGCAATGGCAAAATCCATATCGCCGGTCGCCGACAGGTAGCCGATAGCACCCGCATAGACCCCGCGTTTTTCTTTTTCCAACTGGTAGATGCGGGTCATGGCACGAATCTTAGGAGCACCTGATACTGTACCCGCCGGCAGGGTTGATTTCAGGGCATCCATGGCTGTCAGCTGAGGCAATAAGTCACCTTTGACGACGCTGGTCAGGTGCATGACATAACGGAAGTACTCCACTTCCATGTACTTGGTCAGCTTGACGCTGCCAATTTCAGAAATTTTTCCGATATCATTGCGGCCAAGATCAACCAGCATGCGGTGTTCAGCTGTTTCTTTGACATCATTAGCCAGTTCTTGCGCCAAAGCCTGATCTTCTGTGTCATCCTTACCTCTGGGACGGGTGCCAGCAATCGGATTAGTTACGACCTGACCATTCTTGACCGAAACTAGACTTTCAGGACTAGCTCCGATAATCTGATAATCCCCAAAATCATAAAAATAGAGGTAGTTTGAAGGATTGGTTACCCGCAAATTACGGTAATAATCGAGCGGATCTCCCTGAAAATCGCTTGAGAAACGCTGACTAATGACACATTGAAACATATCTCCCTGACGAATGAGCTTCTTGGCCTTGTCCACCATAGCTTCAAATGTTTCCTTTTCCAGATGGTTCTGAAAGTCCAGAGGCCGTAATTCCTGAGGGCTAAATTCATTTGGAGCTTGGGTTTGTAAATCCTTAACCACCTGTCCAAGAGCCTGGCGGGCCTTATCATTATCCCGCCCACTATAAATCCTATCTTCCACAACATAGACCTTCTCTTTTTTATGGTCAAAAATCAGGTAGGACTCATAGATGAAAAAGTGCATATCCGGCGTTCCTATGGTGTCTTGGGGAATTTGACCCAGGTCTTCATAGAGGCCAATCATATCATAGCCAACAAAACCGATAGCTCCGCCAGCAAAAGGTAGGTCTGACTTAGCAGCCTCCTTACCTCTTGTGGTCAATTGACTGAGATAATCCAAGGGATCCACTCCATCAAGAATTTGCTGATTCTTATAGAGCTTACCATCCTGATAGGACAATTCAAAAACAGGGTTATAGGCGACGATTGAAAAACGGGCATTCTCTTTTTCTCGGGGAATGGATTCCAGGATGACCTTGTGCTCACCTTGCACCCGCATATAGGCTAAAATTGGTGTCAAGGTATCGGCATTTAAAATCTTTTGCATGGTATTTCCTTTCTAAACTATCTCATCAGTCTTTTGAAGATTTTATGGACTGTTTTCGTGATCAAGACTCACCTTGTTCGTTAACTTTGCTCTCTAATAGAATAAAAGCCTCTATCATTGACCGCCATACAGCTTCAGCAAGGTCTGGCGATAAGTTCACTTCCGCTGCTTGATTGCGACGTTCACGGATTATCTGAGCAACACGATCAGGCGCAGCAACCGCTGCAGCATCCTGACGAGGTTTTAAACGGCCTGCCGCCTCAACCAATTTTTGACGCTCGGCTAATAATCTAATCATCTTCTGGTCTAAAAGGTCTATTTCCTGGCGAACTTCAGCTAATGTTTGTGCCATAGCTTCCTACCTTCCTACTTAAAAAACGGCTGCTTAATTATTGAATTTTTGTTTGGAAAACATCTACGACTCGCTACGAGAAGCCCTAGGGAGCCTTCTCTGCTCACTGAAAGTTATCGTCAAACTTTTTCTCTCAACGTCCACGGGAACCTACGGAAAATCCTAGAGGACTTTTCCTACTTCCCGCATTAATAAGTCATCATAATTATTATCGAATTATGATAACTTACGTCAAAAAACCTCGCACAGAAAAAAACATCTGTGCGAGGGCGTCAAATTTGTAACGCGGTGCCACCTCAACTTAACGATTATTACAATCGTCATCTCTGGCTCCTCTAGCAAGGAGCTGCACGGTAGGGAGTGCTGACCTGAATTTTTATATCTTAAAATTCAACAATTTGAATTGGAATCTACGACTCGCTGCGAGAAACTAACGGAAAATCCTAGAGGACTTTTCCTACTTCCCGCATTAGTAAGTCATCATAATTATTATCGAATTATGATGACTTACGTCAAAAAACCTCGCACAGAAAAAAACCTCTGTGCGAGGGCGTCAGATTTGTAACGCGGTGCCACCTCAACTTAACGATTATCAATAATCGTCATCTCTAACTCCTCTAACAAGGAATTGCACGGTAAGGGGTGCCAACCTGAAAACTATGTCTTATTTCCAATTGATAAGAATCAGCCCAATTTCCTTCGCCGCCGCTACTTGTTCGCAGTCACCACAAGCTCCCTGAAAACTTAAGAGAAGTACTTTCTGATTTGGTTCATATTTTAACGCCATTATTTTTAGATGTCAAGAATTTTTTGAACTTTTTGAAAAATATTTTTTGCCCCTTAGCCTAGCTTGAGCTCAATCCTCCTTTTTTCAGGAATTAAGAGCCCTTCCAAATGATTAAAGAGTAAGACAAGCCAGGTAAAGGCCAAGATAAAGGCTGACATTTCAAAGGCAGTCAGGGAGAGATAGTGGACTTCTTGAAAACCAAATTGTAGTCCAACTAGGACACCACCAATGGCAAAGGAAGTTAGGAGCAAGTCCTTAGTTACTTTGGGAAGTAAGATAGGAACACTCACTATTAGGACGATAATGATATAAACCAAATAGCCCGCAAATCTGGTGTGGAGGTGATGATAGGTGGCATCATTAGGAAAATAACCAACAGCTGCCAAATCTAGACCTAGAAGTGTCAGGAGAAGTCGGAGTCCAGTCAATCGCCAACTTTTGCCATATTTCTGCCTGAGGGCAACAAAGGTGTAATCAACTAAGGCAATTAAAACCAGGGCTGCCAGAATCAAGGTGAGGTTAAACTGCCAACTGTTAGTAGCCCGCTTGGTCCCCAAGAAACTCAGATTAAATTGCCACCAGCGACGGCTGCTATTGGTGGCCATGGCCAGAAGAGCCCCGCTAATCATAATTACCGTAAAAAGACTGGTCAGCCAGGTTGCCCGAATCCGCTCAGCTATCTGGCCCCAAGTGCTAATGACCGCATTAAGACTGACACCCAAAATTAGGGCCGCGGTAAATTTATCGAAGGAAGCTCCATTAAATATCTGACTAAGCAACCAGGAAAATCCTAAGAGGACAAGAAGGAGGATGACCGAAAAGGCCAGGACAATAACGGGCAGGTTCCGCCAAAAAACCATATTCTCATTACCAGCAAGGAAGATTCGCCGGTTCTTGATAAAGGTCGCCGTGAAAAAGAGAATCCCTAGACCACCACCAAAGCCCAGCAAAAAGCTAATGATGGAATAGTCGCCCGCTAAAGAGACTTGATCCAGATGCTGGAACCAACTTGCTAAATAAAAAATAAGAGCAGCAAGAGAGCTGGCCCCTAGGTAAAGCCAGAAGGGCAAGGATTTGGTGCTTAGTTCATCTTGCTTGTGGAGCACCAATCGATCAGCATAAAGCTCTGCCTTGACCGACTCTCCCTCCTGCAGATCCAGCTGGTCGAGGATTTCTTGACTGAGTTCTAATTTTTTTGTCATAGGTTTATTATAGTAAAGAATTAAAAGATTGTAAAAAATGATTATAGAAGACTTTTCATCCAGGGCCGGACGAGATGGCATATTCATCAATAGGAATGGCTGCCCCTTCAAAGTATGTCTAGAACCCCAAAAGTTTCTCCCTCAGAAGTCCCCTGCAGATCCTTTTGTAATTTTTAAAAGTATGTTTGGACCCTTTCGCCAGATTTGGTAGTCTCCCTTAGCCCCTTTGAGAATCAAACACCCTCTATCGGCAAAGCCATTATCATTAGTCCTCTGCTTTTTAGTGACGAGGGCGTTTTCCCTTATAATTTTTATCTATTAGTGAGTATAAAAAATCCCATTGAGGACTTCCCCTCCTCAATAAGATTGCTTTTGTCTAGTCTAGCCAGCCCTGATTTCTGGCAATGCGCACGGCATCGGTGCGGTTGTGGGCCGACAGTTTGGTAAAAATGGCGGTTACATAGTTGCGAACAGTTCCGTTGGATAGGAAGAGCTTCTCCGCAATGGCTTGATTTGATAGGCCTTGGGCAATCCCGCTGAGGACAGCCTGCTCCTGCCTGCTTAGGGGATTTTTATGGGTCACGACCTGCTCCATCAGTTCAGGGGAATAGTCCTTCTTACCGGCCAGGACCTTGTGCAGGGTCTCCATCAACTTTTCTACCGAGCGGTCCTTGAGGACATAGGCATCCACACCAGCCTCAACGGCCCTTTGGAAATAACCGGGTCGCTTGAAGGTCGTCACAATCACGACCTTGGTCTCCTGGTGCTGGCGAATCCATTCCAAAACCTCTAAGCCCGTTAGCTTGGGCATTTCAATATCTAAAATAGCCACATCCACCTGATTTTTCTGTAGCTGCTCGACGGCCTCCCTGCCATCGGCTGCCTGGTAGACAGCCTCAACATCCTCCTCCATCAAGAGAAGCTGGCAAAGGGCGTCTCGCAACATGGATTGGTCTTCAGCTAGGAGTAATTTCATAGGGCTAACCTCACTTCTATCTGGGTTGGCTGGCGAGGGGAAATGATAGTGACACTACCGCCCAATTTGGTCAGTCGCTCACGAATAGAATGTAATTCTCGTCCAGTCAGCTGAGCAAAGCCGACTCCATCATCACTGACTTCTAGGATGAGCTCACTTTGGGACCGCGACAGGCTGATGCGACAATGTTTCGCTTGGGCATGCTTAACCATATTGGTTACCAATTCCCGCAAAATCATAGTCAGGTGGGACTGGACTTCCTGAGTCAGAACCTCCTTCTCTAGCTGATTATCCATCTGGAAGGCAATATTGGTCAGGCTCAGTATATTTTCCAGATCAGCCAATTCCTCGGTCAGGCTGCGGTATTTGAGTTCATTGACCAATCTTCTAACATCAGCCATGGAGCTATGAGTAATGTCTGAGAGCTCTCGCAACTGCTCTTTGACGGCCTGGGTTTGTCCCTGGTCTAGTTGTTTGCTGGCTAGGTCCAATTTGAGACTTAAGAGGGCAAAGGTATGACCCAGGCTATCGTGGAGGTCACGACCGATGCGGTTACGTTCATTTTCGGCTGACAGCAGGTTGATGTAGCGGTTCTGCTGCTGAATTTTTTCCTGAGCTTCCTCACTGATTTGCATGTTGCGGTAGACAGCCATCATAGCTAGGACAAAAATAGGCAGGATGATGACCATAATCCGACCGGAAACATCTTGAACACGGTTAAAGCCAACGATAATTATCAGGAGCATAGCTAACAAAAAGCTAATCATCTGATAGGAAACTAGCTTGGTACGAAACCGCCAGACCAAGATATTGGCATTAAAGAAGAAAAACCACACCATGCTCTCTGTAAAAGAAAAGCTCGTAAAAATAATATAAAAGAGGGAATAAAACCAAAATAGACCTAAAAGAATTTTGTGCCGGTCAGTTAGGTAAATCAGGCCCAAATAGGCCAGAGCAAAGCCCAGTGTCAGCCAAATGCTCCAAAAAGGAAAGACTGAATAAAAAATTCCTAAAATGGGAAAGGTAAGGAAAACAAGTCCTTTTAAGTAGAGAATATCGGTCCTCTCAAAGGGTCGAAACATTAATTAACCTCGGTCTTACGTTTAATCAGGAGGGCTGGCCCTGCCATTATTATGGCATAAGCCAAAATGATAAGCAAGGAGGTCCAGCGAATTTGGCCATTGGCGGCAAAGCGAGTGCTGAGCTGATTGACATGATAGACGGGGGTTAGCTTAGAAATCTTTTGTACCCAGTCAGGAAAGTTGGAAATTGGCCACCAGGAACCTCCTAGCATAGCCATTCCCAGAAAGGCGATATTAGCTACAATTGACATGGTTTGTTGGGACTTGATCTGAGCCAGCAAGAGACCAAAGGAGAGAAAGACCACGCCCGAGGCTAATAAAAGACCAGCAGAGCCCAGCCAAGCACCCCAGGACAAGGAAATATGGCGGTAAAAGGCGCCGATAAGAAAGGTGATGCTGATGGTTAGAAAGAAACAAAAGATAACTCGCAAAACCTTAGATAGATAGTACTGATAGATGGGGACCTTGGAGTGTTCAATATAGGTCAACCAGTGGTTGCTGCGATCCTCTGCCAACATAAAGGGAAAACTAAAGAGGCCAAAGCTAGACATGGAGAAGCCCGTCATGGTCAACATGATAGACTGGACAATCAGTTTTTGGCTAGCAGGATTAGCTGACATCTTCATGCCAGAAAAGAAGATGAAAAAGCCAACAGGCATACCGATAGCCATAATGAAGTAGGGCCATTCTCGCCAGGTTTTAATCCATTCGATTTTTAATAATGCTTTCATGCTCAGTCCTCCTTGGTCGAGTCGAAAAGACTATTGAGCAGAGTCTTGTTCTGCACTTCCAGGTCCGAAATCCGACAACCGGCTTCTTGCAAATCCTGCCAGACCCGATCAATGTCCTTAGTCATAAATTGGATGGTATCGCTCTTTTCTTGAATATCATAAACATTGGGAAGAGCTTGAACAATTTCTTGGAAGGTTTTGGACAGGGTCACCTGCTTCTCCTGCTCCTCACTTCGCATAGCAAAAGGCGTTGTATCTCGCAGGAGCTTGCCCTTGTGAAGAACCAGAATCCGCTCTGCCGTATGCTCAACCTCTTCAATATAGTGGCTGGAGTAAATAATCGTCGTCCCTGATTTTTTCAAGCCAGCGACAATCTCCCAGAAATGCTGACGGGTCGAGGTATCCATACCAGCTGTGGGTTCATCTAAAAAGAGGATCTCCGGTTTACCAATCAAGCAGAGAACAAAGGACAAAAGGCGTTTTTGACCGCCAGAAAGCTTACCTGCCAACTGCTGCTTTTGCTCAGAACTAAAGTCCAGCAGCTTATCAATTTCTTGATTGCTCAAAGGATTCTTGGCGATGCTTTTAAAGAAATCCAAGAGTTCCTTGACCTTGAGATTGGCAGGAATTTCATTTTCCTGAGCCAGTAGGGCCATCTGACCATGGGAAGTCTGGGACCGAGGGGACTTGCCCTTGACCAAGACCTGACCCTGACTAGGCAGCCAGTCGCCTAAGAGACAGGACATGAGACTGGTCTTACCTGACCCATTGGGACCAATCAAGGCCAGGCAGTCACCCTCCCTTACCTCAAAGGAAATATCGTTTAAGATGGACTTACCCTTGATTGATTTGCCAAGAGAGTCCACAAGAATTAGGGGCTTGGTCATAGTGAAAATCCTTTCAATTAGTTAAGGAAATAGGCCATTAAAATGGCTCTATTTCCTACGGCAACCACTAGGGTGCTTGCCTAAACTTCTTACTAAGTTGGATAAGCAACCATTATCGGCTTGTTTATCCAACTGCCGCTATGTTCGCACTCAAGTTTTTCTTCAACTTAATTTTAGGAAAACTAAGCCCAAGTTTTCAGCCCTGAATGTCATAAGTTGGGCATGACAAAAGTCATGGGGGTAAACAATTTCTAGGGTCAAACATAAATTAGCCATTATTCGGAGGGGAGTTTTGATTTTAACTTAGTCATAAAAATTCAAAAACAGATTTACACACCAAAAAAGAGAACCATTCTGATTCTCTCTTGATTATGATTTTTGATTAACAAGTCTAGCTTGAGCAAGGGTCTTTAAAAGATGATTGTCACCTCAGCTCATAAACTTAGCCGAATTTCTGGCAGTAAGAGTCCTACAGATTATAGATGGAGTACTCCAAACAGCAAAGCCACTAAGAGCACTACTAAATTCGTTACAAACATGACTGGTGCTGCACGCTTGGTGTATGGCTCGGTTTCAACCTCACAGAGGGTCGTCCCAACATATGTTGCCGAATTCATTGGTGTTACACTTGTAGCCAAAGCTAGGTTACAGACAAAGGGTGCAATAATCATGATTGGGGTCAAGCCAAAAGCTGAACCGACCGAGATAAATAGGGGATAAAGGGCATTATACAATTGGTAGGGGATGAAGTAAATAATTGGCACGGCTAGAATTAAGAAAATAATATGCATATAACGCATCAGAAAGGCTGGGAAAATTCCTTCCAGTGTCTGTGCCAGAGAAGCCACCATTGACAAGCGGCTGCCATCTTCTGGTGCAGCATTGAATACAGCTAGGTAAAAGCAGATGGCCAAAAGCATAATCAAAACATTGAAGAAGGTACCACTGGCCTTATTCCACACATCATTAAAATTCTTAGGGTAATTGACGTAGGAAGTGATGATTGAGGCCGCAATAAATACCAAATAGGAGGAAATTTTGAAATAAGCAAGTGCGACAATGACACCGATGAAGACAATCAGGTTGGCTAAAAACATTTTTGGACGAGCGTTTGGTTTATCTTTGAGGCTATCACTAGCCGTTTCTTGATCATGCTCAACTCCTTCTGGCAAGCCAAGTGTCCCATGCTCTTTTTTGTGTTTGTAGGCAAAGTAAACCCAATGTAAAACGATGGCTGGAATGAAACAAAGCCCCCAAGGTATCGAAGCAGCTGCTAATGACTCAGCATTTGTTCCTGCCATGGTAGCCGACATAATCAAACCAATTCCCCAAGGCAACCAACACATGGCAGCTACGGCCATTTGACAAATAATAAAGGCGTAATCACGATTTAATTTAAATTTTTTAAAGAGGGGGATAACAATTGGAAAAGTGATAAGATAGGTCGTTGACATATTAGCTGTTAGGTAAGCAATGGCACCAATAACCGTTGTTAAGGCCATAACACTAACGACATTTAGTTTATTGCCAATACGCTTAATAACAGCATTGACCATAATGTCGAACATTCCCGTCTCTGTCAGCATGACAAAATAAATCAAACCGAATAAAAGCATATAACCAGTCTGTGACATCACCGTACTGATTTGCTTGAGGATAATGTTACTCGTCTCTGTTATGTTGTAACCCATCAAAAGGCAAAAGACAATGGGTACTACAAACTTAACAAAGTTCATTGGTACTTTATTGGAAACAATGCAGACTATAACAATAGCCAACATAATCAGGGCTAGAACTGCTGGGCTCATAAATCCTCCTCTAATTTAGGTTAATCTTTTTTTAAATCATCCAACATCCCAAACTCACGCTTAAAGGACCAAGCCATATATTCATGAACAAAATCCGTATAAGGATAAGGGGTTGAAGTAAAGGTATGTGCCATCCGACCAGCTAATAATACTTCACAGGACACACCTGCATTTAACAGTCTTTGTGAATAATGATAAGCTGTATCCCGCAAGGTATCATACTCTGCCATAATAATCATCGTAGCTCCTAGACCACCAACATCGTGACAAAGATTGGGAAAGGCATAATAAGAGGGTTGGTGGCCATTGTAGCCACCCAAAAACGTTGCTTCAGCCCCCAATGACTTTTGCTCAGGTCCCATCTTTAGATCAATCATTTGATGGAAGGAAAAGGTCTCTTCAATTGCCGTATCAAAAGTTGGGCAATTAAGCACCGTGAGGGCAGGTTGTTTAAGCCCTTTATCCCTAATATAGAGGGCTAGCCCTTCTGCTAAAGTCCCCCCAGCACTTGATCCATGTAAGCCAATCTTATCAGGATCCGCTCCAAATTCATCTGCGTTTTTACGGAGAAAATCGTAAGCAGCGTAACAATCCTCTAAAGGTTGCGGAAAAGCAACTCCATTTTTGCCGCTTAAACGATATTCTACAGCTACCACAACCGCTGGGACAGCCTCCGCCAAGGCTATACACCTTGTATTATCAAGGTCTATACTGCCTGCAACAAATCCTCCACCATGAATATCTAAAATGATTGGAGATTTCTTAGGACGGTTTTTAGGTATAAAAATACGAATTTTTACTCGTAGTGCTAGTTAAAAAAATCCTAGATTATAAGCAAAGATGATTTGTTCTAACCACAGCTCAATACCCTTTAAGCTTCTCACCAACGGTCTTTCAATATCAAACTCAGAGCACAAAACTGAAAACCGTGTTTCAATAGTCCTCCTTTCGGCCTTGAGCATCCAATGAATTATGCTTTTTAGCATTGGCCATATTGCGTCTCAATGGGGTCCAAAAGCAATATCCTTTCTGGGTTATGGCCTGTTTTAATGGCTGACTCAGATAACCTAGATCTGCTAAAACAACAGGAAAGTTCGTGTTCTCAAGCAATTTTTCGGCCACCCGACTATCATGTGTCACACTATAATTAACGATAAATCCTGACAAGGTCACCAGCATATGAACTTTAAAGCCGTAAAACCACATCTTTTTTGAAGGATTATAGGCAACAGTCGCTGTATCCCTGAAAATATGAACATTGTAGTTGCGAGCTGGCAAACAAATGGGTAAGGGAAAGCTGTCCATCATCACGATATCATCGTGATGAAATTGTTCAGTCATGCCTTGATGAATCAGCTTCAATAAAGGAATCAGGTAATGCGCTCTTCGATAAAACCGAGTTCGCTCCAAACCAGTTTTGACAAGAAATAGTTGGTAAAAACAGCGTTGAGATTTGATACCGAGTTCAACTTGAAGCAGTAAGAGGATAAGAACTGAACAGTCGCTAATCTTGCAATAGTTAACATTTCGACGCTGTGTTAGCTCTTTAGGCGCATAGTTACGATAATAGGAGCCAAATTTCAAGTCCAAGTTAGCCAGCAGATAAAACTTCTCTGAGGGATTTGTAATCCAGTATTTTCTTCGGATAGTTGTTTATCCAATTGTCAATGACTGCGACTTCTTGTGGAGTCGCATTTTTGCTTCCCTTGGGTGACCAACGACGGATGAGCCTATTGTGATTCTCATTGGTGCCCCGCTCCCAAGAAGCATAAGGGTGGGCGTAATAGATGTGCTCAGGGTCAAAAACATCCGATAAGCGACTAAACTCTGTCCCGTTATCAGCTGTGATGGAGTTAATCTGGTACTCTTGTAGAATTGCTCTCAAAGCCTGATTGACTGAACTTGCCGACTTGTCGGGTATGAGACGGATGATTTGATAGCGACTCTTTCGGTCG
>NZ_JMLC01000022.1 GCF_000686605.1 Streptococcus sobrinus DSM 20742 = ATCC 33478 | reverse complement strand
CCTCAATTTCCTTTTTCAACTTTGGTGTCAAACGAGACTTCCGACCTTTTTGCTTAGCCCTGTGGTCGTACTGTTCCTGTGCTAAGGCTGCGGAATAACCATTTTGGCATCGTCTTAACTCTCTTGAAATAGTAGACTTATGGACGCCAAGTTTATTTGCAATTTGGCAAGGTTTCAAACCTAATTCTAAGTAGGTTTCTATCTTTATTCGGTCGGTTATGGTAAGATGGGAGTAGCTCATAGTTTTTCCTCGGGTTCTGTTTGTGTGGTTACTTACAGTTTACACCAATGAAACGCTATGAGTTTTTTTGTTGCACTATATTTTACAATTTATCTTTGAAAAAAATATTTTTCAAAAAGGTCAAAAAAAGTCAAAAACACTATTGACCTTTACTGATCAATATGATATATTATTATCACAGGGTTAGGAGATGAGAGGAGAACCCTGATGAAGAAACTGATTGTTTTGTTTAAAAATTGAAGACGGGCTAAAACCTAGAAAAAAGTGAAGCTACTAGAAAATCAAGATTTTCTATTCCTTCCCTATTTTCATACGGTTTTCCTAAGGCCCTTTGTAACATGGCTTTTTATTTTTCAATAGAAGGTCAAAAAAGGTCAGAATTTGATTCCAATCTCGGAACTTTAGGTTCTGAAAAAATTTTTTGAATAAAAGGTCAGTAATAGTCAAATATAAAATTAGAAAAGTAAAGAGGTACTCTTATGAACAACAATTTTGGATTTAACAATATGGACGATATTTTCAATCAACTGATGGGTAACATGGGCGGTTTCAATTCAGAAACTCGTCGCTACCGCATCAATGGTCGAGAAGTCACTCCGGAAGAATTTAACTACTATCGCCAAACTGGTCACCTGCCTAATCAAGAAGCAATCCAAGACGGGGCTTCCCAAGCAAACCAAGGGCAAATCAAGCAAGGTGGTATCCTGGCTAATCTGGGGCGTAACCTGACAGAAGAAGCTCGCCAAGGCAAGCTGGATCCTGTTATCGGTCGGAACCAAGAAATTCAAGATACAGCAGAAATCTTGGCTCGTCGGACCAAGAATAATCCTGTCCTAGTCGGTGATGCTGGTGTTGGTAAGACAGCGGTTGTTGAAGGCTTGGCCCAAGCTATTGTCGCAGGTGATGTGCCTGCTGCTATCAAGAACAAGGAAATTATCAGCATTGATATTTCAGGTCTGGAAGCTGGTACCCAATATCGTGGGGCATTTGAAGAAAACATTCAAAAGCTGATGGATGAAGTCAAACAAGCAGGTAATATCATTCTCTTCTTTGATGAAATTCACCAAATCTTGGGTGCTGGTAGTACTGGTGATGGTCAAGGCTCTAAGGGTTTGGCCGACATTATCAAGCCTGCCCTCTCTCGTGGTGAGCTAACCGTGATTGGGGCAACGACCCAAGATGAATACCGTAACACCATTTTGAAGAATGCAGCTCTGGCTCGTCGTTTCAATGAAGTTAAGGTCAATGCTCCTTCGGCAGAAGATACCTTCGCTATCCTGCAAGGGATTAAGCCCCTCTATGAACAACACCACAATGTGGAATTGCCAGATAGTGTTTTGAAGGCTGCGGTGGATTATTCTATCCAATATATGCCCCAAAGGGCCCTGCCTGACAAGGCTATTGACTTGGTCGATGTGACGGCGGCCCACTTGGCAGCTCAACATCCAGCAACCGATGTTAAGACCTTGGAAGCTGGTATTGCTAAAGCACGTGACCGCCAACAAGCTGCAGCTGATAAGGAAGATTACGAAGCAGCTCTGGCTGAAAAAGTAAAGATTGATGACTTGCAAAAACAAATTGACAACCATACCGAAAATCAAAAGGTTGTGGCGACAGTCAATGATGTGGCTCAAGCGGTTGAACGGATGACTGGTATTCCTGTTTCACAAATGGGGGCCAGCGACATTGAACGCTTGAAAGAAATGGGTAGTCGCCTGAAAGGCAAGGTTATCGGTCAAGATGAGGCAGTTCAAGCCGTCAGCAAGGCTATTCGTCGGAACCGAGCTGGTTTTGATGAAGGTAATCGCCCAATCGGTAGCTTCCTCTTCGTCGGACCTACTGGGGTTGGTAAGACCGAATTGGCTAAGCAATTGGCCCTGGATATGTTTGGTACCAAGGATGCCGTTATTCGCTTGGATATGTCTGAATATAGCGACCGGACGGCTGTTTCTAAATTGATTGGTACGACTGCTGGTTATGTGGGTTACGATGACAATTCCAACACTTTGACCGAACGGGTTCGTCGCAATCCTTATTCTATTATCCTCCTTGATGAAATCGAAAAGGCTGACCCACAAGTCATCACCTTGCTTTTGCAAGTTTTGGACGATGGTCGCCTGACCGATGGTCAAGGCAACACCGTCAACTTCAAGAATACTGTGATTATCGCCACCTCTAATGCTGGCTATAGCTTTGGTGCTGTGCCAGAAGAAGATGGTAAGGAAGTTAGTCTGCGAGATAAATTAGCACCATTCTTCCGTCCAGAATTCCTTAACCGCTTCAACGGGGTTATCGAGTTCTCTCATTTATCTAAAGAAGATTTGCAGGAAATTGTTGACTTGATGCTGGATGAAGTCAACCGCACCTTGGCTAAGAAGGGTTTGACCTTGGAAGTCAGCGATGCGGCTAAGGCTTACCTGATTGAAGAAGGTTACGATGAAGCCATGGGAGCACGGCCTCTGCGTCGGGTCATCGAAGGCCAAATTCGTGACAAGGTCACCGACTTCTATCTGGATCATCTGGATGTCAAAGCTCTCAAGGCCGATATGGTTGACGGTAAGTTAGTCATTTCGCAAGCCTAATGACTTGAATTTTTACCTCGTCTAATTTCTTTTCTAGCATTCTGGTCGAGAAGCTCTCACTCCACAAGGGTGGGAGTTTTTTTGCGATTGAATACTCTTCGAAAATCAAAACTACCCGTCGTTAACTCACTTTGCCGTACTTGCTGAGGAAAACAAGGCTTTCCTCATTTCCCGCCTCAAAAGGTCTCCCAGATCTTTTGAGCTGTCGCGGTTCGTGCGACACAGAACACAGTTGGTCGATGTTACCAACTGTGTGAAGTTAGTGAGGGGGCTAGGCAATCGCCATAGAGATTGCCGTTAAACATCAGTTACTTTAGTGACTTGATGTCTTTGCCCCTTTCCTCGGCCACTTCTAATTTTCTTTGAGTATAAATATCGGACAGCAAATCTGGGGCGTGCTATAATGAAAAAATAGAAATGAGGAAGTATATCTATGACTCTTATTGCATTAACAGGGGTGACTGGTCATCTGGGTGGTCAGGTTGCCCAACTCCTAGAGGGAAAAAATTTAAACTTACGTTATTTGGCGAGACGGCCAGAGCGGGCTCCTAAAGTTGCAGGAGTGCCTGTTTTCCGATCGGCCTATGACCGATCCCCAGAGACCTTGGAGGCTTTGTCTGGTGTGGACGTTCTCCTCATGGTTTCAGCTAGCGAGAGTCTCAACCGCTTGGCTGAGCACAAGGCTTTCATTGATAGTGCCAAGGAAGCTGGCGTTAAGCACATCGTTTACACCTCCTTCTACAATGCCAGCGATCAGGCCACCTTTACTTATAGTCGAACTCATGCAGCGACGGAAAATTATATTAAGGAGCAGGGTTTGGCCTATACCTTTGTCCGTGATAATTTCTATTTGGATTTCTTTCTTGAATTGGGGCAAGCCTATGGCGAAATCAAGGGTCCTGCTGGAGATGGTAGGGTCTCCGCGGTTGCTCGTCAGGATGTTGCTCAAGTTTTGGCGAAGATTTTGGAAAATCCAAGCAACTGGACAAATCAAACCCTCGATATGACGGGGCCAGAAGATTTGACCATGACTGATGCGGCAGCTATTCTTAGTCAGGGCTTGGGAAAGACGGTCCGCTATATCCCTGAAACAATCGAAGAGGCCTACCAGTCTCGTAAGGCTTGGCCGGCGGAAGATTGGGAGTATGATGGTTGGGTGTCAACCTACACCGCCATTGCAGCAGGTGAGCAGGCCGGCCTGACCAATGATGCCGACCGAGTTTTAGGCCGTAAGCCAATCAGCCTGGCAGACTTAATCAAAGAAACGAGTCAGGATTAGAATTGTGGCCTTAGATCCAATGACTGACGGCTCCGCGAATTTGAACTCTTGCTTGACAAGATTAGGTCAGCGGGTTACTGAATGACTTTGTCGAAATATCAGAATTATCTAATCTAGTTTTGGCTTAGCTCAAACTGGGTCAATAGCTCTAAACTCAACTTGTCTTGTTAAAATCTATAGAAAAAACGTTGGAAGATATTCCAGCGTTTTCTTTTGTGTTTGATTTGTGGTTCTATTTGTTAATGGTTAGTTCTGTCAGTTGGCTCTTGATAGCTTCTAAGTCCGTGCCAGCCTGGAGGAGGGCAGCAGCAGTATAGGCTCCTTCAACGATTGGGACAGAATTAATAATGATTTCCTTATCCGTAAAGTCTGCCACCATTTCTAGGTTCATCTTGGCAGAGCCTAGGTCAAAGAAGACCAGGAGGGTGTCCTTGTCATTTTGCTCAACGACTGCCTGAACCTGGTCGAAGGAGGTACCGATGCTACCATCTTCTGTCCCGCCGACATAGGTGATAGAGATGTCCTTAGCAACCTCGGAAATCAGGTCAAGGACCCCCTGGGCAATATTTTTGGAATGGGAGACGACAACGATTCCAATATCAGACATTTAGGTACCTCCAACTTCTAAGAGAGCCTTGAAAAGTAGGCCAGAAGAAGAGGAGCCTGGGTCAACATGACCGATGGAACGCTCACCCACATAGGAGGCCCGTCCCTTGGTGGCTTTCATGTCCTTGCTGGCTTGAACCAGCTGGTCAATGATTGCTGCATTTAACTTATTTTCTTTAAGTGCGTCCAGAACGCCGGCCCAGACATCCACCATGGTTTTTTCATTGGTCGTGGCCTTGCCTCGTTTTTGAATCATCTCGAGGCCAGCTTCAATCAGACCAGGCAAATCAACTCCGGCCTGTTCTGCCTTGGTCATACCTATAAAGGCAGAACCGTAGAGGGGACCGGATGCTCCCCCGACCTTGCTTAATAATTGCATGGAGACCAGTTTGAAGAGGTCAGCAGTAGTAGCAGGCTCAGACTGGTCCAGAGCTTCCATAACGGCAGCCATCCCCCGAGCCATATTGCTTCCGTGGTCGCCATCGCCAATCGGGGTGTCCAATTCTGATAGGTAATCTTTGTTTTCTTGGATTTTGTCATTGAAGCTTGTCATCCAAGCCTTGGCAATCTTTATGTCCATGATAGGCTTCCTTCCTAATAATTCCTTGCACCTAAATTTTACCAGGCAATAGTAGTTACAGGGCTTTCCAGAGCTGCTTGCCAACTGTCCTCTTCTAATTTGATGAGGGTCAGGGATAGGCCAGCCATATCCAGCGAGGTCATATAATTGCCTAATTTCTTATAACTAATCTCCAAGCCCTTTTCTTGCAGGAGACTAGCCACATCATTAGCAAAGATGTACTGTTCCATGAGTGGGGTTGCTCCCATACCATTGATGAGGATGCAGAACTTATCACCAGTCTTAGCTTGGAAGGAGTCGGTCAATTTCGTTACCAATTCCTTGGAAGTCCGCATTTTTTCCCGGCGGTAACCAGGTTCACTATGGATACCAATGCCAAATTCAATCTCATCATCGGCTAGAACAAAACCAGGTTTGCCGACTTCGGGAACAGTAGCCCCGCTTAGAGCCAAACCGACGGTATGAATATTTTTGCCCAGCTTATCAGCTAAAGTCTTGATTTCTTCTAAAGATTGGCCTGAGCGAGCGGCTTCTCCTAAAATTTTATGAACGAGAATGGTATCTGCGACGCCCCGACGGCCTTGGGTGTAGAGGCTGTCTTCAACGGCAATGTCATCATCGACAATAACGCTAGCCACCTGAATACCTTCCATCTCGGCCATATCTTGGGCCATTTCAAAATTCATGACATCACCAGAATAATTCTTGATAACCATGAAGACCCCAGCACCCTCATCGGCTTCCTTAATGGCTTGGAAGACTTGGTCAGGAGTAGGAGAAGTAAAGACCGCTCCGCAAACAGCAGCTGACAACATGCCTTGACCGACAAAGCCAGCATGAGAAGGTTCATGTCCGCTACCCCCGCCAGAGATGAGGCCAACCTTGCCAGTTTTTTCTGCATTTCTAGCAATGATGTCAAATCCTTCGACTCGATGAACTAAGTCGCTATGAACGTGAGCTAAGCCGTCCAGCATTTCTGTCACGACATCGCTTGCCCGATTGATAATTTTTTTCATGAGAATGCCTCCCTTTAAACTGAAATGAGTGTGAATAGGAATTCTAAATACTAGTCTAGTCCGATTACCTGACTGATATTGTGAATTCGTTTACATTCTTACTTTCATTATAGAGTCTAATTAGAATCTAGGCAAGAATTAACTGTAAGTCTGGGATTTCTTGGTAGGAAAAAGTGGAGACTAGGCTGGTCTCATAGTCGATTTCCTTTAGGCTGAGAGGGATCTAGCAGTTTGTTGCAAGGTCTGGGTGAACTTGCTGACCAAATTCATCCGCTCCCTCACCTGGTAGGCTGACTTGGCTTGCTCGTCCAGCTCCCACCTTGCTTTTTAGGGGCTGACTTGCTATAATAACTTAAGATTTAGCTGATTTAAATCATTGAATTTCAGCTTTACAAGATACATAAAAATGATTAAAAGGAGATTTACCCATGGGACGTAAATGGGCTAATATTGTTGCCAAGAAAACAGCTAAAGATGGTGCTAACTCGAAGGTTTACGCTAAGTTTGGGGTTGAAATTTATGCGGCTGCCAAGCAAGGCGACCCTGATCCAGAATCTAACTCAACTTTGAAATTTGTTTTGGAGCGGGCTAAGCAAGCGCAAGTACCTAAGCACGTTATTGATAAGGCCATTGACAAGGCCAAGGGAAATACTGATGAAACCTTTGTTGAAGGGCGTTACGAAGGTTTTGGGCCAAATGGCTCGATGATTATTGTTGATACCCTGACTTCCAATGTCAATCGGACAGCGGCCAATGTTCGTTCAGCCTTCGGGAAGAACGGCGGAAACATGGGTGCTTCTGGTTCTGTTTCTTATATGTTTGACCGCAAGGGTGTCATTGTTTTCAAGGGTGAAGATGCCGATAGCATCTTTGAACAACTCTTGGAAGCTGATGTTGATATCGATGATGTCGAAGCAGAAGATGGGTCAATCACAGTTTATACTGCACCAACTGATCTCCACAAGGGAATGGAAGCCCTGCGGGCCAACGGTGTGGAAGAATTCCAAGTTACCGAATTAGAAATGATTCCGCAATCTGAAGTTCAACTGTCTGGCGAAGATTTAGAAGTCTTCCAAGGCTTGATTGATGTCCTGGAAGATGACGAGGACGTCCAAAAGGTCTACCACAATGTAGATTTGGGGGAATAAGATTAATCAAAAAAGGCTGGGTTTTCCCAGCTTTTTTCAATGAAAAAAGACCTCAGTATGGGTCTTTTTAATGTCTATTACTCCTGTCTTATCAATACTTCGTTATTTTTTCAATCTGGCAGTTACCATTTCTTTTAGACTAAAAATTACTAGAATTAAAGTAATAGTCCAAGCAACACGTGTCGCTAGTAGGAGATTATTAGGCCAGAGATTTAAGCAGGTTGCACCTATCGCTGAACCACTTGCAATAGCAACATTTTGGGCCATCCGTTGTAGTGCTCCTGCACTACCTTGCATTTCTATAGGACTTGCTTGCATGATGCTAGCGATATTAGCAGGCTGGAAGTAGCCACCGCCAATACCATAAATGAATAGACCTAAGGTTAGAAGGAAGTAGGGCCACTTCGGGGTCAGTAGCAGCAGGAAAATCAAGGATAGACAGATGATACCTAATCCTAATCGACTAAAGAATATATTTTTACTTCCATCGTTTAATTTTCCAGAAACTCGTGAAAATATTACCAGGCTGGCTGGAGCACCTAAAACAAGGAAGCCCGTGAGGCCAAATCCTAAATGGTAGAGCTGTTCGAAGATAAAGGGAGGTAGCAAAAATATTACAGCTGATGCGAAACCGAATGCGATGGTCTGCAATAAATAAGATGACAATTTGGAGTTAGCTCTTACTTCCTTAACGTTTATAAGTGGGTTGGTCTTTTTTAATTCAAAGCGGTAAAATAACCAGCCGATTAATAGACTAATAACGATTAAAACAAGACTAATCACTAATAGCCTAGGCCTGCTTAATAATGACAGTCCTAATAAAAGGAAAATTAACATTACGGCATTGATAATTGTGCCAAGTCTATCTAACTTTTGATTAGTAGTATTCTCAGCTATTCTTTTAAGAAGATAGTGGTTAAAAATGATGGCGATGATTGCAAAGGGGACATTAATCCAGAAAATAAAGTGCCAGATGTTTCAGGAGAGTAAGATTCCTCCTAGAGATGGACCCAATACGGGACCAAGCCCTATCATAACTCCTAAAACACTGATGGAACTATTTTTATTCTCTTCTGAGACTAAGGTTGTAATTAAAGCAGCGGATGTAGCTTGCAAGGCAGCGGCTCCGATTCCTTGGATAACACGGCCAGCAATCAGCCAACCAATACTGTTTGCAAAGCCACAAAAGAGTGAACTAAGTCCAAAGAGAATAAATCCAAGGTAAGAAATCTTCAATTTTCCAAATTTATCACTAAAGATACCCAAGGGGAGAATAAAGATAGCTAAGTCTAAAGAGTAGCCTGTAACTGCGATGGCTGTAATATTAGTTGTTGTTTGAAAATGCACCTTTAAAAAAGATAAGGCCACATTTATAATACCTGTATCCAAGGTTGACAAGAGCATTCCAAGACCAGCAATAGTAGTTATTAGTGAGTCTCTTAATCTGCTACTCATTGTTTTTTACCTCCTCGTTTTCATTAGCTTCGGCACTATATCTTGAATAGTTACTATCGTGTATCATATAACCTAACTCCTTTTCTAAAAATTATAGACATGATGCAATGGATGGAAATGATAATCAATCGATTCTAGGAATTTCGAATTGAAAGGAGAGCTTACTAAATGGCCATAACTATTCGGTTTAGCAATTACGCTATTAAGACTGATGAAACTCTGACTCAAAGGGTACAATTTGTCTATTCTCCTCTCAATGAACTCTTTAGAAGCCTGCATGTTTTATTAAATCCACGTCATCATGGTACCAATATCGATTGGGCAATTAAAACTCAGGAAAAATTGACAGATGATTTTTATGAAAGTCTTCACTATTTTCAACCTCTTTACGAACTAGGTGTTTCTCCAATTTTATTATGCAATTTTCGGTATCATGCTACGACACTTGATGAAGAAATACAATGTTTAAGAAAATTTCTTATTGAACTACCTACCTTTAAGTTGATTGAGCAATTAGAAAAAGTAGCCAATGAGCGAGAGAATTCCTTTATTCCCCAATTGGCAAAAGGTCTAGAGTGGAAAGATTTTTCTCTAAACAAGGATAAGCAGTTAATTAACGATTTAAAGACTGATGCATCTGGAGTTTATCAACGACTTTTTAACTTTATTGATTGGTATAGACGAGAAATATATGACGATACATGGACCGAAAAATCACTCCAACAGAAACTATTAGCTGAGATTCGAAAGCAATCCTTATTCTTAAGAAAGCACGGTTTAGTTGAAATGTTTAATCATTTACAAGTGGATCGTATAAAGTGGAAAAAGGATAATCTGGTTATTATTAAGCCCTTTGATCAAAAGATTCAGCTGAAAGATACCGATTCTATCATGTTACTTCCTAGTTATTTTATTTGGCCACATTTGTTTGTTGAGACTTTTGAACAAGGAATTGCTATTACCTATGATATTACAGAACAGTCCGATTACTATGATTCAACGCCAGAAGAATTAGTAACTATTTTTAAAGCTTTAAGTGATCCAATACGACTACAAATTATGAATTATGTGATAAAGAAACCTAGTACCACCCAGTCCTTGGCACAAATCCTGTCATTAAGTAATTCGAGTGTTTCTAGGCATTTGCAAATTTTGAAGGAAGCGAACTTGTTGAAAACTAAGAAATCAAAGAAATTTGTCCTTTACGAACCAACGGAATTAGTAACACAATTGATGCCTGATTTCTATCAGTTTTTCAAGAATTAACTAAAGGTGGTGAATGTTTTGTCAGTATCACAAATTGAATCAATATTGTCGGGAAAATTATTTTTAACTAAGATTGAAATTGAGAGAACCTTAGGCCGTTCTTTGTCAGATGAAGAAAACAGTTTTTTAGAGAGTAGCCCCGAAATAATAGTATTTCCTTTTTATGGGAGAAATTATTATAAACTAGATAATGAATTGATTTCCTTAACGGTAGAAGGAAAAAGGGCTATTTCACTTTTGGCTAATCGTTCTCAAGCTATTAAGCTTGGTCAGGCAAGAACCTGTTTGCATCATTTAGCAGGAAAATCAGGTGTCTCAATATTGAAAGAATTAATAGAAAGTGGACTAGTCAAAAAGGAAACGCCTATTAATTATTGCTTAACCCCAAATGGTATTAGTTCAATGCAAAAGTGGCTAGGTTTTAAGCCAAGTTCAGAAATTAAATTGTGTCTAGATTTTTCAGAAAGAGAATTTCATATTGGAGGAGCATTAGGAAGAAGAATATTAGAAAGACTGGTTCACGAAGGTAAATGCCAGTTAACACAGCAAAGATTAGTTAATTTAAAAACTAGTTCTGATAAACTAATGACAAATATTTATAAATAGCTTTTCTCCTTCAAAGTAAAAAATCACTTGAAAAAATCCATGAAAATATTGAAACCGTTCTCAAAAAAGTGGTATAATAGGGCCAAGAAGATGAAATGTGGAGTTTTCTTCCATACCATTTAGAAAATAAGTGAGGTTGACTGATTATGGCTGTTAGAGATTTTATGACTCGGAAGGTTGTCTACGTATCGCCTGAGACAACGGTTGCCCATGCAGCGGATGTTATGCGAGAACAAGGTTTGCGTCGTCTGCCTGTTATTGAAAATGACAAATTGGTGGGGATTGTGACCGCTGGGACCATGGCTGAAAATAGTCCTTCTAAGGCGACCAGCTTATCCATCTATGAAATGAACTATTTGCTCAATAAGACCAAAATCCGTGATATTATGATTAAGGATGTGGTGACTGTCTCGCCTTTTGCTAGCGTAGAAGACGCCATTTATCTGATGATGACCCACAAGGTTGGCGTTTTGCCTGTCGAAGAAAATGGTGTCGTTTCAGGTATCATTACGGATAAGGATGTCTTCCGGACCTTCCTAGAAGTCTCCGGTTACGGTGAAGAAGGCGTGCGGGTTCGGATTCTGGCTGATGATAGTGTCGGCGTTCTGGAAAAGATTGTCAGCACTATTGCCAAGGAAGGCCTCAATATTCGCCGGACTGTTATTGCAGGAGCCAAGCATGGCCAAGTTGTTAATGAAATCCAAATTGACGGGAAGGTGGACATCGCCGATCTCAAAGCGAAACTAGAAGCAGCTGGCCTGACTGTTGACGATATTCAAGAAACTCATGCCAAGGCACTGTTTTAGGATTGGCTAACTGCTGAGTTTGAAGTCTTGCTCCGCTCAGGGTCAGGCATTAAATCAGTAAATTATGTGATTATTTTTGGGGACTGGTGGGAGCAATCTCACCAGTTTTTTGGTAAAATAAAAGTACTATGGAAAATCTGAACACGCAAAATCAAGGGCATTTAATCACCCTCGAGGGACCTGATGGGGCTGGTAAAACCAGCGTTCTCGAAAAATTGGTTCCCTTACTAGAAGATCAAGGTTATCCAGTGGTGACTACTCGGGAACCTGGTGGGGTGGCCATTGCTGAGAGTATCCGCGAGGTCATTTTAGATGTCAATAATACGGCTATGGATGAAAAGACCGAGCTCTTGCTCTATATTGCAGCACGCAGACAACATCTGGTCGAAAAGGTCCTGCCGGCTCTGGCCCAAGGCAAGCTGGTTTTGGTGGATCGCTTTATTGATAGCTCGGTGGCCTATCAGGGCTATGGGCGAGGTCTGTCAGTTGCTGATATTAGCTGGCTCAACGACTATGCTATCGAGGAGACCAAGCCTGAGTTGACCCTACTCTTTGACCTTCCCTCTGAGGTTGGTCTGGCTCGGATTGAACAGGCTGAGGTTCGGGAAGTTAATCGTTTGGATTTGGAAAAATTGGACATGCACCAACGCGTGCGGCAGGGCTATTTGGAGCTAGCCAAGAGTCAGCCTGAGCGAATCAAGGTCATTGATGCGGCCCAAGAGTTAGAAAAGGTGGTTGCGGATGCTCTTTCGACTATCCAGCTGGCACTGGCAAAGGACTAAGGATGGATTTAGCAGACTTACAACCCAAGATTTTTCAGGAATTTCATCACATCTTGCAGGCGGACAGGCTCAGCCACGCCTACCTTTTCTCAGGGAATTTTGCCAGCTATGAGATGGCAATCTTTTTGGCTCAAAGTCAATTCTGCGAGAATTTACAGGATAGTCTCCCTTGCGGTCATTGTCGGGAATGCCGACTGATTGCTGAACGGGATTTTTCCGATGTTAAGGTGATTGAGCCCCAGGGTAATGTTATCAAGACAGATACGATTCGTGAGCTCCTGCGAGATTTTACCCGTTCTGGTTTTGAGGGTCAGTCTCAAGTCTTTATTATCCGAGATGCTGACAAGATGCATGTCAACGCGGCCAACAGTCTCCTGAAATTTATTGAGGAACCGCAGTCTTCCTCTTATATGATTCTATTAACCTCAGACGAGAGTAAGGTCCTACCGACCATTAGGAGTCGTTGTCAGATTTTTCGTTTTCCTAAAAATCAAGCCTATCTAGAAAATCTCCTGCAGGAAAAGGGTCTCTTGAAAAGTAAGGCTGGCCTGATTGCAGCGGTGGCCGATGATGAGGCTTCGGCCTTGGCTCTGGCAGATATGGCTAAATTTGATGACCTCTGTCGCAGTTTGGAGAAGTTTATTGCTGGCTTGGATCAGGCTCCCGACCAGGCCTTCTTGCAGGTGACTCATCTGGCTAGCCTAGCGACTGATAAGGCGGAACAGGATTTGGCCTTTAATCTTTTACTGGTCCTGCTGGGACGAAAGCAAGTGCCAGGTCAGGTCACTAAGGTCTATCAGGCTAGACAGATGTGGCTTAGTAATGTCAGCTTTCAAAATGTCTTAGAATATATGGTGTTAAAATGACAGAAGTAATAGGGGTAAAATATGAGGAAAATGACCTCCTTTCCTATGTTTTGCCAGATCAAGCTTATGAAAAAAATGATTTAGTCGTGGTTCCCCTGCGAAAGGGCAACCGTCTGGCTCAGGTCGTTCAGGCCAATCAGGACCTGGATGATAAGGTCTTACCTGCTCAAGTGGATAGGGTACTGGGACCGGCTCGTCAGCAGGATCTAGAACGGTATCGGGCTAATCAGATTTTTGCCCAAGACAATATGACGGCGGTCAAGGATATGATTGCCAACCGTAATCTGAAGATGAAGCTGGTTAGTATTGCCTTCCCGCTGGATCGCAGTCATGTCTTCATTTCTTTTACGGCTGAGCACCGGGTGGACTTCCGCCAGTTGCTCAAGGACTTGGCGGGTTATTTCCGGGCTAGGATTGAATTGCGGCAGATCAATACCCGAGACGAGGCCAAGATTTTTGGTGGTCTAGGTCCCTGTGGTCGCCCACTTTGTTGCTCTAGTTTCCTAGGAGATTTTCCACCCGTTTCGATTAAGATGGTCAAAAACCAGGGACTTTCCCTAAATACTGGAAAAACAACAGGTCTTTGTGGCCGTCTGCTCTGCTGTCTCAGCTTTGAGGATGACTTTTACCGAGAAGCCAAGCAGAAGTTTCCTGATTTTGGTAGTCCGGTGGAAACGGCGGAAGGTAGCGGAACCGTGGCAGGTATGGACGTCTTTGCTGAAACGGTCAAGGTCCGTTTTGAAGACCGGGCCAGCCTATTGACCTATAGTTTGGAGGAGATTAGTTTACATGGATAAAAATGAACTCTTTACTGCCTTCGACGATGTTTCCAACAATTTGATGGAAAATTTTGCCCAGGTCGAATTGATGAAGAAAAAAATGCAGGAAATCATGGAGGAAAATTCCCAGCTGCGTTTGGAGAATGCCAAGCTGCGAGAACGCCTGTCTGATGTGGATGAGAAGATGCCAGCCAAGTCCTCCAGTCAGGGACGAGGGAATTTGGAGTCCATCTATGAGGATGGCTTTCATGTCTGCAACAATGACTATGGCAAACGCCGGGATGACAATGAGGACTGTCTCTTTTGTATGGAGCTATTGAACAGGGAGTAAGGCATGCAGCTGCAAAAATCTTTTAAGGGGGAAGAAAAGACTGGGAAGCTCTATCTGGTTCCGACCCCAATCGGTAATCTGCAGGACATGACCTACCGTTCGGTGGAAATTCTCAAGGCTGTCGATTTTATCTGTGCGGAGGATACCAGGAATACCGGCTTCTTGCTCAAGCATTTTGAAATTGCTACCAAGCAGATTTCCTTCCATGAGCACAATGCCTATGAGAAGATTCCTGACCTCCTAGATTTGCTCTTGGCTGGAAAAAATCTAGCCCAGGTTTCTGATGCCGGTCTGCCCTCTATCTCTGACCCTGGCCATGATTTGGTTCTAGCAGCGATTAAAGAAGATATCCCTGTCATTGCCCTACCAGGAGCATCGGCTGGGATTACGGCTTTGATTGCTAGTGGTCTGGCCCCCCAGCCCCATATTTTTTATGGCTTTCTTCCTCGTAAGAAGGGGCAACAGTTAGAATTCTTCCAACAAAAATTGGCCTACCCTGAAACCCAAATCTTTTACGAATCGCCCTATCGGCTGGTTGATACCCTAACCAATATGCGGTCGGTCTATGGGGACCGTCAGGTGGTACTGGTGCGAGAGTTAACCAAGATTTATGAGGAATATCAGCGGGGCTCTATTTCTGACCTTCTGGCCTATTTGGCGGACAATCCTGCCAAGGGGGAATGCCTTCTGGTGGTGGCAGGTAGCAGTGGCCAGGAAGAAAGTCTAGCTGAGCTTGAAGATTCGGACCTCAAGGCTCTGGTAGAAACAGCCATTGCCCAAGGATCCAAGCCTAATCAGGCCATCAAACAAGTCGCTAAAGACCATGGCCTCACCCGCCAGGTCCTTTATAATATTTACCACGACTTATAATGAGTTTTATTAAATATGAGCAAGCATCTCTTTGGAGGTGCTTTTTTGATCCTTTTGGGAGTTTGAGATAGAGTGAAAAGTCGAGACTATGTCAGAAAACCTAACATAAAATTCGGATTTTCTGATATTTTTTTACAAATTTTCCAAGAAAACGTTGACAAATTTATTTTCTGATGTTATATTTCATGACATAACTAACGAAAACGGAAAGGACTTGTCTATGGATTCTGGTAGTATTGCTTTTATCATGATTTGTTCGGCCTTGGTCATGTTGATGTCCTTCGGTCTGGCCTTCTTTTATGGGGGTCTTGGTCGGCGGAAAAACGTCATCAACACTATGATGATGGCCGTTATTCCACTAGGCATGACATCTCTCTTTTGGGTTTTGGCAGGTTACTCTCTAGCCTTTGGCGGCAAGGGAACTCTGATCGGAAATTTCAGTCATCTTTTCTTATCAGGAGTATCCGAAAGTCACAGTAGTCGTGGCCTCGCAGTGCCAGATATGCTCTTTGCAGCTTTTCAAATGATGTTTCCAGCGGTTACTGCAGCAATTTTAACAGGAGCTGTTGCAGGTCGCATGCGGTTTAAAGCCCTACTGATTTTTCTGGTCGCTTGGATGTTTCTAGTTTATTATCCCTTTGCCCACATGGTTTGGGATGATGGTCTGCTGGCCAAGTGGGGAACAATTGACTTTGCAGGTGGTGATGTTGTCCATATTACTTCAGGGGTCTCGGGTCTGGTTCTGGCCATCGTTGTTGGCAAACGCAGAGATTTTAAACAGATGGACTATCGGCCTCACAATATTCCTTTTGTTCTTCTGGGAGCGGGTCTCTTGTGGTTCGGCTGGTTCGGTTTTAATGCTGGCTCTGCTCTCACTGCCAATGCTTTGGCGGTTCATGCTCTAGTGACCACCCACGTTTCTGCAGCCGCTGGTCTGATTTCTTGGATTAGCTTGGATTATTATTTTGCAGGAAAGCCCTCACTTGTTGGAGCTTCAACGGGTCTGGTGGCTGGTCTTGTCGCTATTACGCCTGGTGCTGGCTTTGTTCCCGTCTGGAGTGCCCTGCTGATTGGCCTTCTGGTCAGTCCAGTTTGCTACTTGGCCATTTCCATCATCAAGCATAAGTTTGAATACGACGATGCTCTTGATGCCTTTGGCTGTCACGGGATTGGTGGAATTTTCGGCGGACTTGCGACTGGTCTCTTTACTCAACCCAGCCTAGCTCTAGATGGTCATCATTTTGGCTTGGTTTATGGCAGTCCTAGTCTCTTTCTGGTGACCCTGGCAGCGATTCTGGTGACTGTTCTCTGGTCAGCCCTGGTTTCTTATCTGCTGATTCGCGTTATTGCTCACTTTATGCCCATTCGTGTCCAGGAGCGTGCCGAAGTCATTGGACTGGATGATAGTGAACATGAGGAAACAGCTTATCCTACCTTTATGGGCTTGGATGGTTAGATTATTAGAACGTTGAAAGTGCAAAGGTTTGTCAAGCTTGTTAATAGCTTCATTTAAGGAGGTCATCATGAAAAAAATTGAAGCGATTATTCGTCCAGATAAATTAGAGGATTTGAAAGAGCGATTGACGTCAACCGGTATGGCCAAGGGGCTCACAGTCAGCCAGGTCCTCGGTTATGGTAGTCAGAAGGGCTTTTCCGAAATTGTTCGGGGCCAAATTATTACCCCGACCCTCTTGGCCAAGGTGAAAGTAGAAGTCGTTGTTAAGGACGTTGCCGTGGACACCATTGTCGATCTGGTATGTTCGGCTGTAGAAACGGGTGAAGTTGGCGATGGGAAAATTTTCGTTCTTCCGATTGAAGATGTTATCCGGATTCGTACCAAAGAGCGAGGTGGCGATGCCATCTAGGCATTTGTTTTAGGTAAGACGGCCTGAGGTCGAACGTGTGCAGGCTTTGGAGCCTGGTCTCGGCTCGGAAAAGTTGCCGAGAGCTGAACTTCGACCTAGCAAAGTTTCCGAGGGTTTGGTCTAGAATTAGCCAAAGTTTCGAGGAATTTGTTGTTGATTTGGTGCAAGCTGTCTTGCGGAAGGTTATGGATAAGAGAAGACCGATCAAGAAGGAGGGTTCTATGATTGAAAACTATAAGAAAAGCTTGAAAACACTGAGTGGTGATTTTGACTATTTTGACCTTGAGGCCGCTTGTCGAGCTCAAAATGTCGAGCTTGATAGGCTTCCCTACACCATTCGCATTCTCTTGGAAAGCCTTCTGCGTAAGGCTGATGGTCAGGATGTGATAGAGGCAGACATCAATAATCTCATTCATTATCAGGCAGGTCAGCCTCAAGGTGAAGTACCCTTTAAACCCAGTCGGGTCATCCTACAGGACTTCACTGGGGTTCCAGTCGTTGTTGACCTGGCTTCTATGCGGGATGCGGTGGTTAAAGGCGGGGGCAATCCCGATTTGATTAACCCGGAAATTCCGGTTGATTTGGTCATTGACCATAGCGTGCAGGTGGACGTTTTTGGCAAGCCCTCTGCCCTTGATGAGAATATTGCCCTCGAATTCACCCGCAATAATGAACGCTATGAGTTCCTCAAGTGGGCGGAAAATTCCTTTGACAATTATCGGGCGGTTCCACCTGCAACGGGAATTATTCACCAAGTTAATATTGAATTCCTCAGCCCGGTCATCATTGAAAAGGATGGCCAGCTTTACCCCGATTCCATGTTTGGAACCGATAGTCATACCACTATGATTAATGGTCTGGGCGTGCTCGGCTGGGGTGTCGGCGGTATCGAAGCTGAGGCTGCTATGTTAGGGGAAGCCTCTTATTTCCCAGTGCCAGAGGTCGTCGGAGTTCGTTTGACAGGCCAGCTTCCCAAGCTGGCAACAGCAACCGACTTGGCCCTCAAGGTGACCAAGCTTTTGCGACAGGAAAATGTGGTTGGTAAATTTGTCGAATACTTTGGTCCAGGTCTCAAGTCCTTGAGCCTGGCTGAACGAGCTACTCTTGCCAATATGGCCCCTGAGTACGGAGCAACCTGTGGTTATTTCCCAATTGATGAGGAAACGCTCAATTATATGCGATTGACCAATCGCCCAGAAGCTCATATCGCTCTGGCTGAAAGCTATGCCAAGGCCAATCATCTCTTTTACGATGAAAACAAGCAAGCCACCTATAGCAAGATTGTCGACATTGACCTAAGCACGGTTCAGCCGGCTATTTCGGGACCAAAACGGCCTCAGGATTTGATTGAGTTGTCCCAAGCCAAGCAAGAATTTCAGGCTAGCCTGGTCCGAGAAGTTGGCGTGCGGGGCTTTGGCATAGCAGAAGAAGAAATCGAGAAAAAGGCGACGGTCCATTTTGCGGATGGGGATAAAACCATCCAAACAGGGCATGTGGCTATCGCTGCCATTACTTCTTGCACCAATACCTCCAATCCCTATGTCCTATTGGCAGCAGGCCTCTTAGCCAAGAAGGCTGTTGAAAAGGGCTTGAGAGTTCCTAGGACCGTTAAAACCTCTCTAGCTCCGGGCTCCAAGGTCGTCACCGGCTACCTGAAAAATTCGGGGCTGCAGGCCTATCTGGATCAGCTAGGTTTCAACCTGGTTGGCTATGGTTGTACCACTTGTATCGGAAATTCTGGAGATCTCCTGCCTGAGGTGGCAGAGGCCATTCGTCAGGAGGACTTGTTGGCTTCGGCGGTTCTCTCAGGAAATCGTAACTTTGAAGGGCGAATCAACCCTCTGGTCAAGGCGAATTTTCTGGCCAGCCCACCCCTAGTTGTGGCTTACGCCCTGGCTGGGACGACTAATATTGACTTGACCAGCGAGCCTCTTGGTTTTGATGGCAATGGCAGAGCTGTTTATCTTGAAGACATCATGCCAAGTCAGGAACAAGTGTCCGACTACGTTAATCGCTATGTCACTCGGGACCTTTTTGCCAAAGAATACAGTTCTGTCTTTAGTGATAGTCAGCGTTGGAACCAGATTGAGGTTGAAAAGGGCAAGAACTACGCTTGGAATCCCGCTTCGACTTATATCCAAAACCCGCCTTATTTTGACCAGCTCAAGGAAGATTTGACCATTGAGCCCCTCAAAAATCTGTCGGTCTTGGCTAAATTTGGTGATTCTGTCACCACCGATCATATTTCGCCTGCCGGGAATATTGCCCGCACCAGTCCAGCAGCTAAATATTTACAAGAACAAGGAGTGGACTACAAGGATTTCAATTCCTATGGTAGCCGTCGAGGCAATCACCAAGTCATGATGCGGGGGACTTTTGCCAATATCCGCATTAAAAATGAACTGGCTGACGGAAAAATTGGAGGCTGGACCAAATATCAAGGGCAAGTCATCCCGATTTACGATGCAGCCATGAATTATCAGCAGGCTGGAATAGCTAGTCTGGTCATCGCTGGCAAGGATTACGGCATGGGCTCCAGTCGGGACTGGGCAGCCAAGGGGGCCGGTCTTCTAGGGGTCAAGGCTGTTCTGGCAGAATCCTTTGAGCGAATTCACCGCTCGAATCTGGTCATGATGGGCATTCTTCCCCTACAATTTCTAGAGGGAGAAAATGCAGAGAGCCTAGGCCTGACAGGTTATGAAACCTATGATATTGACCTAGATGACCAAGTAACTGTCGGCCAAATCGTGACCGTCAAGGCTAAATCTGACCAGGGTAGCAAGGAATTTAAGGCTCGCCTACGCTTTGATGCCGATGCCGACATCCGTTATTACCGCTACGGAGGCATCCTACCAATGGTGGTCAAGAAGAAATTAGAAGCCCAGGCACTTGCTAGCGATTGACCTAGACCTCAATAGATAAAAAGTTACAAGGGAGGAAAATGATGACAGATAGTATGGGAATGAAGAATATGATAGCCAGCGATACAAGGATATCAGCCATTGAGCAGGACCGGCTCTCCTACGCCGGCTACAACATCTCTGAATTTATGGACAATAATGCTGGTTTTGAAGAAATTATCTACCTGCTGTGGAATCTTCATCTTCCCACTCGGGTGGAGCTCTCGCAGTTTGAAAAACGTCTGCGGTCTGAATATGCCATTTCCGATGCGGTGGAGCAATGTATTCTCATCCAATCTCGCCCCCACCTCCATCCCATGAGTGTCCTGCGGTCGACCGTTTCCCTCCTGGGGGTTTACAATGTCCATGCGGAAGAAGAGGATTGGCAGGACATCTATGCCCAGTCTATCCAAATTATGGCCAAGGTACCGACTATTATTGCCAGTTTTGCCCGCCTGCGTCGGGGGCTGACACCGATTGAACCCAGAGAAGATTTATCTTTTGCAGCTAATTTTCTTTATATGTTAAAGGGGCAGGAGCCGACTGAGCTGGAAGTGCGAGCCTTCAACAAGGCCCTGATTCTCCATGCTGATCATGAGTTTAATGCCTCAACCTTTGCGGCTCGTGTGACGGCCTCAACCTTGAGCGACCTTTATTCCTGCATCACGACAGCCGTCGGCACCCTCAAGGGAAAATTGCATGGTGGAGCCAATGAACGGGTCTTTGACATGCTCATGGATATTCGTCAGTCGGGTGATACGCATGGCTATCTACAAGAAAAATTAGATTCCAAGGAAAAAATCATGGGCTTTGGCCATCGGGTCTATAAAAAGGTTGACCCCCGTCAGAAGTATCTCAAGGAAATGGCCAAGGTCCTGACAGAAGGGGGAGAGGATGCTGATCTCTACCAACTTTCTCAGGAAGTCGAAGCCTTTATCCGCGACAAGAAGGGGTTGATTCCAAATGTCGATTTTTATTCCGCTACCGTTTATCATGCTCTAGGAATTGATAGTGATATTTTCACCTTGATTTTTGCTATGAGTCGGATGGCAGGCTGGATTGCTCATGTTCAAGAACAAAGGAAGAATAATAAGCTCATCCGCCCTCGCTCCCATTATGTTGGTCTCAAAAACTTGACCTATATCCCAATTAACAGGAGGTAGTCCCATGTCTGAAAACATTTCTATGATAGATGGTCACTTGCAGGTGCCTGATTTTCCAGTCATTTCCTATATTGAGGGTGATGGAGTTGGCCAGGACATTTGGCCAGCTGTTCGTTCTATCCTGGATGCAGCAGTGGCTAAGGCCTATGCTGGCAAACGCCGGATTGACTGGCAGGAAGCTTTAGCAGGAGAGAAGGCTATCCGCCAAACAGGACAAGCCCTGCCCGAGCAAACCTTGTCTGCCATTAGGGAAAATCTCATTGCCATCAAGGGGCCTCTAGGGACCCCAGTTGGTCAAGGGAGACGCTCTCTCAATGTTGCCCTGCGACAAGAGCTGGACCTCTTTGCCTGTGTTCGCCCAGTTCGCTATTTCAAGGGCGTGCCTAGTCCTCTCAAGGAACCCGAAAAGACGGATATTACCATCTTTCGAGAAAACACCGAGGATATTTATGCTGGTATTGAGTGGGAGGTCGGCAGTCCCGAGGTCAAAAAGGTTATCAACTTTTTACAAGGAGAAATGGGCGTTCAGAAGATTCGTTTCCCGGAAACCTCGGCAATTGGCATCAAGCCGATTTCACGTGAAGGTAGTCAAAGGCTAATTCGCTCAGCCATTGATTATGCTTTGAAAAATGGCCTCAAGACCGTCACCCTAGTCCACAAGGGGAATATTCAAAAATTCACCGAAGGGGGCTTTCGCAAATGGGGCTATGAATTAGCCCAGCAGGACTATGCCCAAGAGCTAGCTGATGGCCGCCTGGTTATCAATGACATTATCGCTGATAACTTCCTGCAACAGATTTTGCTCCATCCAGAAAACTTCCAAGTGGTGGCTCTGACCAATCTCAATGGCGATTATGCCAGTGATGCCCTGGCTGCTCAGGTCGGGGGCATTGGTATCTCGCCAGGAGCCAATATCAATTATCAGACTGGGCAGGCCATTTTTGAAGCCACCCACGGAACGGCACCCGATATTGCTGGTCAGAACAAGGCTAATCCCTGTTCCATGCTTCTATCTGCCGTCATGATGTTGGACTATCTGGGCTGGAAGCAAGCCGCTGACCAGATTCGACTGGCTGTCGAAGCAACGATCCAAGCCAAAAAAGTAACCGCCGACTTTGCCCCTGCCATGGGCGTGGAAGCCCTCTCGACCAGCGACTTCGCCCAGAAGGTTATTGACAAGCTCTAGCCTCAAGTTGCTTGATGCAAAATATTAGCGAGGTTAGCACCTTTTATACGAAAACTTCCAAAAAGCACAAAAATCCCTCCCCATGATATAATCAAGGTGAAAAAATTTATTTAGATTGTTAGCTCGTCTCTAACAATCTTTTTTTGTTGGCAATAGTCTGTGTAAGTCAGATTGTTGCCAATCAAGAAATAAGCGAGTTTTAATAAGTAATGGGCAATGGCGATAGTGGCTTTCTGTGGTCCGCGTCTGGCTTGTAATTGATAAAGGCGTAGGGCAATTGGACTGTTTTTCTGTCGCCTAGCCGCATAGACCGCTTGGTAGAGACATTTCTTCAAGTAAGCATTACCGTGTCAAGTCTTACTACTACGCTTCTTGCCAGCACTCTCATTGTTACCGGGACAAAGCCCAGCCCAAGAAGCCAAGTGGCCAGGAGTCGGGAACTGCTCCATATCAATGCCAACTTCAGCGATAAAGACAGAGGCGGTTACCTTATCAATACCTGGAATACTATCCAAAATATCGAGTTGATGGTCATATTGGTTGAGGTAGATGTCAATTCGCTTTTCCAATACTTCATTTGTTGGGTGTAGAAATCGTAGATATCTAAAGATTGCTCTAACATAAAGCGATGATGCTCTGAGAAATATCCGTCTAAAGCTAACTGAAGTTGCGGAACCTTCTTCTTGAGAGAAGTAAAAACATTTTCTTTGATAATAGTGGGCGTTATCACTTCTCCATTAACTAAGAGGTTCATCAGGTTTCTTCCAGAAGCTCCCATAATATCCTCTATGTAAGTGGTCAATTTTATACCACCGGATTGAAGAATATTATGAATACGATTGACCTCTCTATTACGTGTTTCTACATGGTGTTTGCGTTGCCGTGTTAATTCCCGAAGTTCTTGAATGGTTTCACCAGGAACAAAACTCTTTGGTAGGAAACCAATTCGGGTAAGTTTGGCAATCCAATGGGCATCTTTTTTGTTAGTCTTTTGCCCTTTGATAGATTTCATGTGGACAGGATTAGCTAGAATTAACTCAAAGTCATTGACAAGGGCATGCCAAACAGGTTTCCAATAAACACCAGTACTTTCCATACCGACTGCCTGCACTTTCAAGGAGAGCAGGAAATCTCGACAAGCTGTTAAGCCAGCAGTGGTTGTATCAAAGCGTCTTTCCTCACGTTTTGGACGAGTCGTAGTGAGGGGACCGTGCAAGACACAGACCGCAATCATGGCTTGGTGGATATCAATACCAGCACAGGATTCGTAGAGAATATCCATGGTAGGACCTCCTTATAAGAAAATAAGAGAGCTTATCTACCTAATCGTGTTGTATTTTTATACTCATGCCTAAAGGCAATATTTTGGGGTGCTCGTAGGTAGAGTGGATTAGTTTGTCCCTCGGTAATGACAACCAATAAAGTACCAACCACAAAGCTCTCACTAGGATTATATACCTAATGAGGGCTTTGCGTCTTTGTTTTCATGTGTTTGTGGGTGAGGGCGAAGCCATCATGGCTGCCTGTCCCAGCCTCTGTGAAAACGTGGTGAATCTTATACTCTTTTAACTTCAAATCTAGCCATTTTCTGTCTTGGTGGTATTACATCTGCAGAATGAACAGTAATCTTGAACGGACTAAATAATTACAAAGTGATACTTTCGCCAAAGTGGTATTATTAGTGACGGTAAAACTGTCACTAATAACGGAAAATTCGAGACCTAAGACTCGAATTTTAGCAGTGGAACACCGATGGTGTTCGCTTGCGACCGCACTTTTTAAGAAAGTATCAAAAATGCTAACTTTGATTTTAACAGAGTATTGGTGCCAAAACCATTATTGAGCAGACTGGTGACTGATTCTGACTCTCTCGGCTTGCTATTTCAGAACGGGTTGCACCTCACTTACCTGCGTTACCTGGGGGAACAAGCTCCTCTTTTATGACAAGAAAAAACTACATATTCAATTTTCTCAATCTAAGAATATTCGGATTTCACTCAAAAATCGGAATCGTTTTCATGGAAATCTTTACAAAATTCAGACAATTGTGCTACAATAGGAGCATTAAAATTTTGGAGGTGTCGTTATGACTGTTTACAATTTCTCAGCAGGACCTGCTACCTTGCCTAAGCCCGTTCTGGAACAAGCTCGCGATGAGCTGCTTGATTATCAAGGCTCCGGAATGTCCGTGCTGGAAATGTCCCATCGCTCTCCAGAATTTGACAAGATTATTAAAGATGCGGAAAAACTCTTGCGGGAGCTGATGGCCATCCCTGATAACTACAAGGTACTATTCCTGCCAGGTGGGGGTTCTCTCCAATTTACCATGGTTCCCCTCAATCTTGCTCAAGGCAAGAAGGCCTATTATCTAGTCGGCGGTTCTTGGGGTAAGAAGGCCTATAATGCAGCGGTGCTCCTGTCTAAGACCGTTCCTTTTGAGCCAATTCTCCTAGCTTCCTCAGAGGATACGGTCTATGACCATGTTCCTGATTTTGACCCAGCCAGCATTGATAAGGATGCGGCCTATGTCCACATCACAACCAACAATACCATTGAAGGGACCTCTATCTATGACCTGCCCGACACCAATGGTGTGCCAATCGTGGCCGACATGTCTTCTAACATTCTGGCAGCCCGCTATAATGTCGAAGACTTTGCCCTCATTTATGCTGGAGCTCAAAAGAATATTGGCCCAGCAGGAGTGACCGTGGTTATTGTCAGAGAGGATTTCCTCAATGACCAACCTCAGCTATCAGCCATGCTGGACTATCGGATTCAAGCAGATTCCGGTTCCCTCTACAATACGCCACCAGCTTATAATATCTATATCGCTAAATTGGTCTTTGAATGGGTGAAAAACACCATCGGCGGTGTCGATAAGATGGCCCAAATCAATCGTGAAAAATCTGGCCTGCTCTACGATTATATTGAGCAATCAGATTTCTACACCAGCCCTGTCAAGAAGGTCGAGGATCGCTCCGTTACCAACATCCCATTTGTGACCCCAAGTAAGGACTTGGATGCTGAGTTTGTCGCTGAGGCTGATAAATTAGGCTTCAAGAATATCAAGGGTCACCGTAGCGTCGGCGGTATGCGGGCTAGTCTCTACAATGCCTTCCCAAGACAAGGCGTTTTGGATCTGATTGACTTTATGAAGGACTTTGAAGCCCGCCATCAATAAAAGTAGGAGTACCACCTTCACTTATATCTAAGGAGAATCATGGAAATTCGTTTAGCCTTTCCCAATGAAGTGGAAAGCATCATGACCATCATTGAAGATGCCAAAAACTACCTGGCTCAATCCGGTAGTGACCAGTGGCAGACTGGCTATCCGAGCCAAGAGGATATCTTCCAAGATGTCCTTCAAGGACGGGGTTGGGTTGGCCTAGAAGATGGTCAGCTTCTTGCCTATGCCGCCCTTATTGACGGTCATGAGCCTGCCTATGATAAGATTTACGATGGGAAGTGGGAGCACAATAATCATCGCTATCTCACCTTTCATCGCTTGGCCTTAGCAGACTCTGCCCGAGGCCAAGGCCTGGCTCAGACCTTCTTGCAGGGCCTGATTGAAGGTCAGGATGGACCAGATTTTCGCTGTGATACCCATGAGAAAAATAAGGCCATGCAACATATCCTAGAAAAGTTGGGCTTTCACTACTGTGGCAAGGTCGTCTACGAAGGCGAACGCTTGGCCTATCAAAAGATTAAGTCAAAGGCTGAAAAAGGCTTCTACCAAGAAGTGGACGAAGCTGACCACCACGCCCTTTAGGCCTAACTTCCTATCCTTTTCAAAGGGAGTTCAAGGAATAGAAGACCCAAGGTCAACAAGTGTCTAAAGTCGCTAGTCTCATACTCTATGAATTTCAAAACTAGTAATTTTCTGATTTAGTGCGATTATATTCGGAGCATGGATATTTGACTAATGCGACAGTTACAAGTGATACTTTCGCCAAAGTGGTATTCTTAGCAGCAATCGCAGATGTTGCTAAGAACGGGAATTTTGAGACCGGGGCTCAAAATTTAGCAATGAAACTTCGGTAGAAGTTTGCTTGCGTCCGCACTTTTTAACGACATTCCATTTTCAAAATCGATGCTATTTTGAAAATGGAATTAGTAAGGTAGCTAGGTAATTCGCCATAACGATTACCGTAGTTTATCAGTGGTTAAAAGCCACTGATAAACTTGCTACGTTAGAAAGTATCAAAAGTGTTAATTTTGGTTTTAATTGAGTCTTTGCTATCTGCTACTCAGAGTCTCAGATAGCTCTTTTCGTATAGAGTTCATAACAACAAATAAATTTTTAAGAGGAGTAACCTATGGTTTATAGTGTCAAAACCTTTAATAACATCAACCAGCTTGGTTTGAAGGAACTAGGCAATAAATTTCAAATTGACGGCGATTTGGCGGAAAATCCTGATGTCTATATTCTCCGCAGTCAAAATCTGCACGGCATGGAGTTTCCAGCCAAACTGAAAGCCATCGCTCGAGCCGGGGCGGGCACCAATAATATCCCCGTTGCGGATGCGACCGAAAATGGGGTCGTGGTTTTCAATACCCCAGGTGCCAATGCCAATGCCGTCAAAGAAGCTGTTGTCGCTGCCATGTTGCTATCTGCCAGGGATTATATCTCTGCCAATGCCTGGGTCAATACCCTTTCTGGTGACGAAGTTCCCAAACAAGTTGAAGCAGGTAAGAAGCAGTTTGCTGGTAGTGAAATTCGTGGCAAAACCCTTGGTGTCATCGGTCTTGGTGCCATCGGAGCTCGGATTGCCAACGATGCCCGCCGTCTAGGTATGTCCGTCATGGGTTATGACCCCTATGTCTCTATTGAAGCCGCTTGGAATATTTCCCATCATGTCAAGCGAGTTCAGGACATCAAGGAAATCTTTGCCAATGCCGACTACATTACCATCCATGTTCCTCTGACAGATGCCACTCGTGAGACCTTCAATGCCGATGCCTTTGCTCTCATGAATAAGGGAACGACCCTGATCAATTTTGCTCGGGGCGAGCTGGTCAATCACCAGGACCTATTTGAAGCCATTGAAACGGGCGTGGTCAAACGCTATATCACCGACTTTGGTGATGAAGACCTCCTCAATAAGGAAGGGATTACGGTTTTCCCTCACCTCGGTGGTTCGACCGCAGAAGCAGAGCTCAACTGTGCCAAGATGGCCAGTCAAGAAATTCGCCAGTTCATGGAAACCGGTGAAATTACCAACTCAGTCAATTTTCCAAATATGCACCAGGCCCTGGAAGCCCCTTACCGTATCACCCTGATTAATCGCAATGTCCCAAATATTGTGGCCCGGATTTCAACGGCAGTTTCTGAGGCTAATATCAATATCGCCAACATCCTCAACCGCTCTAAAGGCGACTATGCCTATACTCTGTTGGACCTAGACGAAAGCGACCGTGACAAGATTGATGAGCTGGTGGCCACCTTTGAAGCTAGTAAAAATATCATCAAGGTGCGTCTGATTCAAAAGCCCTGAATAAACAGACCAAACAGCATCCCCTAAAGATGCTGTTTTTTGATACAATAGGGATAATTTATTAGGAGGTATTAGGATGGATAAACAATCATTAAAAGCTTATCAAAAATCATTGGGAGATCGGTTTTACGCCCTCAGTTTTAAAGGTCAAGGAACCGGTTTTCTTGGAGCAAGCATTTTATATGTGGACAGCGAAACGGGTATTGAATATCTTTTTGTTGGGATGGGAGGCGGTAGTCTGACTCCACTGCTCAATCCTGATGGCAGTCCTAAAATCAATGAAAGATGGCGTAATGGCGAGCTATGATTGACAAGCAAATCTACCAGTCCCCTCTTGGCCCCATTTCTCTTCTAGCTGATGACCAGGACCTGCTGGGCTGCTGGTTTCTCGGTCAAAAATACTTTGAGCGAGGCTTTGAAAAGGAGCCTCTGGCGGAGGAGAACTCGCCAGTTTTAACCCAGGCTAAGTCCTGGCTAGATGCCTATTTTGCTGGTCAAAATCCTCAGCCTGCTGATTTTCTAGCTCCAAGAGGGACCACTTTTCAGAAGCAGGTCTGGCAGGTTCTAAGAGAAATTCCGACCGGTTCCAGTCTGACCTATGGCCAGATAGCAGAGCGTATAAACTGTCGCTCCGCCCAAGCTGTGGGCTCAGCTGTCGGCAAGAATCCCCTTAGTATCTTTATCCCCTGCCACCGAGTCCTAGGTTCTCAAGGCCAGCTGACTGGTTATGCTGGTGGTCTGGACAAGAAAGTCTGGTTGCTGGAGCACGAGGGCCATGTTATTAAATTGAGAAAATAAGGAAGGAAAGAAAAATGATTACTTTTTACCATTATCCTAAATGCACAACCTGCCAAAGAGCCAAAAAGGAGCTGGATGACTTAGGCATTTCCTACCAGGCCATTGACCTCAAGGAAAATCCACCGACTGCTCAAACTCTGGGAGAGCTCCTAGACTCATCCGATTACAAGCTCAAACAACTCTTTAACACCAGTGGTAACAGCTATCGGACCTTGGGTCTCAAGGATAAATTTGCCAGCCTAACTAGAGAAGAAGCACTGGACCTCCTAGCAGCTGATGGCATGCTGATCAAGCGTCCCCTCCTGGTCAAGGATGGTAAACTCCTCCAAGTCGGCCATCGGAAGTCGTATAGGGAGTTGGGGTTGAAATAAATAAGCCCATCTCGGCTAAACTGAGATGGGTATTTATATAATAATTTACTTTAGCCTCCTTATATTGAAACTCGTAACACCATTAGACCTTTCTTTCCGTATAAATTGTCAGAGGGAGACATAAAAGTAGTAAAATCATTCCAGTCAGATAAACGTGTGAAAATGCCCTACTTAATTCATGATTTTTTGTTTTTACAATATGATTGAAAACACTTGATAGTTCATCTTTTTGAGCTAGTAATTTAATAGCCGTCGTGACTTTTGTTTGTCCCTGTCCCAGTTGCCTTAAGCTTGTTTTAACTGGCATTAGCTGAGAAGGTAGAACTTCATTTAGGGTGTTTGTGCCTTTTTCGAGCTTAGTCATTGCATCATAAAGTTTTCTATGATCTGACCCTTTCTTTGGAATAGGTAGGTTACTATCTTTCTTGGCTTCTTGTTTGATAGGCTTAATCATGCTATTCTTTTGGGTTGAAATTTTTGAGTTGGAATCAGAAGTCTTGAAGGCTTTCTTAATTTCCTTTTTAGCGACTGATTTTACTTGCGATGAAATTTGACTCCTATTAATTTGGTGATACGCATCGCTTCTAATCGTATTTTTAGCTGTATTGACATTAGCACTTAGAAGCGAGACTAGGATAGCCATACCCAAAGCTTGACCAATATAACGGGCGGCATTAACAATTCCTGAGCCAATTCCTGTTTTATTGACTGGTAAATATTTTACTGAAGTTGTGAGTGCCATTGCCATAAAGCCAAGACCAAAGCCAATAATAACATTACAAGCTATGATGAAGTCTTTAGTTGTCTCATATTGAATACAGCTTAGCATTGCTAGTCCACCAGCCGTGATTGCTATGCCAATCCCTATCAATAATTTGCTGGAATTTTTTTGATATAATTTAGTTGCTAGAGGCATACCTATAGCGATAGCTAATGAGGCTGGTACAATCAGATAGGCAGAGTGTAAGGCCGAATAGGAGTGAACATTTTGTAGGAAGTAATTTAGGATAAGTGACGGAATGATGATTGTAAATCCAAAAATTAAGTAAATTAGACTTGATGCTGAAAATGTTTTTTCTTTGAACAGTTGTAAATCAATAATTGGAGATTTTACAAATCGCTCAATGACTAATAGTATTGCCAAACTGATGGCACTTAGAATAAAGCTGGTGACAATAATTGGAGAAGACCATCCATAATCGTGTCCTTCTAATAGTCCAAATGTTACCCCAGCTAAACAGCTTGTTAAGAACAACATTCCAAACCAATCGATATGTTTAGAGACGCTTTTATCAAATGATTCACATGTTCCAAAAGCTATTAAAATAAGCGCAATTAGGGCAATGGGAATATTGATTCCAAAAATCCACCGATAGCTGGACAAATGAATGATTAGTCCGCCGATGACGGGTCCGCCAGCAGCGGCTAAAGCACTAAAAGCACCAATGATGGCAGTGACCTTACTTGTATTCTTTTTACCAAAGAGTTCAATTCCCATAGGTAGAACAATAGGTGTCAAAATAGCCCCACCGACTCCTTGGAAAAATCTATAAGAAATCAGGAGGGGGAGTGTATGAGCCGTCATACATGCGAATGAGAAGCCTCCAAAGAGTAGCACTCCAATCAACATTAATAGTTTTCGACCATAAATATCTGCTAATTTTGATACTGTGATAATAAATACGGCCATGGCTAGCACGTAGATAGTTGCTACCCAACTAGTATCTGTTAACCCAGTTTTTAAATCTTTCATGATGTCCGGCAAAGCGATGTTTACAATTGTTGCATCAAGTGCCCCCATAAACATGGCTAAAACAAGACCTGTAAATCCAAAAACTTTTCTTGTATTTGACATAAGTTATGCAATCCTTTCTATTTTACGGAATGACCAACCGTCTTCCCGTCTAAGGGAATAAAATTTAGAAATTATAGAGAAGAAAATCTAGAAATTCACATGTTCTTCTCTATAGTTTCTGCCAAAATGATACAATACAGGTTGGCTATTTACTATGACAGAAGTAAAGAAACTGTTCAATTAAGGAGAAAAAATGCAAAGACAAACAACCAGTGTTCAAGATATTAAAGAGGCCCTGACTAATCTCCTCTTGGTAAAAAAATATAATGATATTCGGGTCAATGACATTACGAAGAAGGCTGGTGTTAGCAGAGGAACCTTTTATCAACATTTTTTAGATAAAGATGATTTAGCTAATGAAATTGGCCTTGAGACGACTACCAAATTTCAAGAAATCCTCTCTGGGGGAAATCTGGATAATTACAAGAAAGTCATGGAAGTACTTATAGAAATCAAGAAAGATTATAAGCATTTTAAAGCCATTTATTCAGCCCAGCATCTTAATTTTTCAAAGATTGTTCAAGAACTAATGGAGAATATAATTTCTAAAAATATCACTTTACGAAATAGGATATTTCGACAAAGTGATATAAATAATCCAATTATTCTTAAAGTCTTTAGTGCTTCGTTTGAGCGTATCTTATCGGTATGGATTGAGCATGACTTTGTTGAACCACCTGAGAAGATAGCAGAAGTTATTATGAAGGTTGAAGAATTGTTCTGGGGAAAAATGCAGGACAAGTAAAGTATTTTCTTCAAGAGTTATTTCATAAGAAAAACACCCCAATCGTTAGATTTTTTGTCTAACTTTTGGGGTGCAGTTCACAATTGGGGCAGGAATTTTTAATAGCTTTTAGCAAAATGAGGCGAGAAGCGATATAAGGGTCGCGTTATTAATGCGGTTAAGGCCAAGGTCTGGCTTAGACCTCCTAGTAGCCGATGGCGTGGTTCCCTCCTAGTTAAGGACGGCAAACTCCTGCAAGTCGGACATCGTAAGTCTTATAAGGAGTTGGAACTAAATTAAATTTTTAGAATTAGTACGCGTTATTATCTTTTTCTAAGTTTTTATATTACCTTAGTTACAAACCTGAAAAATATGATACGATTGTTGTAATGAATAGTTAGGAGGAACTATAATGCTTGGCAAATCACTTGAACTAGGTGAACTTTATAGAGAATTGCGGATAGCTAGAGGGTTAAAGCAAAGAGATGTTGCTAGGGATAATTTATCTGTCTCCCAATTATCAAAGTTTGAAAATGGACAGTCTATGTTAGCAGCTGACAAACTTCTTTTAGCTATCCAGGGAATTCATATGACCTTTTCCGAGTTCAGCTATGCATTGACTCAATATCAGGAATCTGATTTATTTAAAATGGGTAAGAAACTAGTGGAGTTTCAGGCTAAAAAGGATATTGATAGCTTAAAAAAAATTTTAGCAGACTATCATAATGAAGAAACTTACGAGGTCTATAATCAACTTAACAAACTAGTTATTAAAGCTACTATCTATAGTTTAGATTCTAATTTAGAAATTACTAGCGAAGAAAAGGAATTTCTAACTTCGTACCTCTATGCTATCGAAGAGTGGACGGAGTATGAACTCTATCTTTTTGGTAATACCCTATTTATCTTATCGGATGATGATTTGATCTTCTTAGGTAAAGCATTTGTCGAACGAGATGAATTATATAGAGAGCTTCCGGAGCATAAGAGAAGGGCTGAGCTTGTATTAATCAATCTTATTTTAATCTTGGTAGAACATCGTAATATTTACCATGCTTCTTATTTTATTGAAAAACTTGAGGCACTATTATCTTATCAAGATATGTTCGCTAGGGTAGTCTTGATTTTTTTAAAAAAAGTAATGAACTATATTAAGGGTGAAACAACCGATTTATCAGAGGTGGATGCTTATATTAGTCTGGTTGAAAGTTTTGATAATCCTATACTGGTCATGTTTTTGAGGACGAATTTGAAACAGATTATAAAAGAAAATTAGTTTTAAAAAGAAAGGAGCCCTGAGTGTTGACCCAGAGCTCCTTTTTGGGAGAAGTGAAACAAGAAAGTAAAGTATTATCTTTCGCTTTGTTGATTATAGGAATGGTAACAACAAAAAAGGAAAACACGACAAAAGCGTAATTAGTTTTTTAAGCATATTAATTTATCCTCCTTATTCTTATTTTATTTTATATTTTACTAGTAAAAAGGAGTAAAACGAGAAATTCGCAAATATGAAAATAATAATTAAAAAAAAGTCAGATTTGCGAATATCTAAGAATCGATAAAAGAGGTGATACATTATTCATGTAAAATATTTGATCAAAATTTTACACTTTAAACTTAATAATTGTTGTTAGTGTATGTAAAGCTAGCTAATATTGCGCTAATAATAGTTATGGAAAGGAGAAACAGATGGTATCTTTGACTGAAAACGAACAAAATACTTTGGACGAGCTTACTCAGTTAGATTTAACAGTTCTTGATTTGGATGAATCTGAACTAGTATCTGCTGCAGCTGCTAGTAGTGGAAGTAGTAGTAGTTGTTCAATAAGTACGTGTGGTTCATCATCGTGCTGCGCCTAAATCGCTCAAAAGTGTTGGAGAGGTATAGTTTGATACGATCTCAACACTTTTGATTGTTGAATAAGGAGTAAGGAAAATATGAAAGAATTATATATTATTTTTGAGTCCTATGAAGACTTATTTCGAGTACAACAGAGATATTTCTTATCGAATTTTATTAATCAAGGAATGATTTTATTTTCAAAAAGTAGTACGAAAAAATCTTTAACCTTTGTTAGCGAAGATTGTAGAGAGTTTGACACACTATTGGGAATCAATCGGCAATGTACACGAGTAGATATATCTGATTTTAATTCAAAAATTTATTTTCCTTATTTTTTAGATACGGATTTCTTTGTAAAAAACTATAAATTATTTTTTCAAGGAGTAGTATCCCTTATTCAAGAGTCAGATTATTGGGACTTAGATACTGAACATAAACGATACTTGATAGAAGAGTTGCTATGTACAGTAGCTGATCAGCATGCTGACGGTGTTAGCCATGGATATTTGTCATTTTATTCTAACTATTTATATTATTTAAGCCAACTTAGAGCGATAGCTGATAAAAAAAGTTACCAGAAAATCAAAAAAAGAATTGAATTTGTAAGTGATTTAGATCGTGGCCATTTTAAGGAAGAACTTGTCACTTTTCCCAAATTGTCAAAAAATTTAGGAATGGTTAATAAGGAACTTGTAAAAAATGTTGAAAAACTGGACCTAAGGCAATTACCAAGTCCGTATGATTTTTTTAAGAATAGCAAAGTTCACCTTGAATACTCAGAATTTCACAAAAATGTATTTAGTAATCCTTTGCTATTGAAGAGATATAGCGATATTCACTTCGTATCTTATAGAATTATAATGGGATTCTTTTTTAAGGTTTTACCATTGTTAGGGATAAGTCTAAATGAGCGAAATCATATTCTCTATTTATTTGTTAGACATGTCGAAGAATATTTTAATGTTGATTGGAAGAAGCAGATAAATGAGAGCATAAAATGGGAGGAATGTAATGTTAATCCGAAGAGATAATAACAAACTTCTTTTGTTAGATAAAGCGAAATTATTGTCGGTCAAAGCAAATGATTTTAGCGAACATATAGTAGATAATAAGATTATTAAAATAGCTGACAATAAGAAAAAGAATTATGTAGAATTTGAGTCTTTTTATTGGGATGATAATTTTAGAGAAAACAGTTATTCTTTTTCAGAAAAACAAGATTTAATTAAAAAGTTAGAAATTAACATGGGCTCTTTGCTTACATATGAGGATATTTTGGATTCTAACAATTCTCAATATCCTCTATTTAATTTAAAATTTAACGACACCTTGCTGATTGGCCACAGTTTGCAAAATATTTATATTGATTATTTTATTCGTTTACTGGTCGGGGAAGTCTTAGAAGTAATTATTGATAAGTCTGATTTTGAACTCTACAAAAAAGCATTATTAGCTAATAATTATGAACCACCTGAAACTAACTATGGATCACGGAGCAAAAAATTTAATAATTTAGTGGAAAAGCAGGATTTTGATATTATCCTAAGCCGAAATTGTCAGAGAGCAGGAGAGTTTAAGATTGAAGGTATTATAAAGGGAAAAATGAAAATAGAGAAAATTACTCTATTTAATCAATTTGAATTTTTAGTTATTCGGGATGGTGAAAATTAATTATGGATTATCTCTTTGATAAAGATAAAATTAACTGGGAAAAACTAGATAACTGTGTAAAAGAGGCAGACGTCCTTGTTCCAGTACCAGATGCTTTTATTGGGTTCAAGAAAAGAAAGAATTTAAAGGAATCCGTTGAATATTTTAGAGAAAGCTTACAAAAGTTAGGAACTAATCATTGGATAAATTTCTTTTATGATGCAGATTTTACAGAGTTCAAAGAAGAAATAAAGAATCCTTTATTTCTAGATGTTGAACTAACAAAAGATATTTCTTTATTCTCTACTGAAGGACTTTTAATTGATTCCTTTAATCTTTTGAAGGAGGAATTCTCTGACGAACGGGAAGAAGTTGACTTTAACGAAGTATTAGATAATGGTAAGAATCAACTGTTATCAGAGTCTAATTACCGACTGGAATCTACATTTGAAATTGGAAAACAGGCAGAGGAGTTCTTAGAACATCATGTTTTGGGAAGCTATCACCTAGATCCGGCAGCTGCACCTTTTACAGGAGTATCGTTCGAATATAAGACGCCTAGCTATAGAAAATATAACTATGGATATGGACGAGCATTTGATTTTTTAACAGCTAAAAATATTGCCAGTCTTGAGGCAGTGGAACGTTTTGCATCAGAATTTTATGCTTTTAACTATAAAAATTTAGCAAAAAAATCGACTTATGAAGAATTAAAGACGGAGTACAACGTCTTGCCTGTAAGTGAGATCCCTCTTGAGGCTAATTCGAAAATCAATAATAATACTTCACTTTTTTGGCTGAAGGGACAAGATATTAAAAAAGATAAAGAAATTTTTATCCCAGAAGATTTGGTATATTATGGAAATTATCCAAGTAGAGAAGGTTATATGCGTAGACTGAATGACAGTTCAAATGGTGTAGCACTAGGATCAAATTATACTGAAACTATGATAAGTGCTCTTCTTGAGTTAATTGAGCGCCACAGTTTTTTAATGACGTGGTATGGTAAAGTTCCTGGAAAAAGATTAGTGGATTATGATGATCTAATAACAGATAAGGAAAGGAAGGTAGTTGATAAGATTGAAAAAATTGGAGCTAGAGTAAATTTATTTGAAATCTCGGTATTTAAAGGTGTTTATGTTGTGTGGGGACTTATAATGAATGATACTGATGGAGCTATCATTACCACCTACACTTCTGCTGGAGCCGGCTTCACTCTTTCGGAGGCAATTAGAGCAGCGCTTATGGAAGTGGCTGTGGGATATCTAGTACAAGGAAATACTCATGAGACGACTCCAGACTTGCCAAAAAAGATTCAAACAATGGATGATCATATTGATTTTTATGCCAACCCGCTGAGTAGAAAAGAATTTGACTTTATTGATAGGTTTCCGAAATATAAAATTATTAAACAAGAACCCAACTTATTAAAAATTTGTGGAACACAGGAGGAATTAGTGGAACATTTACTTAATGTAACGCTAAAGGGATATAAGAGAATTATTTTTGTAAATTTGACTTCTAAAGAGATGTCCTCACGGGGACTATACGTTGTTAAAGCTATTATCCCAGAATTTTTACCAATGACTTTTGGCGATGGGAATTTAAGAATTAACTTAGATTATATTAATAAATCAAGGGCGGAGTTGGGTCTGGATAAAATTTCATCCTATAGTTCTCGTCCACACCCTTTTCCTTAAATTAGGGAGGAATATTATGCAAACTATATGGAAGTCTTATCATGTTTTTATGTGGAATTATGAAGTCTTTGATGACTTTATTAGAGCGTTTTATAAGTTATTGACAAAACAACAGAAAGAAAATATTTTTTTTATTCGTTACTGGAAAGGTGGCCCTCACCTAAGGATTAGAATAAAAAAAGAAAATTCTGAGATAGTGCGTTCTCTGATTGAGGATGCATTACAAGTGATTTCTGAGCAGTATCCTGGGTTGAATAATATTACATTAAATAAAAATGATTTTTATGAAACAACTTTTATGGATGGCGAAAGTTTTGATTTAAAAAATCTTCCATGGTTCAAAAATCTTTCTATCGTTGAAATCCCCTATGTTAGAGAAGTAGAAAGGTATGGAGGAACTGACTTGATGGCTCAAACTGAAAGAATATTTTGTATGTCTTCAATCATTGTGAGTCATCTTATAAAGCGCCCACTATTACTAAGTCAGAAAATTGTAATTTTATATCGTACTGTTGAGTTAGTAGTAGAAAATATTTTAACTAGTCAAAATGATAAAATTCGATATTATTCAATGTCCAGTAGATTTTGGAAATCTCTAGAGAGAGTAGAAAGTATAGATATAGAGACTTCGGAAAAAATCTATCAAATTAGTCACAATCTAAATTTATTGAGCTTATTGTCAGAATTTATAAGTGGCTTAAAAGCGATTTATCTTGAAGTATTGAAGCAGGATCAAGAGTACGCAATGAGTGTTGTCATGTCACATTTGCATATGTTCGCGAATAGATTAGGAGTATCAATTGATACGGAACTGTCTTGTTATAATTATTTTAGAGAAAAGGAGAGATATGATGCTGTTGGATGATAGGTATTTTGTAAACGATAAATTGTAAAATATAGTGCAACAAAAAAACTCATAGCGTTTCATTGGTGTAAACTGTAAGTAACCACACAAACAGAACCCGAGGAAAAACTATGAGCTACTCCCATCTTACCATAACCGACCGAATAAAGATAGAAACCTACTTAGAATTAGGTTTGAAACCTTGCCAAATTGCAAATAAACTTGGCGTCCATAAGTCTACTATTTCAAGAGAGTTAAGACGATGCCAAAATGGTTATTCCGCAGCCTTAGCACAGGAACAGTACGACCACAGGGCTAAGCAAAAAGGTCGGAAGTCTCGTTTGACACCAAAGTTGAAAAAGGAAATTGAGG
>NZ_JMLC01000021.1 GCF_000686605.1 Streptococcus sobrinus DSM 20742 = ATCC 33478 | reverse complement strand
GCAAATTCTGTGACATCTGTGTAGCACTTCTTCAGAGGTTGGGAAGCCTCAAACCGACACCTAATCAGATTCTTAGCTTTCTTACCGACGTCTCCCTTGTAAGAATTATAGCGACGTTTGACACGGGTCCTAGCCTTCAATCCAAGCTCCTTCATCAAGCGTTGAACTTTCTTGTGATTGAGGATATAGCCACGATTCAATAACTCTTGATGGATTCTACGATAGCCATATAGACCCTTATGTTCGGTATAAATAGCTGAAATTAGCTCCTTCAACTCTCTATCTTTATCTCCCCGTACGAGTCGTTTGACGTGGTAATAATAGGTTGAACGAGATAAATTTAGGATATCCAATAAAAGCGATAAAGCAAACTCTCCAACTAATCCTTGAATAATTTCTGTTGCTCTCTGAGCCTTGCTTCGTCCCTCAAGCGGTACTCTCTCAACTTTTTTAGCACAGCCACCTCCGCTCTTAGGTACTCATTTTCATATTGAAGGCGTTCCAATTCGGTCATCTCTTCGAGCTTTTTCTTAGGCTTCCGTCCCATTTTAGCAGGTCTCCCTCTTGGTTTCTCAAGAATAGTATACCCGTTTTTCTTGTATTGTGCTATCCAGTTTGGAAGTGTTCCTCGATTTGGCAGAGCATAATCTAGAGAGACTTCTAGTTGAGAGCGTCCTTGTAGGAGTACTTGATCAATCATTTCCTTTTTTAATTCAGACGGATAGTATTGATTCTTACCTTTTCTAACACTCTCTAGACCGTGCTTATCAATGAGCCTTACCATATACTTAAGACCAGATTCATTGACTCCGAATTTTTGGCTGAGTATTTGCCAAGTCCAGCCAGATTGCCTCAAGCGATAGATTTCAATTTTGTCTTCATACCGTAATTTCATAAGAAAAACACCCCAATCGTTAGATTTCTTGTCTAACTTTTGGGGTGCAGTTCACAAGAGCTCAGGGCTTTTAAAGTGTTTTAATCGTCATCATCGTTGTCATCATTATCCTGATTGGCTTGACTGCTTGATGAATTTGACTGGTTGTTGTCATCACTGCTACTTGGTGAGCTTTGCGATTGACTGTCAGTGCTACTGCTATAAGAATTATAGGCCGATGAAGAAGAGCTACTGTAACTATAGTTATTGCTATAGCCACTCTTAGCAACATAACCACCACTGCGGTAAACACCATCTGGCATGGTCCAATCGCTGCTACCACTTCCGTAAGTTTGGAAGAGGTAGGAACTCATGGCTTGATAGACTTCGGCAGCAACATCAAGTCCTGTACCATAGACAGGGGTCAGACGGCTCTTGTAGCCAGTCCAGACCGCCATTGAGTACATTGATGTGATTCCGACGAAGGATTCATCAGGAGCCATAGTACCGACGGAAGAGTTGTAGAGGCCCGTATTGGCTTCTACTTGAGCTAATTCATCATCGGAGTAGTTGGAAGTACCGGTCTTACCAGCGTTGATAGCACCAGAGACAGCGGCTTTGGTACCAGTACCAGATTGCAAGACCGTCTTCATCATGTCAACCATCATATAGGCTGTTGATGCAGACATGGCTTGCTTACCAGAAGATGAGAAGGTTTGATCCTTGCCGTTGCTGAATTCAACCTTGTTGATGTAGAGTGGTTCATAATAGATACCGCCATTTGAGAAGGCGGCGTAGGCAGCAGCCATCTTTTCAGAGCTTGCTCCGTATTTCTTATCAGAACTACTGTTATTACTTGAAATAGCATTAGAGTAGTTTAGTTCAGGATAATTGATCCCTAAACCACTCAGGAAGCTTTGAGCCTTATCTAGGCCTACAGCGGCTAGAGATTTAACTGCCGGAACATTACGTGATTGTTGGATGGCAGTTTGAATGGACATGTTTCCCATGTACTTTCTATCCCAGTCATATACAGGAGTAGAGGTTCCAGGGAAGTTGTAAGGGCTATCGGAGACGCTGGCTCCTGTTGAATTGTAAACACCATCCTCGATGGCAGGACCGTAATCGGTAATTGGTTTCATAGTTGAACCCCAGTCGCGGTCGGTTAAAACAGCCTGATTGCTTCCCATTGAAACAGCTTCATCTTGATGACGAGCACCGATTTGGGCGACAACATTACCGTTGGTAACATCAATGACGGTTGTTGCAATTTGCATCTTGTCGTCAGGGTAAGCTACATAATCGTCAGAGTTAACGATATTATAAAGTTGCTGTTGGGCTTGGGTATCAACGTTGGTATAGACCTTAAGACCTGCACTGTAGATGTCCGCATGTGTCTTATCAGAGACCTGTTCGACAACCTGTTTGATGTAGTTATCGAGGTAGGCGTCATAACTAGATTTCTTGGTCTGTGGAATCAGACCATCGCTAATATCGGTAGCTACGGCCTCGTTGTAGGTCTTTTTATCAATGCTACCAACTTTGTACATTTCTGAAAGAACGGTATCACGCCGCTTTTTAGCTTGTTCAGGGTTGGTGTAAGGATCGTAGAGAGTAGGAGCATTTGGCAGACCTGCTAAAAGGGCTAACTGTGGAATAGTCAAATCAGTTAAACTCTTACCATAGTAACCTTGAGCTGCTGTCTGCATACCATAATAGCCGTTTCCCATATAGACCTTATTGACATAGAAGGTCATAATTTCTTGCTTGCTATATTTTTTCTCCATCTGAATGGCTAGCCAAGCTTCTTGAGCCTTCCGCTTGATGGTCTTATCAGAGTTATTCGTGGAGAAGTAGGCCAACTTAATTAGCTGTTGGTCAAGGGTGGATCCTCCTTGGGTTGAACTTCTGGTGAAGTTGTGCCAAGCAGCTCCAATTATCCGATAGATATCAACCCCGCGGTGTTTGTAGAAACGGTGGTCCTCAATGGCTGTGATAGCATTCACCAGATTGACTGGGATGGTATCGGTCTTGGCGCTAATCCGTTTTTCTGCACCCAAGTCGGCAATTTCAGTACCATTCTTATCATAGAGGATACTTGAGTTGGTAGCGACCAGTTGCTTTTCTGAAAGGGCGGGAGCACTACTAGCATAGTAGGCAAACAGTAGTCCACCCGCGATTAGGCCGACGATAAGCAGTGAGGCTAGAATCCCCAAGAAATACTTGAAAAATTTCCAAAATTTCTGCTTGGGTGTTAATTTTTGTCCATGTTCGCCTTCGCTCTTTCCAATAGATTTGATGCGATCGGATAAGTTAGCACCGATGTTTTTCAAATCCGGAAATTTGAAATTAAATTTTTTCATAACTCTTTACTTCCGTTCAAAAAATGGTAGTCAATAACATCTAAATAGGGGACTTGTGGATAGGCATTCTCTTTTATTTTTATGCCTTCTTTTTTGATATAATGAAGGGGCATGGATTTACTACCATGATCAATCTGATAGAAGTCTATCAAGGCTTTTGCTGGTAATAGGTAAGTCTCTTTTAAGTTGGAAAAATGGAGGAGAACAAAGCAAATTCCGTCCTGTTTAAGAACTTGGGCCATATGCTCAACCTGATGGGCATGAAAGTTTTTCATGGGCATGGCTGTCTTTTGACGAGTCTCTTTGGCCTCAAAATCAATATAGTGCCCCTTGTAGACGCCAGAATAGTCAGTCGTAGAAGCTTGTCTGAAATAGGCTTCGACAATTTTTGCCCGACTCCGTCTTGGATAGTCAACTTTAACAATCTGAACAGGGGTTGGTTTCTTGTGGATAACAGCCATTCGGTGAGCCAAATAATAGTCATTAGTCTGATTGATAGCTGCCTCGAAGGACATTCCCCGATTAGCGAAATCAGTTTTTTTCTTTTCTTGCCTCACATTTGGAAATGGCTTACGAACAAGGTTGTGTGGATAGTTAACCATAATTCTCCTAACTTACACAGACTTATTTCCATAAGCCATCCCATTATATCATAAAAATAAAAAGGAATACAGTCTATGACTTCAATTCTCGTAACAGGTTACCGCAGTTTTGAGCTGGGAATTTTTAAAGATAAGGATCCCAAGGTTGCCATCATCAAAAAGGCTATTAGAAAGGCCATTATCGCCTATTGTGAGGAGGGGCTGGACTGGCTTATTTTCACTGGTAATCTGGGCTTTGAATTCTGGGCCTTCGAGGTGGCCGAGGAGCTCAAAGGGGAGTATGGCTTCCAGACAGCGGTTATTTTTCCCTTTGAAACTCATGGTCAGAATTGGAAGGAGGCCAATCAAGCAAAGTTGGCTCGTTTTAAGCAGGCTGATTTTGTCAAATATTCCTACGAGGCCTATCAAAATCCTAGCCAGTTTCGGATCTACAATCAATTTTTGATTGACAACACGGAAGGTGCCTACGTTTTTTATGACTCCGAGGCTGAAACCAATTTGAAATATTTTATTAGGCAAATGACTTCTGATGAACACTATTTTGTAGACTTTTTAACCTTCGAAAGTTTAAACGAAATTTTGGAGGATGATGAGTGGTAAAGACTTGATTTTTGATATTTTTGCCTGTATAATTAATTAACGCTGGGGCTTGGCCCTGACGAAATTGATAGATAGGTATGGAGAATAGAATGGCGAGTATTATTTTTAGTCCAAAGGACATTTATGAACAAGATTTTAAAACAAGCATGCGTGGTTATGACAAAAATGAAGTTGATGAATTTTTGGATGATGTCATCAAAGATTATGAAACTTATACCGCTCAAATCGCAGCTTTAAGAAAAGAAAACGAAAAACTGAAAGCAGATGCTAAGAAGGCAGCCGCTCAACCGGCTAGTGTGGCACCAACTTACGGTAGTGACGGTGTTCGGACCGCTAGTGTGGCTTCTGCACAGGCAAGTAATATTGATTTGCTCAAGCGTGTTAGCCGCCTTGAAAAAGAAGTTTTTGGTAAACAATTAGTAGATTAAGAAGCAGTGTGCAATTTTTGGATAATCGCATGTCGCTTTCTTGGCGACATGAGGAAAGTCCATGCTAGCACTGGCTGTGATGCCAGTAGTGTTTGTGCTAGGTGAAAAAATAAGCCTAGGGATGTCTATTTGACATTACGGCGGACGAAAGAGCTAAGTCTTTGGATAAGTTTCTAGTCCTGAAAGTGCCACAGTGACGGAGTTCTTGGGGAAACTCAGGGAGTGGAACGCGGTAAACCCCTCAAGCTAGCAACCCAAACTTTGGTCGGGGCACAAGATGGCTGGAATTCGAACGGACCATCTTGACTGCGCAAGCAGTAGACAGATGATTATCGAAGGGGACAGGCCTAGTGTCTCTGGAACAAAACATGGCTTATAGAAAATTGCATAATAGGTATAGAGGCTAGGACAAATGTTCTGACCTCTTTAATTTTGAAATGTAGGAAAATATGAAGCAAAGATTTAATTTAATTGCGACGACAGCGGCGGGTCTAGAAGCGGTTGTTGGTCGGGAAATCAAAGATCTGGGGATTGAACGCCAAGTTGAAAATGGTCGAGTCCGTTTTCAAGGAGACCTGAGAACCATTGCCAAGACCAATCTTTGGCTGCGGGCGGCGGACCGGGTTAAGATTGTGGTCGGTGAATTTCCAGCTAGGACTTTTGAAGAGCTCTTTCAAGGTGTTTTTGCCTTGGATTGGGAAAACTATCTGCCCTTGGGAGCAAAATTTCCAGTTGCTAAGGCCAAATGCGTTCGTTCCAAGCTCCATAATGAGCCCAGCGTTCAGGCCATCACTAAGAAGGCGATTGTTAAGAAGCTTCAGAGCTATTTTCATCGACCAGAAGGGGTTCCCCTGCAAGAGACTGGTCCTGAATTTAAGATAGAAGTGTCTATTCATAAGGATCAGGCCATGGTCATGATTGATACGACGGGGGAAAGTCTCTTTAAGCGGGGTTATCGAACCAATAAGGGAGGAGCTCCTATTAAGGAAAATATGGCAGCGGCCATCATTATGTTGTCCAACTGGTACCCAGACAAACCCTTTATTGATCCGACCTGTGGGTCAGGGACCTTCTGTATTGAGGCAGCCATGATTGGCATGAATATCGCCCCTGGTTTCAACCGTGACTTTGCCTTTGAGGCCTGGCCTTGGGTGGATCAGGAGCTGGTAGAGGCTGTCCGTAATGAAGCAGACGCCGAGGCTAATTATGATAGAGAGCTGGACATCATGGGGAGCGATATTGATGGTCGGATGATTGAAATTGCCCAAAATAATGCCCTCGAGGCTGGACTTGCAGATGTTATCAAATTGAAACAAATGCGACTGCAGGACCTGAAAACGGATAAAATCAACGGAGTTATCATTTCCAACCCCCCTTATGGTGAGCGATTGCTTGATGACAAAGCAGTGGACATTCTGTATAATGAAATGGGTCAAACCTTTTCTCCGCTAAAGACTTGGAGCAAGTTTATTTTGACCAGTGATGAAAATTTTGAAGTAAAATATGGGACAGTTGCTGACAAGAAGCGCAAACTTTATAATGGGACCTTGCGGGTTGATTTGTATCAATATTTTGGTCAGCGTGTCAAACGTTCGGAAATGTAGAGAGGGAAGAGATGGCTAAGGACAATGGTAAATTAGATTTTGAAGATGCCAAAGATATGACCGTTCAGGAGGCTCTTCAAAAGCATAAGGAAATTGAAGCTGGTGTGACTGAGGACGATGGACTCCTTGATAAATATATTAAGCAGCACAAGGATCAGGTTGATGCGGAAAAATTTGAGTCTCAGGGTTCTGATTTTGAAAACATCGACACTTCTTCCTTAGATAGTTTCATAAAAAAACAAAGAGAAGAGCTGGCCAATCAAGGAGTTCTAGCAAAAGATTCAGAAGCTAGCGAGAGTCAAGGGAATCCTTCTGGGGCAGAGGCTTCTGAGGCTGATTCAGCTCAACAGGAATTTATTGATGAAACACGGGTCTTCACACCCATAAAAGATGAGCAACCTGCTCAGGAAAAGGATACCAAAGATTCAGAGACTAATGCCCCAAAACCATCCATCAATGACGCTGACTATTTGGTCAATGAAAAAGAGGAAGAAGCTGATGATTCTGATGATGACCTTTTGCCTGAAGAAGGGCCTTCTAAGAAGAGCAAGGTCGGAATTGTCGCTGGTTTGGTAGCAGTTCTGGTTTTGATTGTTGGGGCCGGATTTGCCTTGAATTATTGGAACAAACAGTCCTCAACGACGGTGTCTTCGGGGACAAGTAAGCAAGGTGATAAGTCTGGCAAGGCGGATTATCAAAGTTTCCAAAAAAACTACAGGTCCTTCTTCATTGATGATAAAGAGACCCAATTAAAGAACAGTCAGTTTTCAAAATTGGATAACTTGAATACTAGTCTGAAAAAATTAGATGGTACAACCTATTATCGTGATGCCAAGTCTGATTATAAGAGCTTGTCTAAGCAGGTAACGGCCATCCAGACAATTAATAAGTTGTTTGATAAGGATGTCATTCTTGATGGGAAATTGGTCGATGATGCCAAGGCTAACAAGGATGCGAATTTTGATAAACTGACCGATGATACCCTCAAAACTGGCAATAGCACGCTGGATAAGTTGATTCAAGAAGCTGTTAAAAAAGGAAAAGAACAACAAAAGGCAGAGCAATCCTCTTCAAGTTCATCCAGTCAGGCCAGTTCAGCTCCTGCAGACAGTGGTAATCAAAATTCTAATACTGGCTCTTCTGATGCCAATGCGGCTCCAGCACCTAGCATCCCTTCTGGCGGTAACATTCGCCAGTCTGGTATTACTAACTATGACCCTACCAAACTGCAGAGAGATCGCAGCCGGGTACCTTACAATGCTGACGCGGTCAAAGATGTTAATAATGCTGCCTGGGTCTTTGGTGATGGTATCCTAGAAAAGGTCGTCTCAACTTCACAACAAAGAGGTTACTTCTCTGGTGATGATTACATTCTTGAGCCTGTTAACATCATCAATGGTCACGGCTACTACAATATGTATAAGTCAGATGGCACCTACCTCTTCTCTATCAATGCCCAAACCGGTTACTTCTTTGGTAATGCCTCAGGTCACCAACCGGACTACTAAAGATTTTCTTTGAGATAAAACCCTTTTGCGACTTGAATGAGAACTGACAAGGGTTCTGAAAGCAAGATAAAAGCACCTAACAGAAAAAGGTGCTTTTTATCTTGTCCAAAATTGAACATTAAAGAGTATTAAACTAGGTGGCGTTGGAAGGCATCATCTGAGATACCTTGGGACAGAATCAGTTTTGCCCATTCTTTGGCAGAATGCAGGCTGTGGTCCTTGTAGTTACCGCAGGATTCAATAGTGGTACCTGGGACGTCTTCCCAAGTGATGGAATCGGCGATTTCTTGCAGGCTGTCCTTGACGGCCTTGGCAATTTCGGTGGCACTTTGTTGACCCCAGAAAATCATGTGAAAACCAGTCCGACAACCAAAAGGGGAACAGTCAATCAGACCATCCATGCGTTTGCGAATGAGCTTGGCCAAAAGGTGTTCGATGGTATGGAGGCCAGCGGTATCAATGGAGTTTTGGTTGGGTTGGATGAGGCGAAGATCAAAGTTAGTAATGACATCGCCCTTGGGCCCAAATTCCTCGGAAATAAGACGAACATAGGGTGCTTTGACAGCCGTGTGGTCCAGCTCAAAACTCTCAACAACAACATCTTTATCTTTAGACATAGTAGTACCTCAATTCTATAGTTAACTCTCCTTCATCATATCACAAATAAGCAGAAGGAGAGTTGAAAAAAAGATCGACAAGAAGCAGTCAGTAATACTGCTGGATTGTCGGTTATAAGGAAGGCAGCTTGCTGCTAGTAACTAGTTTCTAGCACTAAGTGCTTTACCTCTTAGGTGATTGTTTTTACTTATGAAATATAATTGAGATATTCTAACAATTATGTTAGACTTGAAGTTAGTTTTTAAATAAAAACAAGATTTGATTTGAGGTGAAACATGCTAGATATTATTTTAGCGATTGTTGCTATCCTCATTGGTTTAGGTATTGGTTATGGAGCCATGGTTGCCAAGACAAAGGTTGACCGTGAAGCTGCAGAACTAGCTCTTTTAAACGCTCAACAAGAAGCAGTCACCATTCGTGAGAAGGCCCAAGATGATGCTGGTCATATTAAAAAGGCAGCAGAATTAGATATGAAGGCCGAACGCAAGGAATTGCTTCTGGAAGCCAAGGAAGATGCCAGAAAATATCGTGAAGAAGTTGATAAAGAATTTAAGTCTGACAAACAAGAATTGAAGCAAATGGAAGCTCGCTTGACCGAGCGTGCCTCAAGTCTTGATCGCAAAGATGAGAATTTGTCCAGCAAGGAAAGGACGCTGGATAGTAAAGAACAAAGTCTTTCTGATAAATCTAAACACATTGATGAGCGAGAAGCTAACATCGCACAGTTAGAAGAAGAAAAACAAGCGGAGTTGCAAAAGGTAGCCAATATGTCTACCGACCAGGCCAGGGATGTTATTCTGAGTCAAACGGAAAATGAACTGACCCAGGACATCGCTAGTCGCATCAAGGATGCGGACGAAGAGGTTAAACGGACGATTGATAAGAAGGCTAAGAATCTCTTAGCTCAAGCCATGCAAAGGCTGGCTGGGGACTATGTGACCGAGCAAACCATCACAACGGTTCATCTGCCTGATGACTCTATGAAGGGACGGATTATTGGTCGTGAAGGTCGTAATATTCGGGCTCTGGAAAGTCTGACCGGAATTGATGTTATCATTGATGATACACCAGAGGTGGTTGTCCTGTCTGGCTTTGACCCAATCCGTCGAGAAATTGCTCGAATGACTCTAGAAGCCCTGATTCAGGATGGCCGGATTCATCCAGCCCGGATTGAAGAATTGGTTGAAAAGAACCGACAAGAAATTGATAATCGCATTCGTGAAGCGGGGGAAGCGGCAGCCTATGAAATTGGAGCGCCAAACCTCCATCCTGATTTGATTAAAATCATGGGACGCTTGCAATACCGGACTTCTTATGGACAAAATGTCCTGCGTCACTCGGTTGAGGTCGGTAAGTTGGCTGGTATCCTGGCTGGTGAAATTGGTGAAAATGTGGCCCTGGCTAAGCGGGCTGGTTTCCTCCATGATATGGGGAAGGCCTTGGACCGTGATGTTGACGGTAGCCATGTGGAAATCGGAACCGAATTTGCTCGTAAGTATAAGGAAAACCCAGTCGTGGTTAACACTATCGCCAGTCACCATGGGGATGTTGAGCCCGAGAGTGTTATCGCTGTCCTAGTAGCAGCTGCGGATGCCCTCAGTTCAGCCCGCCCAGGCGCTCGGAATGAATCGGTTGAAAATTATATCAAGCGTCTGCGTGATTTGGAAGAAATTGCTTCCGGCTTTGATGGGGTGCAAAATAGTTTTGCCCTGCAAGCTGGTCGTGAAATTCGCATCATGGTTCAACCTAATAAGATTTCCGATGACCAAGTGACTATCTTGGCTCACAAGGTTCGTAAGAAAATTGAAGACAATCTGGATTACCCAGGTAATATCAAGGTTACCGTTATCCGCGAATTGCGGGCTATTGATTATGCGAAATAACAAAAGAAAGTCGTTGGCAAGTCCAGCGATTTTTCTTATGGAGTCGGGCCAGTTTTTCTTGCAAGAAAAAAACTAGAGACTACCGGCTGAGGATAGACAAGCCTTCTTGTTTTCATTGCCCCTCTACTTTTTGGCTCTCTAGTTAGAAATGAAAATTCAGTTTAACCTTGTTAGTGAAATGGGGACGAGCAAAAAATTATATAGCTGAGCAGGATAATTGACAGTCCAATTGATTAGGTCTATACTATCCTTACAGTAAAACGGTGTTATAAAAAGAGTAACAATAGAAAGAGGCTTATGATGACAATTACAAATGGTTATTTCCAATCAGACAAGGAAGAAAAGATTGATTTGGTTAATCTGGCTAGCTTGGAAGAAAGAGCAAAGGAAATTATTCCTCAAGGTGGTTTTGGCTATATCGTTGGTGGTTCTGAAGATGAGTGGACCATCAAGGAAAATACCAAGGCCTTTGACCATGTGCAAATCCTTCCCCGGATATTGACCGGAGTGGAAAACCCTTCAACGGAAACGGAGCTTTTTGGTCAAAAAATTTCTATGCCCATTATCAGTTCACCTGCTGCAGCACAAGGTTTAGCCCACGCCCGTGGTGAAATGGCGACTGCACAAGGAATGGCAGCAGCCGGTAGTATTATGTCCCAAAGTACCTATGGGACAACTACCATTACGCAAACAGCTGAGGCTGGTCAAGGGGCTCCCCAATTTTCCAACTTTATTTGAGTAAGGATTGGTCTGTCAATCAGGCCTGGTTAGATGAAGCTGTTCAAGTCGGTGTTAAGGCTATAATCCTGACAGTTGATTCAACCTTGGGTGGTTACCGAGAAGCGGATATTGTCAACAATTTCCAATTTCCACTACCTATGGGAAATTTGGCTAAATTAGCTGAAGCAAGTCAGGGTCTGGGCATTAGCGATATTTATGCGGCTGCTGCCCAAAAGATTTTGCCAGAAGATGTGAAACGCATTGCCGATTACACCCATCTGCCGGTTATCGTCAAGGGCGTGCAAGATCCGGATGACGCTGAAGCTGCTATTCAAGCCGGTGCCCAAGGAATCTGGGTTTCTAACCACGGTGGCCGCCAACTCAATGGTGGTCCAGCTTCCTTTGATGCTTTAGAGACCATTGCTAAGCGAGTTGATAAACGGGTTCCGATTATCTTCGATAGTGGTATCCGTCGTGGTTCCCATGTCTTTAAGGCCTTGGCAAGTGGAGCTGATGTGGTTGCCCTAGCTCGCCCAATTATCTACGGTCTAGCCCTTGGGGGAGCTCAAGGTGTTCAAAGTGTTGTTGAGCATTTGAACAAGGAATTCCGTATCACCATGCAATTGGCTGGTGCCCAAACCGTTGAAGAAGTAAAAAAAGCCAAACTGATTCGTCACTGAGTTTGGAATAATAATGATAAGGGAGCCATCAGGCTCTTTTTTTGGTACACATTTTGTCACCCATCGTGACATAAGTTGCACCCAAAAATTATTGAAGCGCTTTCAATCCTTGCTTATAATATTTATAGGAATAAAAATGAAAGGAGAAAGGAATGCTATCCCGATTACTTACCAAAGATTTTATCCAATTTTCAAATGAAAGCCTGTCTTGGGAAGATGCCATAAGTTTGTCGGCTCAGCCCTTACTTGAACAGGGAAAGATTGAAAATTGCTATATTGAGGCCATGATAAATAAGGTGAAAGAGTTCGGTCCCTTTATTAATCTTGGTCAAGGTATAGCCCTCCCCCATGCCCGTCCAGACGAGGGGGTTAAGGAATTTGGCATGTCCGTTTTAAAATTACAAGAACCGGTATCATTATTGGATGATGAAGAGCAGAGGGTTGACCTACTTTTTTGTCTAGCGGCTAGTGATAATCAAAAACACCTAGAAGCCCTGTCTGCCTTAACCAAACTCTTATCCAATAAACAAGTCTTGAAACAGCTAAAAGATGCTGAGACAATTCAAGAATTTCTAACTATAATCAAAACGGAGGAAGTATCATGAAAATTTATGCAGTATGTCAGAGTGGATTAGGAACCAGTTTTATGGTTCAAATGAACATCGAGTCGGCCCTAGAGGCTGCTGGGGTTGATATGAGTAATTTCCAGGTTGACCATTCAGACTCTGGAAGTATTAGTGGGGATATGGCAGATTATTTCTTTGCAGAAAAAACATTAGTTCCCGCTTTGAACAATTTGCCTGAAGAGAAAATTGTTCCCTTAGACTCTATTATTGATGCTGATGAAATTAACCAAAAGGTCAAGGCTATTCTTGATGACAATAATATATCTCATACTTAGTTTTAGAGGGGAGATGATAATATGAAGGGGATTTTAAATCTATTCGTATCAATTGTAACGCAGCCTGCTATCCTAGTTGCCTTGATTGCTCTGGTTGGCTTGATTTTACAAAAGAAAAAGATTTCTGATATTGTTTCGGGGACCATTAAGACAGCTGTTGGTTTCCTTGTCTTGACAGGTGGAGCTGGGATTCTTCAATCGGCCCTAGAACCTTTTGCAAAGATGTTCCAGGTTGCTCTCCACGCTCAAGGTGTTGTGCCCAGTAATGAAGCCGTTGTAGCTATTGCTTTGAAAGATTATGGTAGTCAAACGGCTTTGATTATGCTGGTGGGAATGATTGTTAATGTTTTACTAGCCCGTTTCACAAGATTTAAATATATCTTTTTAACGGGTCAAGCTATGATGTATGTTTCCTGTATCACAGCCGTTATTATGATTAGCTCCGGCATGAAAACCAGTCCTTTGCTGATTATTTTAGGGGGGATTTTTGAAGGAACTCTTTTGACGATTACACCAGCCCTTTGTCAACCTTTTATGAGGAAAATCACTGGTAACGATAAGGTGGCTATGGGTCATACCGGTAATATTGGTTATGCAGCCTCAGGTTGGATTGGGAAAGTCTTCGGAGATGAAAGCAAGTCAACTGAAGATTTAAATGTTCCTCAATCCTTTGGCTTCTTGAGAGACTCTACAGTTTCTGTCATGATTCTGATGAGTCTGGTTTATATCGTTTTGACCCTATTTGCCGGAACTGGTTATGTGGAAAGTAAGTTAAGCAATGGAACAAGTGCTATCGTTTTTGCACTTGTTCAGGCCGGTACTTTTACTGCCGGGTTCGTTGTTGTACTTCAGGGGGTTCGGATGGTTTTGGCTGAAATTGTTCCAGCCTTTCAAGGTATTGCTAAAAAATGGGTACCAAATTCAAAACCAGCTTTGGATGTTCCAATTATCTTCTCCTATGCTCCTAATGCCGTTCTAATTGGTTTCTTTGTTAGCTTCCTCGTTGGTACCCTCTCAATGTTTGCTATGATCGCCCTCCATACGACGGTTATTATTCCTGGGGTTGTTGGTCATTTCTTCTGCGGTGCGGCTGCTGGAATTTACGGAAATGCCACAGGAGGCCGTCGGGGTGCTGTTCTAGGTTCTGCCTTCAATAGTCTCTTGATCAGCTGGTTGCCTCTAGCTATCTTGCCGCTTCTGGGTTCTTTGAAACTAGCAGCTTCGACCTTCGCTGATACGGACTATTTGATTCCAGGTTGGCTTCTTGGTACCGTAGGTCAAGCAGGTCCTGCCGTCTTGATAACCAGTATCATAGCTTTTGTTCTGCTTGTTATCATCATCAGTTACCTAATGGGGAATAAGGCAAAAGCTACTGCGGAGAAATAAAAGAAGAACTGTTGTCTACTTACAAAGTTTGTTGTAGGCGATAGTTTTTTCTTGCTTTTGAAAATCAGTTACCAATATGTTAAAGTGAATTTATATCTAATTAGTAATATTATTTTGCTTGTGACAATGCTGGGGGACCAAAATGATTGATAGACGGTTAATAGATTTAATAAAGCATCTCGTGACTGAGCAGACAACAAATTTGTCAAGGCTGGAATCTAGTTTAAATCTAACACGTCGCCAAGTTACCTATATTTTGGATAAATTAAATGATTTATTCGTTGAGAATCAGTTGCCAACCTTAAACTATAAGGAATCAACTATAGAGATAACTAAAGGGCATCACAATTTCTTAGTTCAGACTTTAGGAAATTCAAAAATCTTAGCAGATTATCTAATGAATAGTGATGAAAGGCTCAGGTTTTTGTTCTTACTACTGGTGGCATTGGATGAAGACTATCTTTCTTTAGCCGATTTCTTAGCTATCCTTAAAGTCAGTAAAACGACGGTACTTGTTGACTTAAAAAAATTAGAGAAGATTCTAGGCAAGAGGGGAATTCGTATAGTCTATTCTAGAGAAAAAGGATACGAGCTTGAGGGGAATGAACTAGCGGTTAGGAATTTACTCTTTGATTGGCTGACAAAAGATATTTCTGAAGGGATGAGTCAAATCTATGATATTTACCTATCTCAATTTAAGAGGGTTCAGATTCAAGACTATCTTCAACTGATTCAAACTTTGCGTCAGAGTTTTTCTATAGAGTTGGTAGAAAGTCGGACCATTGAGCTGGCCTATTTTATCGTTCTTATTCTAAACCGTTTAAAGAGGAACTTATTTCATGAAGAAGCCTTTACTAGTGTCAATCTTTTGGGTTTTGCTGAATATAAATTTATTGAAACCTTGTTAACAAAATTAGAAGTGGATGATACTAGAGAAGTTGAATATTTAACGGCCTTAATTTTAGGGCAATCTGTAGGTAATAGGGATGCGATTTCACCAGACAGAGCTCTTATCTTAAACCTAACAAAGGAGTTGATTACTAATTTCGAAAGGCTTTCAGGGATACAGTTTCTAGATTGGTCTGGAATTATTAAACAAATTTATAGCCATTTGCGACCGACTTATTATCGCTTACTCTTTTACTTTCCAGTTAACAACCTTATTGCTGAGAGGACAAAGGCAGAGTATCCTAGTATTTTTTATCTTGTAAAAAAAGCAATGATGTCGTCCGATGGATTAAAAGAGTTTCAAATATCTGAGGAAGAAGTAGCTTTTTTAACCATGCATTTTGCAGCCTTATTGACTCAAGGTAGACAAAAAAGTCGTCATAAATCTATTAAAGCTGCTGTTGTGTGCACTAGTGGAATTGGTAGTTCAGCTCTATTACTTGCGGATTTACAACATCTCTTTGCTGAAATGACTTTCATTGGGCCAATGGATATTGATAGTTTGCTCAAAATTCAGAAGACCGATTTTGATATTATCTTTTCTGCTACGAGTAGTAGTGTAATTTTACAATTAGAAAAGCCAATTTTTATTGTTAATCCGGTAATGACTGAGGATGAGGAGTATCATCTGGTGAAAAGGGTCTATGAAAGGGTTAGTAGTCTGCGTTTTCAGTTACCACTAATAGATGATCTCGTCAAAATAATTGGTAGGCATGCGTCCATCCACGATGACTTGTCTCTGCGTCAAGAGCTTTCTCGGTATTTATCCGGAAGAGGCCATAAAGCCTTGGCTAAAGACTTAAGACTAAAGGATGTCTTGAAAAGTAATTATATTAGTGTCATTCCCGGTGTAGATACGATTGAAGATGTTGTTAAAAAGTCTGCTCAGCCCTTACTTAATGATAAGATCATCACCAGAGAATACCTTAACCGGGTATTGAGAAACTTAGCTAATCATAGGCAGAATTATCAGATAGCTCCTGGGATTCTATTGCCACATGCTAGTCCAGAAGGTGTTAATCAGATTGGACTTAGTTTTGTGATTTTGGACAAGTCGATTGACACCAGCTATGGTAAAATTGGGCTTGTTATTTTCTTGGCAGCTGTTGACAACACTCAGCATCTGTTAGTGATGAAGGATTTATTAAAGCTTTTATCTGATGCTAATTTTATAGAGGAGATTAGAAGCCAAAAATCATCGGAGGACATACTGAATTTGATTCAAACAAAGCTCCAATAGCAGCAAACTTGCTTTTTCCAAGCACACTTTTGAACACAGAATCGTGTAAGACTTGGTCTTTTTTATCTGGCGGAATTTGTTAGGATTAAACTAGTCGGAAGATGGGCTCCTGATTCTTGAAAATATCGGGAAAAATTTCCCGCCAGACTTCATAGCCTAAATGAAAAACTAGTGTCATTATGCTACAATAGAGGTGTTTGAAAGATTGTCTTGAGGAGCCTCCTCTTTATAGTAAGTCTAGAAAGGTCGTTTATCTTATGTCATTTGATACTATTGATCAATTGGCGGTTAATACCGTTCGATCGCTGTCAATTGAAGCTATCCAAGCTGCTAATTCGGGTCACCCGGGTCTGCCCATGGGGGCAGCACCTATGGCCTATGTGCTTTGGAACCATGTCATGAATGTCAATCCAAAGACTAGCCGTTCTTGGTCTAACCGTGACCGCTTTGTTCTCTCCGCTGGTCATGGTAGTGCCCTCCTTTATAGCCTCCTTCATCTGTCAGGCTACAAGGTTAGCCTGGATGATTTAAAGAATTTCCGTCAATGGGGTTCGAAAACTCCAGGTCACCCAGAAGTGGATCATACTGATGGTGTTGAAGCAACAACCGGTCCTCTAGGGCAAGGAATTGCCAATGCTGTTGGGATGGCCATGGCAGAAGCTCATCTGGCGGCTAAGTTTAACAAGCCTGATTTTAACATTGTTGACCACTACACCTACACCTTGAATGGTGATGGCTGTCTCATGGAAGGGGTCAGTCAGGAAGCAGCCAGCCTGGCTGGTCATCTCAAGCTGGGCAAGTTGATTTTGCTCTATGATTCCAATGATATTTCTCTAGATGGTCCAACCTCCATGGCCTTTACGGATGATATCAAGGGCAAGTTTGAAGCCTACGGTTGGCAACATATCTTGGTCAAAGATGGTAATGACTTGGAAGCTATTGAAGCTGCTATCCAAGCGGCCAAGGCTGAGACTGAGAAGCCATCCATCATTGAGGTCAAGACAGTTATCGGTTTTGGTGCGGAAAAACAAGGGACTTCTGCAGTCCACGGTGCGCCTCTGGGTCAAGAAGGTATTGACTATGCCAAGAAGTCTTGGGGCTACGATTATCCCGCTTTCACCGTGCCTGATGAAGTTAAACGTCGTTTTGAAATCGGTATTCAATTCCGTGGTGAAGCGGCTGAAAATGCTTGGGATACCAAGTTCCATGAATATGAAAAAGCCTATCCAGAATTAGCGGCTGAGTATAAGGCAGCCTTCGCAGGCCAAGCCGAATCCGTTGACTTAGCTCCACATGAACTGGAAACAGCTGTCGCTAGCCGGGTTTCTAGCCAAGAAGCTATCCAACAAATTTCAGCCCAACTTCCTAATTTCTGGGGTGGTTCTGCTGACTTGTCTGCTTCTAACAATACCATGGTTAAGGCGGAAACAGATTTCCAAGCTGGCAACTATGCCGGTCGCAATATCTGGTTTGGTGTGCGGGAATTCGCTATGGCAGCGGCCATGAATGGAATTGCTCTGCACGGAGGCACTCGTGTCTATGGTGGTACCTTCTTCGTCTTTTCTAACTACCTCCTGCCTGCTGTTCGGATGGCGGCTCTGCAAAATCTGCCGACCGTTTATGTCATGACCCATGACTCAGTAGCAGTTGGGGAAGATGGCCCAACCCACGAACCAATCGAACAATTGGCCAGCGTTCGCTCCATGCCTAACCTCAATGTCATTCGTCCAGCTGATGGTAATGAAACTAATGCGGCTTGGCAAAGAGCTTTGGCTGAAACGGACCGCCCTACTATGTTGGTTCTGACCCGCCAAGGCCTGCCTGTTCTAGAAGGCACCAAGGAAAAAGCAGCAGAGGGTGTCAATAAGGGTGCCTACATTATTTCAGAAGCCAAGGGCGACCTTGATGGTATCATCATTGCTACGGGTTCTGAAGTTAAACTGGCTCTAGATACACAAGCAGCTTTGGAAGCTCAGGGCACTCACGTACGAGTAGTTTCTATGCCAGCCCAAAATATCTTTGATGAGCAAGATGCAGCCTACAAAGAAAGCATCTTGCTATCAGCTGTAAGCAAGCGTCTAGCTATCGAAGCTGGCTCTAGCTTTGGTTGGGGCAAGTATGTCGGCCTCGCTGGCAAGACCTTGACCATTGACACTTGGGGAGCTTCAGCACCAGGTAATCGTATTTTTGAAGAGTATGGCTTTACAGTTGACAATGCTGTTGCGCTTTACAAATCTATGTAAGAAAACTGTGTTATAAAGATATCGCCCAAGTTTTCCTTGGGTGACTTTTTGGTAACTACAAGTTTTAAAATTGACAGGCAACTAGAGTTTAGGCTACAATGATTTTAAATAAGTTAATAAAAAATGGAGGACAAGTAAATGAAAAAACTAATCCCCCTTTTGGCGACAGGCCTATCAATCTTAGCTTTAGCAGCTTGTGATTTTGATGATAATGATGATCACGTTCAGACACCTGCGTCAAGCACGGTATCATCAAGTCCATCAAAGTCATCAAGTGCTAGTTCATCGTCAACATCAGCTGCTATTTCAGAAGATGAAGCTAAAAATACCGCTCTTGCCGATGCAGGTTTGACAGCAGAGCAAGTTACTTTTACAAAAGTAGCGCAAGATATTGAAAATGGTAAAAATGTTTACGAACTTGAATTTGTTAAAGATTCAATTGAGTATAGTTATACCATTGACAGTGGTAATGGTGCTATTCTTGAAAAAGAAACAGATAACGTCAATGACTAGTCCTGATAGAACAGAATTTAGTGAGATAAGTTGAAGAGTTGAGTTTAATAAGCTCAGCTCTTTTTTGGTGGTTTTAAATCTGTTAATCAGAAAGTTAAAGGTCTATTTCTCTAGTCTGAGTTTGCTAAGATGTTTTTGTAGTGTTAGAAAACCATAGAAAAGTTTTTGAAATCACTTTTAGCTTTTACTATTCTTCTTGCAGTGGTAGGAGATATATTTTGACTGAAAAAATAGGGTTTGTAGTACTACTAAGGATTTTTGGACCACTCCAAAATCCTTTTCAGTGGTCAGAAAGATTTTCTGCTAACAGAATTAGTTTCCTTAAGGCAAAAAGGTTTATCTAGAATGGTTTTTCCAGCCTATGACAAAATGATGTCATAGATTAACTTTTTGTCATACCATGCTTATTTTGCGGAAAGTGATTGACAAAAAAGCCCCTTTTTTGTATGATTTTGATAGTTGTTTGTATTAGTTTTACGGAACAAATGATTTTTCATTTAGTAAAGGATGAAGTTGATAGGAAAGACCTGTTGCGTTTTGTATAAGAAAATCAAATAAATTTATGATGATAAGGACATTCGGTCTAACACGATCTTGTCAGTTATTCTATTAAAAGCTTTAAATGAATTAACCAAGTCAAGCAATGCTTGTTGGACAGCAGTTTACTTATAACGAGAGCTCAACCTTTATGAGATGACACAACGTGTTTTTATGCCTGAGTCGCTACACTCTTTTAGAGCTATAGCACAAAAAGAGTGTAAGTGAAGGATAGTGAAGGCAGTTCTTTAATAAGTTGCTATTTAGAAAGAGGAAAAGGGAGAAGAAAATGATTGAATTTCAACACGTATCAAAGATTTATGGTGAGAAGGAGGCCCTGAGTGACCTCAATTTGATCATCAATAATGGGGAAATTTTCGGCCTGATTGGCCACAACGGAGCTGGGAAGACTACCACAATTTCTATCCTGACCTCTATTATTGAGGCAACTTACGGTGAAGTCCTTGTCGATGGTCAGGCCCTCTCAGCCAATCGCGATGCTGTGAAAAAGAGAATTGGCTATGTGCCGGACTCACCCGATATTTTCCTCAATCTTACTGCTAGCGAGTACTGGTATTTTCTAGGAAAAATTTATGGTGTTGAGGATAGTCAAGTGGAGCAAAGAATTGCAGACTTGACTCAGGTTTTTGATTTGACCCAGCAGCAAAATGATATTATTGATAGCTTTTCGCATGGGATGAGGCAGAAGGTTATTGTCATTGGTGCATTGGTGGTCAATCCAGATATTTGGATTTTGGATGAACCTCTGACTGGTTTAGATCCTCAGGCTTCCTTTGATCTCAAGGAAATGATGAAGCAGCACGCCCAAGCAGGCAATACTGTCCTCTTTTCAACCCATGTCTTACAGGTAGCAGAACAGCTCTGCGACCGAATTGGTATTCTCAAACAAGGGAAGCTAATTTTTGTTGGGACTTTAGAAGAGCTTAAGGCTAATTATCCTGAAAAAGACTTAGAAACCATCTATCTGGAAATGGCTGGTCGGAACGCTGAAGCAGGGAATGTTACCCTCGGTGAGGAGGTGGAATAGTCTATGAATTGGTCCAATGTTTGGGAACTGGTAAAGATAAATATTCTCTATTCTAATCCGCAGAATATGTCTCAGATTAAAAAGAAGCGGGAGAAGAACCCAGGAAAGCAGATTACAGCTTATAAGAGTGTGATTCGTCAACAACTTCTTTTAATGGTAATAATGACTGTTCTCTTCACCTTCACTTTTGCTTTTTATGATTTCAAGACTTTTCCTGGTCTATTTTCGCAGTATTTTGCCGCTTTCTTCTGTATGTCAATTATGAATGGCTTGAGCTCTATGTTTTCAATCTTTTACAGAAGTCAGGATTTAAAACTTTATGCCCACTTACCGCTGAATTCTAAGGATATTTATTTGGCTAAGATCTTATCAACCTCGGGTTTAGTCGGCACCTTCCTTTTACCGATTTTACCTTTATTGATTAGCCTTGCTTGGCAACTTTATGGACCCCTTGGTCTGTTGCCAGCGATCTTGCTCTTTGTTTTAGCTAGTGTTTCAAGCCTTATTATCGGCTTGGTTCTCAATCATTTGATTGGTCGAGTGGCTATTAAGAGCAGACATGGGAAACTTTTTTCAACGCTTCTCTTAGCCATAACCTCTATTGGAGCATTAGCGATTTGGTTTTGGGCTAATAGTCAGTCAACCTCTCTCCAAAAAGGTGAAAATATTGTTATTTCTGTTCCGCAAGTGCCGATCTTTCGCGGTTACTATGATATTTTAGTCCATCCATTTAGCCTTGCCACTCTTGTGAATTTTGTCCTCCCCTTGGTCTTTATTCTCATCTGTTTAGCTTGGCTGATAAAGAAAATGTATCCTCGATACTATCAAGAAACGCTGTTTGCTACGCCAAAACAAAATTCTACCAAGAGACGTAGCAATGGACAGTCTAAAAGTCTTAGGAGAGTCTGGATTCGTCATCATCTTTCTCCCCTTCAGGATGGTAATTTGATTACTCAAGCTTTCATTATGCCTCTGGTTTTTCCATTAGCCTTTGGCGTTGGTATCTTTTCAAATACTTCTGTATTGTCAAAGTTTTCGGGTATTTATTTTGGTATTCCGTGGATTGTTGGTCTCGCCTTGGGTGCTTTGATTGCCATGCCTTCAACATTTTTTGCTGTTGGCATATCGTTGGAAAAAACAAACTATCTCACCATAAAAAGCTTACCTGTCAATTTTAAAGACTTTTTGAAACAAAAGTTTATTGTTTTAGCCTTTGTACAGTTAGCTCCACTTGTGCTGGTATACTTAGTAGTTGGTTTGCTGGTTCATATTAATTTAATAAACTTATTAGTCTTCCTCTTGGGCTTTGTCTTATCTTCACTGATTTTTGGGCAATTTATGTATCGGAGAGATTACTACAATCTTGTCCTTAACTGGAAAGATCTTACACAACTGATTAATCGTGGTGGTGGTCAATGGTTTATTTTTGGAGTGATGATGGCTACTTTTCTGGTTGGAGGTATCGCTGTTGGAATTACTATTGCTTTAATTAGCCTCCTTGGTGGCCTAGTTGCCGGATTAGTTATTTTGCTACTCAGCTTAATCGCCGCTGGCATCATACAGTTCCTAATCAATCGCACCTTTTGGAAGGCCTTGGATTAATTATATTGCAACAAGCTGTGCCAAGGCACGGCTTTTAGTGTATAATTAGGAGTATGAAACGTAATTTTACAGGGGTCAAGCGTCTGGTCATCAAGGTGGGGACCAGTTCGCTGGTTTTGCCCAATGGAAAGATTAACCTTAATAAAATTGATCAGCTGGCCTTTGTCATTTCTGATTTGATGAATCAGGGCAAGGAAGTCATCCTGGTCTCCTCAGGTGCCATGGGATTTGGCCTCAATGTTTTGGGCATGGAGAAGCGTCCGGCGGAAATTGCTCAACAACAGGCGGTTTCTAGTGTCGGCCAGGTGGCCATGATGAGCCTCTATTCACAGGTCTTTTCTCACTATCAGACCAAGGTTAGCCAGCTCCTGATTACCCGCGATGTCGTGGTCTATCCTGAGAGCTTGGAGAATTTCACCAATGCCTTTGAGTCTTTGATTAAGCTAGGGATTGTTCCTGTGGTTAATGAAAATGATGCTGTCAGTATTGAGGAGATGGATCACCAGACTAAGTTTGGCGATAATGACCGTCTGTCAGCCGTCGTAGCGACGATTACAGATGCCGACCTCTTAATCATGCTCTCAGATATTGATGGCCTCTTTGATAAGAATCCTAATGTTTATGAGGATGCTGCCCTACGGGATCAAGTGACAGAAATTAGTGATGAAATTCTGGCTTCAGCAGGTGGTGCCGGTAGTAAATTTGGGACTGGCGGCATGCTCAGTAAGGTTCAGTCGGCCCAAATAATATTTGAAAACAAGGGCCAGATGGTTCTCATGAATGGAGAGAACCCTCGAGATATCTTGCGACTTTTAGCCGGTGAAAAACTGGGAACTTGGTTTAAGGAAGTTGAATAATTTGGACTAGCTCTGAAATTTAGGACTCTTGAGACAGGCTAGATAAGCAGTTTAGACAAAAACAATCTTGAATGTCAGAACTAAGCAAGGAGGTAACTTATGACAGTGATTGAAGCGCTGGGGCAAAAGGCTAAGCAGGCCAGTCGAGATTTACTAGATTTGGGGACTGCTGAGAAAAATCGAGTTCTCTTGCAGACAGCTGCTGCCTTGATTCGAGACAGCGAAGGAATTTTAGCAGAGAATGCCAAGGATTTGGCTAAGGCCAAGGAACACGGCATTAGCTCTGTTATGGAAGACCGTTTGCGTTTGACCGATCAACGGATTGGAGCCATGGCCGAGGGCTTGCGTCAGGTAACCGATTTACAGGATCCGATTGGTCAGGTTATTCAGGGCTTTACCAACCTAGATGGCCTGAAAATTGTGCAAAAGCGGGTGCCTATGGGCGTGATTGGGATGATTTTTGAAAGTCGTCCCAATGTCTCTGTGGATGCCTTTAGCCTAGCTTTTAAGACTAATAATGCTATTATCCTACGGGGGGGTCGTGATGCCATCAATTCCAATAAGGCTCTGGTCCAGGTCTTACGCCAGACTCTAGTAGATGCAGGCCACAATCCTGATGTGGTTCAACTGGTGGAGGACACCAGCCATGCAGTGGCCGAAGATTTGATGCAAGCTACCGATTATGTGGATCTCTTGATTCCTCGAGGTGGGGTCCGTTTGATTCAGACAGTAAAGGCCAAAGCCAAGGTGCCTGTTATTGAGACCGGTGTCGGCAATGTTCATATCTATGTTGATAAGACGGCTGATTTGGAGATGGCGACCAAGATTGTCATTAATGCTAAAACCCAGCGGCCTAGTGTCTGCAATGCCGCCGAGAGTCTGGTGGTTCACCAGGATGTGGCAGTTGAATTTCTGCCCAAGCTAGCTGCAGCTATTAAAGAGGTTCATCCAGTTCAATTTCGGGCAGATGATCGGGCCTTACCCCTCATGCCTGAAGCTCTGCCTGCTAGTTCTGAGGATTTTGCGACTGAGTTTTTGGATTATATCATGTCGGTCAAGGTCGTTGATAGCCTGCAAGGGGCTATTGATTGGATCAACACCTACACCACTCATCACTCAGAAAGTATCATCACCCAGGACATCACAGCAGCCGAGGCTTTCCAAGATCAGGTGGATGCGGCGGCCGTCTATGTCAATGCCTCCACTCGTTTCACGGATGGTTTCGTCTTTGGTCTAGGTGCAGAAATCGGTATTTCCACCCAAAAGATTCATGCCCGTGGCCCTATGGGACTGGAAGCCCTGACCTCCACCAAGTTCTATATCAATGGTCAAGGTCAAATTAGAGGATAATGACAAGGTCGTGCAAAAGTACGGCCTTTTTCTAGTGACTTTAGTCAGTTTCGCTCCGCAGGTACGAAACGAATGAACCACCCGCAAGACGGGTGTGCATCGCTGGGTGAAAAATGGAAAAGCTTTCCTCTTTCTTGGCATGAAATCTTTGGGCATATCTGCTACATTTGTGGTAAAATAAGGGTTATGACAAATGAATTTCACCATGTGACCGTCCTTCTTCATGAAACGGTTGATATGCTGGACCTCAAACCTGATGGTGTCTATGTTGATGCCACCTTGGGTGGGGCTGGTCACAGTTCTTATTTGCTGTCCCAACTGGGGCCTGAAGGTCATCTTTACTGTTTTGATCAGGATCAGACGGCTATTGATAATGCCCAAGTCAAGCTCAAGGATTACCTGGATAGGGGCATGGTGACTTTTATCAAGGATAATTTTCGCAACCTCAAGGCTCGGCTGGCCGAGCAGGGGGTGAGTGAAATTGACGGAATCCTTTACGATTTAGGAGTTTCTAGTCCTCAGTTGGACCAGCGGGAGCGGGGTTTTTCCTATAAGCAGGATGCTCCTCTAGATATGCGGATGAATCAGGATGCTGACTTGTTGGCCTATGATGTGGTCAACAACTATAGCTATCAGGATTTGGTGAGAATCTTTTTCAAATATGGGGAAGATAAATTTTCCAAACAGATTGCCCGTAAGATTGAGCAGGCAAGGGCAATTAAACCAATTGAGACAACGACTCAGTTGGCTGACATCATCAAGTCGGCCAAGCCAGCCAAGGAATTAAAAAAGAAGGGCCATCCGGCCAAGCAAATTTTTCAGGCCATCCGGATTGCTGTCAATGATGAACTTGGAGCGGCGGATGAGTCCATTCAGCAGGCTTTGGAGCTTTTGGCTCTGGATGGTCGGATTTCGGTCATTACCTTCCATTCCTTGGAGGATCGCCTGACCAAACAACTCTTTAAAGAAGCCTCAACGGTGGATGTGCCCAAGGGCCTGCCCTTTATTCCAGAGGAGATGCAGCCTAAGATTGCCTTAGTCAATCGCAAGCCAATTTTACCGTCACAAGAGGAGCTGGCGGTTAATAATCGGGCTCATTCAGCCAAGCTCAGAGTGGCGAAAAAAATTCGAAAGTAGTAGATATTTATGGCAAATAATAAGCAAGAAGAAGTAGCAATTCAAAATGCCTTTCAGAAGCGGTTTCGGAAGTTTTCTCGTCTGGAGATTGCCTTCTACGGCTCGATTATTATCACCGCAGTCCTCATGGCTGTGGGAATTATTTACTTGCAGAGTCGCAATCTTCAAGTAAAGCAACAAATTACTAAAGTCAATAGTCAGATTAGTGATGCTGAGACGGACTTAAACAATGCCAAACAGGAGGTCAATGAGCTAACACGTTCGGACCGGATTGCAGAGATTGCGAAAAAGGCTGGCCTCAATATTGATAACTCTAATCTTGGAAATGTCGGGAGTAACAAGTAGAGCATGAAGAACTTGATTAATCGCTTTTTGTCCTATGTGACCAAGGATCGGCGAGGACCTCGGGCCAATCGGGAACGGGTTGGTCAAAATTTGATGATTACAACTATTTTCATCTTTTTTATCTTTATTATTAACTTTGCCATTATCATTGGGACCGATTCTAAGTTTGGGGTCAAGTTAGCGCCCAAGGCCAAGGCTGTCTATCAGACAACGGTAACTAAGGCTGCCAAGCGGGGGTCTATCTATGACCGCAATGGGAATGTGATTGCAGAAAATTCAACAACCTACACCATCTATGCGATCATTGATAAAAAGTATGTCTCTGCTAAAAATGAAAAGCTCTATGTCCAAGGCAAGGACTTTGACAAGCTGGCTGACATTCTTAATCAGCAGTTGGGCGTGGAAAAAGATTATGCCCTTAAGCAATTGAGGCAGCCAAAATTGACCCAAGTCTATTTTGGCAGCAAGGGAACAAATCTATCCTACTCAACCATGCAGGCCATTTCAGAAGCGGCCAAGGATGCCGGTATCAAAGGGGTAGACTTTGATACCAGTTCCAGCCGCCTCTATCCCAACGGAACGTTTGCTTCGGAATTTATCGGGATTGCCCAAAGTAAAAATGGCAAAAAGGGGGACTCTACCCTAGTTGGCGCGACTGGTCTTGAAGCCTCTATGAATGATATTTTGTCAGGGACTGATGGTAAGGTAACTTACGAAAAGGACCAAAATGGAAATATTCTGTTTGGAACAGGAAAAAATGTCAAAAAGACCGTTGATGGCCGTGATGTCTACACCACTCTGGATGCGACCTTGCAGACCTATTTGGAAACCCAGATGAACACTTTTATGGAAAAAGTGGGTAGTGCAACGGATGCCAGTGCTACTTTGGTTAATGCCAAGAGCGGTGAAATTTTAGCGACCACCCAACGTCCAACCTATAATGCTGATACCCTACAAGGAATGAGCAAGGACGAGGGCTATAACTGGAATAATATGCTCTACGGGACCAATTTCGAGCCTGGTTCCACCATGAAGGTCATGTTGCTGGCTTCGGCCCTCAATGAAGGAGCCTTCAATGCTAACCAAACTTACTACAATGGTGATGGTATCAAGATTGCTGATACCACCATCAATGACTGGGCGGTCAACGAAGGAAGTTCGGGCGGTCAAACCATGACTCTGGCTCAAGGGTTCTCTTATTCTTCCAATGTTGGGATGACCATTCTTGAGCAACAATTGGGCGATTCGACTTGGGGAAATTATTTGTCTAAATTCCGTTTTGGCCTGCCGACACGTTTCGGTATGGACAATGAGGAATCTGGGTCGGTTTCTTTGGATAATAAGGTTACGGCAGCTATGTCAGCCTTTGGTCAAGGAGTCTCAGTTACTGAGGTTCAAATGTTGCGGGCCTTTACGGCGGTTGCCAACAATGGAGTTATGCTAGAACCCCGTTTCATCAGTCAAATTTATGATTCCGATGATAACAGTAGTCGGGTTGGCTCAACGGAAGTCGTTGGTAATCCTGTTTCTTCAGATGCTGCATCGCAAACCCGCAACTATATGGTAGATGTCGGGACAGATCCGACCTACGGTACTCTTTATTCGGCAACAAATTCTGCACCAATCATCCAAGTTGGTAACTATTCTGTTGCTGTTAAATCTGGTACGGCTCAATACGCTGCTGGTGATGGTGGTTATGAGCAGGGTGAACACAGCTACATCTATTCAGTAGTGGCTATGGTTCCTTCTGACGATCCTAAATTCATCATGTATGTAACCCTGAAAAAACCTGAGAACTTTAGTTCGACCTTCTGGTCTGATGTGGTCAATCCTGTTTTAGAACAAGCAATGCTCATGCAAGATGAACTGTCATCAACTTCTGTCAGCTCACAGGCTTCATCTGAAACGGGCTATAAGATGCCAGACTTTACCGGTAAGAATGCTGGAGATGCTTCAACCACCCTGCGGCAAAATCTGGCCCATGTGGTTCCTCTAGGGACTGGTAGCAAGGTTGAGAAGACGTCTGTTAAGGCTGGCAGCGATGTTAAGGCTGGCGATCAGGTCCTGATTTTGACTGACAAGCTTAAGGCCTTGCCTGATATGTATGGCTGGACCAAGGAAAATGTCAAGACCTTTGCGGATTGGATGGGCATTAAGGTGTCCTTCAAGGGTTCAAATTCAGGGACTGTTACTAAGCAGAATATTGACTCAGGTTCCAAACTGAAAAATGTTAAAAAATTGACGATTACACTAGGAGACTAAGATGTTAACCATATTATTAGCAGGTCTGATTGCCTTCATCCTGACGGTGATTGGCATCCCCTTCTTTATCAAGTTTTATCAGGCCAAGAAAATTGCCGGTCAACAGATGCATGAAGATGTCAAGCAGCATTTGGCTAAGGCAGGGACACCGACTATGGGCGGGACGGTCTTTATCCTGGTAGCGACCCTGGTGACCCTGGCCTTCTCAACCTTGAGTCTCTTTCGTGGGGCTGCCTTTGGGGCAACGGCTGGGATTCTCTCGATTGTCGTTATCTACGGAATCATCGGCTTCTTAGATGACTTTCTCAAGATTTTTAAGAAAATTAACGAAGGGCTGACACCCTGGCAGAAGATGCTCTTGCAGATTCTTGCAGGTCTGATTTTCTACTTTACCCATGTTCGGCCTAGCGGAACGGATGCCATCAATATTTTTGGCTTCCAGCTCCATATCGGTATCTTCTATTTAGCCTTCGTCCTTTTCTGGGTGGTTGGCTTCTCCAATGCGGTTAATTTGACCGATGGCATTGATGGTTTGGCTTCGATTTCTGTGGTTATTTCCTTGATTGCCTATGGAATCATTGCCTATGTTCAGAGACAGCCAGATATTCTCTTGATTATTGTGGTTATGATTGGTGGTCTGCTTGGCTTCTTCGTCTTCAACCATAAGCCTGCTAAGGTCTTTATGGGAGATGTGGGGAGTCTGGCTCTGGGAGCTATGCTGGCTTCCATTTCTATTGCTCTGCGGCAGGAATGGACCCTGCTTCTTATCGGTCTGGTTTATGTTTTTGAAACGGCTTCGGTCATGTTACAGGTGACTTATTTCAAGGCTACCAAGAAAAAATATGGGGAAGGTCGACGGATTTTCCGCATGACTCCCTTCCACCATCATCTGGAATTAGGCGGTCTGTCTGGAAATGGTAAAGAATGGAGCGAATGGAAGGTTGATGCCTTCCTCTGGGCTGTCGGTGTCTGCTCCAGTCTTATTGCCCTTCTGATTTGGTTGGCAATCAAGTAAGAAAAGGCAAGGCAAAAGGTCTGAGAAGCTGGTTCTCAGGCCTTTCTTTTGGTATAATAATTTCTGCAACAACAAGATAAAAAGGGCTTAATAGAGCCCCCAAGAGGTAAGTATGAGTTTTAAAGACTATAATTTCAAGGGTTACATTAATCAGGCCTTGGAACATTTAAAGTTTAAGGAGCCGACCCAGGTTCAGGCCAAATTGATTCCGCTAGTTCGCTCTGGTCGCAATCTGGTTGGAGAGTCTAAGACGGGTTCGGGCAAAACCCACACCTTTTTACTGCCGATTTTTGAAAAACTAGATGAAAATCTCCATGAGGTTCAGGCAGTTATTACGGCTCCTAGTCGAGAATTGGCCAGTCAGATTTATCAGGCAGCCAAGCAAATTGCTGACCAGGCTGAGACTGAGATTCGTCTGGTCAACTATGTTGGCGGGACGGACAAGCTTCGTCAGATTGAAAAATTAAAAGCCGGTCAGCCCCAGATTGTCATCGGAACACCTGGACGGATTTATGACCTGATTAAATCGGGTCACCTAGATATCCACAAGGCTTCAACCTTTGTAGTCGATGAGGCTGATATGACCATGGACATGGGCTTCCTAGATACGGTCGATAAGATTGCTGCCGGCCTACCCAAGCAAGTCCAATTCCTGGTCTTCTCGGCTACGATTCCTCAGAAGCTCCAGCCCTTCTTGAAGAAATACCTGACTAATCCGGTCATTGAGAAGATTAAGACCCAGACGGTGATTGCGGATACCATTGATAACTGGTTGCTTTCGACCAAGGGTCGCGATAAGAATGCCCAGATTTTAGAAATCCTGACCAGCCTTCATCCTTATTTGGCCATGATTTTTGTCAATACCAAGGAGCGAGCAGATGAGCTCCACAATTTCCTGGTGGCCAATGGACTAAAAGTTGCTAAAATTCATGGTGGTGTTCCGCCAAGAGAGCGCAAACGCATCATGAACCAGATTAAACGGTTGGATTATGAGTTTATTGTAGCAACTGACTTGGCAGCTCGAGGAATTGATATTGAAGGAGTTAGCCATGTCATTAATGATGCCATTCCTCAAGATTTATCCTTCTTTGTTCACCGAGTGGGTCGGACGGGGCGAAATGGTTTATCTGGTATAGCGATTACCCTATATCGGCCTAACGATGACAGCGATATCCGTGACCTCGAAAAGATGGGCATTAACTTTGTCCCTAAGGTCTTTAAAAATGGTCAATTTCTGGATACCTATGACCGTGATCGTCGGACTAACCGAGAAAAATCCTACCAGAAATTGGATACGGAAATGATTGGTTTGGTCAAGAAGAAAAAGAAGAGGGTTAAGCCGGGTTACAAGAAGAAAATCCAGTGGAAGGTTGACGAAAAACGGCGGAAGGAACGCCGGGCAGCAGCCAAGGCCAAGGGGCGTGCTAGTCGTAAGGCCAAGAAGCAGAGCTTCTAAAAAATACAGAAGAAGGTCGGGCCTTGTGCCTCGGCCTTTTCTAATCTTGTAAGCGGGGAATGCCCATGTATCCTAAGCTTATAGATGGGGTTCTATCTCTCAACTTTATCTGGTCTTTCTAGGCTGATGTTCTAGTGTATTTGGTTTTATCTGGTCTAAACAAAGGGATTCGCTCTCTAAGAAACGGTGGAATTCTAGGCTTCTCAAAACCTGAAACCTAGCATTTGTTAGCTCATTTTGAGAGTGCCTCACCCAGCTTGCTGCTATTTGGCTAAGATGTGGCTCGGCCTGATTGAAGTTATCTATCGTCTGATAGAAAATCTCTATTGTTCAGCAAGTCTGCTCCATGTTAAACTAGTTGTACGATTAACAAGTTAAGGAGACTGTCTATGAAGTTGAAAAAAATTGTGCTAACGGGCTTGGTGTTTGGTCTGGGAGCCCTGACACTTGCAGCTTGCTCATCCAAGTCTGGAAGTGGTGCCAAGGAGGATATTGTCGTTGCAACCGACTCCGATACAGCGCCCTTTACCTATACGGGTAAAGATAATAAGCAGGCCGGTTATGATATTGAGGTCATGAAGGCTGTTTTTAAAGATTCCAAGAAGTACAACCTCAAGTTTAAGACGGCTGAGTTTGAATCCATCCTACCAGGAATTGATTCTGACCGCTATCAAATCGCAGCCAATGACTTCAACTACAATGTCGACCGGGCCAAGAAATACCTCTTTTCCGACCCTATCTCAGTCTCAAATTATGCCATCGTGACCAAATCTGGGACTAAGTACAACAAGTTGGAGCAACTTTCAGGGAAATCGACGGAAGCCTTAGCCGGCTCAAATTATGCCCAAACCTTGGAAGATTGGAATAAGTCCCATCCTGACAAAGATCCTATCAAGGTCAACTATGTTTCTGGTCAAACGGGCTTCACCTCACGCTTGCAAGATTTGGACCAAGGGAAGATTGATTTCATCTTCTATGACCAAATTTCTTCCAGTTATGCTTCTAAGGATCAAGGCTTTAACTTTACCGTTAGCCAGCTGAAGGACAAGGTCGGTTCTGAGAAGGACGGTAAGGAATACATTCTCTTTGCCAAAACGGACCAAGGTAAGGAACTGCGAGCTTTTGTCAATAAGCGGGTCAAGGAATTGCAAAAGGATGGCACCCTGGCCAAACTCAGTAAGAAATATTTCGGTGGCGACTACGTTTCCAGCCTCAACTAATAGAACAGAGCTATCGTATGATAGCTTTTTTCTATCTCTCCTTTGGAATTAACTATTTTACAGCCTCTGTCACGGATGTTAGAATGAAACAATAGCATAACTGTTTGAATTAAGAAGAAACTAGGAGAACTTATGACAGAAATTAATAGATTACAAGAGGAATCAAAGAAGTTCTTTAAGACAGCTAGAGGGAAATTAATTAGCTTTTTTGTGGTCCTTGCCATCGCTATCTTGCTTTTGGTGCAGTTATGGGGGTATCTGGTCAAGTCAGGCCTCTATAATGATTTTGTCAAGGGCCTGCCTGACGGCCAACTCTTTAGTGTGCAGGCTGTCTTTAGTGCTATCCCTGATATTTTGAAACATCTGCCTATGACTTTGGGATTGACCATCTGGGGCTCTGTTTTTGGTTTAATTTTGGCCCTACTCTTTGCCATTGTCAAGATTAATCGGGTGCCAGTTCTCTACCAAATCCAAGCCTTCTTTGTTAGCTTTTTGCGGGGGACGCCAATCTTGGTTCAACTGATGTTGACCTACTATGGGATTCCGCTTTTGCTTCGTTACATCAACATGAAGGCAAATACGGGTTGGAATATTAATAATGTTTCGCCTATCGTTTTTGCGGTTGTCGCTTTTGCCCTCAATGAGGCAGCTTATACTAGTGAAACCATTCGGGCAGCTATTCAGGCGGTTGATTCAGGAGAAATTGAAGCGGCCAAGAGTTTGGGGATGACTAATGCCCAGATTTACCGTCGGGTCATTATCCCCAATGCAGCTGTTATTGCAACGCCAACCCTCATCAATACCTTGATTAGTTTGACCAAGGGGACTTCTCTGGCTTTCAGTGCAGGGATTATTGAAATGTTTGCCCAAGCCAAGATTATCGGTGGGCGTGATTATCGCTATTTTGAACGCTACATTTCTGTTGCCATTATTTACTGGATTGTCAGCATTGTGATTGAAAATATCGGTCGCTATATTGAAAAGAGTATGGAAATTAAATCGCCTGAAAATATTTCCGTAGAAGCAGAAAGGGGCTTGCGCTAATGATTGAAATTAAAAATTTAAGCAAAAGTTTTTCAGGTCAAAAAGTCTTAGATAGCCTCGATCTGGAAATTGAAAAAGGCCAAGTTATTGCGCTTGTCGGAGCTTCTGGTGCTGGGAAGTCCACCTTCTTGCGCAGCATGAATTACTTGGAAGAAGCTGATTCGGGAACCATTGAAATTGATGATTTCAAGGTTGATTTCAAAACTATTACCAAGGAGCAGATTCTGACCCTGCGTCGTAAATTAGCCATGGTTTTTCAACAGTTTAACCTTTTTGAGCGTCGGACAGCCCTAGACAATGTCAAGGAAGGCCTCAAGATTGTCAAGAAGATTTCGGACAAGGAAGCTACAGCCATCGCCAAGGAGGAGTTACGCAAGGTTGGTCTAGCTGATCGAGAAAACCATTATCCTCGTCATCTCTCCGGAGGGCAGAAGCAGCGGGTGGCTCTGGCGCGCGCCTTGGCTATGAAACCGGATGTTCTTCTTTTGGATGAGCCAACATCGGCTTTGGACCCTGAACTAGTCGGCGAAGTGGAAAAATCCATTGCAGATGCAGCTAAGTCAGGCCAAACCATGGTTCTAGTCAGCCACGACATGAATTTTGTTGCCCAGGTTTCTGATAAAGTGCTGTTTTTAGAGAAAGGAAAAATCTTGGAGCAAGGGACTCCAGATCAGCTCTTTAACCATCCACAAGAAGAAAGAACCAAAGAATTTTTTGCTAGTTACAAAAAATCCTATGTTTGATATAATAAGGATAAGATTGAAGCTCGTTTGGCCAGTCAAGCGGGTTTTCTTGTGGTCTCATCCGGCTTGCTTAAAGAGGTGAGCTTCTGGCTGATTAAGTGGTCAGATATTGATTAGTTTGAAAACAGGTGGCTTATGCTAACAGATATTTTTAAATTTTATTTACAGGGGCTTTTTATGGCCATCGTCTTTGTAATTTTTGCAGTGATTTTTTGGATTTCTTATCGAGCCCTCAAGCTCAAGGACAAGACCATTAAGGAACGGCAGAATACCCTCTATGATGGCATTATGATGGCTCTGATTTCTATCCCCATTCTTTCCTTTGCCTTTATGGCCATTGTTTTGATGATAAAGTCATAATAGTTGACCCTACTTGCTTTCTGGAGTAAACTAAGCCTAAGATACCAAGGGCGTTTAAAAAGGCGTATAAAAATAGGGAAGACGACGCAGATGTCTTTAAACATCTAGGAGACTTCATCTTTTTCACTAGCCTTTTAGCCGGTGTTCAATTGAGCAGTCTCACTAAGCATTTAAATGCTTGTTCAACTACGAGATTTTCTAGGGAAAATCTCTAGCTCACTTACTAGTTTCTGTAGGTCGGTAGTGTCGTCCGACCTACAGAAACGTCGCAATTAACAAGATACGGTAGAGCAAAGTCATCTAGTTACTAAAGTAACTGATGACTAACAGCAATTGCTTAGCTCTCTCACTAACTTCGATAAAGCAGTATCATCGACTGCTTTTATCTCCGTGTCGCTAAGGCGTTAAGCGCTTCAAAGATCTTAGGGAAGCTGACGAAGGTGAGTAACATCTAGGAAGCTTTCTCTATTTTCACGGAAGTGTGGGCGTGTTCAATTAGCCATCAAATTCAAATGTTTGACTGACTTGGAAATTATCGCCATCATTCGCTTGGCAAGGGATGAGGACTTCCAATCAACCACTGCGTCAAATTGCTTGATGCAAGATAATAGTAAAGCTAGAACCTTTTGTCCCAGCTTAGTAGGAAATGGAGCAAATTTCTTGCATATTTTCTTAACTTATTGAGAAGGAGAAATGAAATGATTTATGATACATTGGTAATCGGTTCTGGGCCTGGTGGCATGACTGCGGCCCTTTATGCTGGCCGTTCCAACCTCAAGGTCGGCCTGATTGAGCAGGGTGCCCCTGGCGGTCAGATGAATAATACTTCCGACATTGAAAATTATCCTGGTTTTGAGACCATTTCTGGACCAGACCTTTCCATGAAGATGTATGAACCTCTGGAAAAATTTGGGGTCGAAAATATCTATGGCATTGTTGAAAATATTGAGGACCATGGAGATTTTAAGCGGGTGCTGACGGCAGATGAGCACTACGATGCCAAGACTATTATTGTGGCAACAGGTGCCAAGCACCGCCTAGTGGGCGTTCCTGGCGAGCAAGAGTACAATAGTCGGGGCGTTTCCTACTGTGCGGTCTGTGATGGGGCCTTCTTTCGGGACCAAGACCTCTTGGTTATCGGCGGGGGCGATTCAGCGGTTGAAGAGGGCATCTACCTGACCCAATTTGCTAAGAAGGTGACTATTGTTCACCGTCGCGACCAACTGCGGGCCCAAAAGATTCTCCAAGATCGGGCCTTCGCTAACGATAAGATTGATTTTATCTGGGATTCTGTCGTTGAGGAAATCAAGGGCGATGATGTCAAGGTGCGTTCGGTTGCCATTAAAAATGTTAAGACTGGTCAGGTGACCGACCATGACTTTGGCGGTATCTTTGTCTATGTCGGTCTGGATCCGGTGTCCAGCATGGTTAAGGACTTGGGCATCACAGATAAGGCAGGTTGGGTCATCACTGATGACAAGATGAAGACCAGTCGTCCTGGTATTTTTGCTATCGGAGATATTCGCCAGAAGGATCTGCGGCAGATTGCGACTGCTGTTGGTGATGGTGCTATCGCCGGTCAGGAAGTCTACAATTACATCACTGAGCATGCTTAAGTATTCCATCGGAGTGAATTGGCTTTAAGAAGGTTGATAGATAGCTGTTTGACAAGGCTTGCAGAAGCATTCCGGCTGGAGTGCTTTTTCTTATTGTCTGAATTGTGCTATAATATTACTTATATTTAAAAGGAGGAAACTCTTTGAACCTCCAGCTAGCGGGCTGGGAGCTAAAGATTACAAGCTAAAATGTCAGAACAACACACAAACGAGACGGAAGCCGAGACGACGAAAAATGGCATGGATCGGGGCCTGACTAACCGCCACGTTCAGATTATTGCCATCGCTGGGACTATTGGTACGGGGCTCTTTCTGGGGGCTGGGAAGTCCATCCACCTGACGGGGCCATCTATCGTCTTGGTCTACATCATCACTGGTATTTTCATGTACTTGATGATGCGAGGAATCGGCGAAATGCTCTACAAAGACCCTGACCAACATACTTTTATTAACTTTATTACTAAGTATCTAGGTCAAGGTTGGGGCTATTTCGCAGGTTGGTCCTACTGGATTTCCCTAGTGCTTCTGGGGATGGCTGAGTTGACTGCCATCGCCAAGTATGTCCAGTACTTTATTCCGAGTGCCCCAAGTTGGCTGATTCAGCTGCTTTTCCTCATCATTCTCTGTGGGGTCAATATCGTTGCCGTTGCCGTCTTTGGTGAGGTGGAATTCTGGTTTGGGATGATTAAGATTGTTGCCATCCTAGCCTTGATTGCGACCGCCATCTTCATGGTCTTGACCGGCTTTAAAACGCCAGTCGGCCATGCCAGCCTGACCAATATTTTCCATGGGTTTAAATTCTTCCCCATGGGTGTGGACCACTTCTTCATGGCCTTCCAAATGGTTTTCTTTGCCTATCAGGCCATCGAGTTTGTCGGGATTACAACATCAGAAACTAAGAATCCTAGGAAGGTTCTGCCTAAGGCCATCCACGCTATTCCAAGTCGGATTATGTTCTTCTATGTCGGAGCTTTGATTGCCATTATGTCAATCTTTCCCTGGAGACGGCTGCCTGCTGACCAGTCACCTTTTGTTATGGTCTTTAAGCTAGCTGGTGTCAACTGGGCGGCTGCCTTGATTAACTTTGTGGTCCTGACCGCAGCAGCTTCCTCCCTTAATTCCATGCTCTATTCCAGCGGCCGTCACCTCTACCAATTGGCTAGAGAAACACCTGCCTTGGACCGTTTCAGACTCAATCGTCTATCTCGGACTAATGTTCCCCAAAACGCCATCTTCACCTCAGCTGGTTTCATGGTACTTGCGGCTATCCTTAGTGTGATTCCTTGGATTTCTGATAGCTTTACCGTTATCACTTCATCCTCATCGGGAGTCTATATCGCCATCTATGCCCTGACCATGCTGGCCCATATGCGTTATCGCAAGTCGCAAGACTTTATGGCCGATGGCTTTCTCATGCCGGCCTACAAGGTGCTCAATCCTTTGACCATTGCCTTCTTTGGCTTTATCTACCTGTCGCTCTTCCTGCAAGAGTCAACCTTTATCGGAGCAGTCGGTTCGACCCTGTGGATTTTAATCATGGGAACTATTTGTCAAATCGTTACCCGAAAAAATGAACTTCGTTAAGAATGAACCAGAAGGAAAGCTTCTGGTCTTTTTATGTTATAATAGTCACAAACTCAAAGGAGAAAATCCCCTATGTATGCTGATGACAGTTTAACCTTACATACCGATTTATACCAATTAAATATGATGCAGGTCTATTTTGACCAAGGCATCCATAATAAAATGGCGGTTTTTGAGGTCTTTTTCCGCAAGGAGCCCTTTGCCAATGGCTATGCGATTTTTGCCGGTTTGGAGCGGATTATTGATTATCTCAATCATCTCCATTTTTCAAAAACTGATTTAGCCTATCTCAAAGATTTGGGCTATCCTGAGAATTTCCTAGATTATTTGGAAAATCTCCAGATGACCTTGAGCGTCCGTTCCGCCAAGGAGGGGGATTTGGTCTTTGCCAATGAGCCTATCGTCCAAATTGAAGGTCCTCTGGCCCAGTGTCAGCTGGTGGAAACGGCCATCCTCAATATTGTCAACTACCAAACCCTGATTGCGACCAAGGCTGCTCGAATTCGCTCGGTTATTGAAGACGAACCCCTGCTAGAATTCGGAACCCGTCGGGCCCAGGAATTGGATGCTGCCATCTGGGGGACTAGGGCTGCCGTCATCGGTGGTGCTGATGCTACCTCCAATGTCCGGGCGGGTAAGATGTTTGATATTCCAGTTTCTGGGACCCATGCCCATGCCTTAGTTCAGACCTACGGCAACGACTATGATGCTTTTATGGCCTATGCAGCCACCCATAAGGACTGTGTCTTCCTGGTAGATACCTACGATACCCTAAGACTAGGTGTACCCGCTGCCATCAAGGCTGCCAAGGAGCTGGGTGATAAGATTAATTTCTTGGGCGTCCGCCTGGATTCGGGTGACTTAGCCTACCTGTCTAAGAAGGTTCGCAAACAGCTGGATGAGGCTGGTTTCCCCAATGCCCATATCTATGCTTCTAATGACCTTGATGAAAATACCATTCTCAACCTCAAGATGCAAAAGGCCAAGATTGATGTCTGGGGTGTTGGGACCAAGCTGATTACTGCCTATGACCAACCGGCTCTGGGTGCGGTTTATAAAATTGTCGCCCTAGAAGACGAGCAAGGGGTTATGCAAAATACCATCAAGCTGTCCAACAATGCTGAGAAGGTCTCAACGCCTGGTAAGAAGCAGGTTTGGCGGATTACCAGCCGCGACAAGGGTAAATCCGAAGGTGACTACATCACTTATGACGGGGTTGATGTCAATGAGGCGAAAGAATTGCACATGTTCCATCCAACCTATACCTACATCAATAAGACGGTCAAGAACTTTGATGCCGTTCCTCTCCTGCAAGATGTCTTTGACCAGGGTCATTTAGTTTATGAGAGACCTGACCTGATGACGGTTAAGGATTATGCCAAGAAGGAACTGGACCACCTCTGGGATGAATACAAGCGGGTCCTCAATCCGCAGGACTACCCAGTTGACTTAGCTCCTGATGTCTGGCAGGATAAGATGGACCTGATTGCCAAGATGCGTAAGAAGGCCAGTCAGACCCAGGACTTTTAAGGTCAGCCAGCCCCCAACACCCTTAGCTAGGAAATCAAAAAGATGCCCTTGCTTGATAGGATACTTTCCAAGTTGAGGCTTGTTTGTAGGACTCAATGAAGATCAAAGATAATTGAGACAACGAACTGCAAGTTGTACTTGAGTACGGCGTGAGTTAATGACGGGTTGTTTTGATTTTCGAGAGCATAAGCAGGGTAGATTACGATAAAAGGAGACAGCAATGAGTTTACAAAGTGATATTATTAAGGCATTGGGGGTTCAGCCAGAAATTGCCCCCAAGCAAGAAATCAGACGGTCGGTGGATTTTCTCAAGGCCTATCTGAAAAAACATAGCTTTCTCAAGAGCTATGTCCTAGGAATTTCTGGCGGTCAGGATTCCAGTCTAGCCGGTCGTCTAGCACAACTGGCGGTTGAAGAACTGCGGGTGGAAACGGGTCAGGACTACAAATTCATCGCTATTCGTCTACCTTATGGGATCCAAGCCGATGAAGACGATGCTCAAAAAGCTCTGGCCTTTATTCAACCTGACGTTTCCCTTTCCATCAATATCAAGGAAGCTGTTGATGGTCAAGTGGCAGAGTTAGCCAAGGCAGGAGTTGTGGTCTCTGATTTTAATAAGGGCAATATCAAGGCCCGTCAGCGGATGATTACCCAGTATGCTGTGGCAGGGGAAAATAGTGGAGCGGTTATCGGAACCGATCATGCGGCTGAAAACTTGACTGGTTTCTTTACCAAATTTGGTGATGGTGGAGCTGATATCCTGCCACTCTTCCGGCTGGACAAGCGGCAAGGCAAGCAATTGCTAGCAGAATTGGGAGCAGACAAGTCTCTCTATGAGAAAATCCCAACAGCAGATTTGGAAGAAAACAAACCGGGTATCGCTGACGAAGTTGCCCTGGGCGTGACCTACCAGGACATTGATGCTTATCTGGAAGGTAGGACTGTTAGCCCTGAGGCCCAAAAGACTATTGAAAGATGGTGGGTCAAGGGCCAACACAAACGTCACCTGCCAATCACCGTCTTCGATGACTTTTGGAAAGATTGAATTTGAGTAGTCTATTGTGACTACTTTTTTATGGGATAAATTGCAAGAATAAGTGCAACATTTACTTGAACTCATCCTCTAGAGCTTCACTAGCAGTTCTGTAAGCTAAACATTTTCGTGGTCGGTGATTGATATCATATAAAGCCTT
>NZ_JMLC01000020.1 GCF_000686605.1 Streptococcus sobrinus DSM 20742 = ATCC 33478 | reverse complement strand
ACCTATCAGGGTACTATCTTACATAGTGATCAGGGCTGGCAGTATCAGCACGCTTATTACCACCATTTCCTAAAAGAGCATAAGATGATACCATCCATGTCCCGTAAGGGTAACAGTTTAGATAATGGTATGATGGAATCTTTCTTTGGGACTTTAAAATCCGAAATGTTCTATGGCTTTGAGAAGGACTTTCCATCCATTGAGGCCTTAAAGCTCGCTATCTCAGACTACATTGATTATTACAACAATAAATGCATTAAATTAAAACTAAAAGGACTGAGTCCTGTGCAATACAGAACGCAATCCTTTACTTAAACTATTATGTCCAACTTTTTGGGGTCACTACAATCCTCTAGGATCTTTTAATTTATACTCAATACAAATCAGGAAACAGAGATAGAAAAAAATATCAGCTACTAACGAGACATTGCCTGATTGCAAAAACCGCTAGCCTTGCAAGCCAAGATTTTTCAAATCAAACCTTAGATTTGTTTGCTGATCTGATTCGAGATGTTCAAAGAGCCTTATTTGCTTGCCAAGGCTCCCATGGGGTCCCAAGGTGCCAGTACCTTTGGTTCAGCTTGATAGGCAGCCAATTCTTCCTTGGTCAAAAATTCCTTGCGGACAACGATTTGGTAGGTATATTCGTCCATCCAGGCATCGGTAGCTACGAAGTAGCCATCCTTACCAACCTTTTCACCCCAAGAATTTTCAACCTTCCATTTAATGGGTTGGCCTTGGGCATCCAAATCAACACCGGTCAGAACCATGGCGTGAGTCATGAGACTTTCGCTGTAATCCAAACGGCCAGCCTTATCTTGCTTGAGATCAATATCCAGAGCAGTTTCAAAGTCGTAAAGGTCAGCAGCCATAACACCTGACTGGCGGTTGCTAAATTGACCAACATCTGAACCAAACCAAACGGTTTCACCAGACTTCAGTTGGGCGATAGCTAATTCCTTGAAGCGTTTCATATCCAGATTTAGATAGCGAACTTGACGACTACCAAGGACATTACCCAGTAATTCTACCGTATAGGACCTCCCATAAGGCTTGTCGGCTGTTGGAGCATTAATGATGGATACATAATCGTCCAGCTTGAGGCCAACATACTCTTGGTAAAATTCCTGAGGAGTAATGCCATTGTCCTTGTGATAGTTATCATCCTTATCGCGATAAGCAAAGTCAAACTTACGGGGTGGTAAACCCAGATTAACAGCCAAGAAATTGAAAATCTCTTGCAGGAGTTCTTCCTTCTTAGCTTGAACCACCACCTCATCAGCACCAGTTGCAATCAATTCCCGCAGGATTTGAGCATCCTGATGCAAGAGCTTATTGAGATACTGGTTGAGTTCACGACTGTTGCTAGATGAAATAGATTCTGGATAAACGGATTTTGGTACGACCCCGTATTTTTCAAAGAGGGCGACAACCATATCCCATTGTCCCCCATCTTGTTGCGGAACATCCAGGAGGAACTTAACTTTGCGGCTGCCCAGTTCTTGGTCAGCTGTAGCAATGATTTGTTCCAAGAACCAGTTAGACTTTTCATACTTGTCCCAGAAGAAGGTATGGGCCTGAGAGAGCTCAAAATTTTCCAGCTTGAAATCTGAAATTAATTTGTGGCGGAAGGTGTTGAGGGCCGCAAACATCCAGCAACGACCGGATTGCTTTTGGTTGGCAACCTCATCCTTGGTCAAATCAATCGAGTAGGCAAAGTCATTATTCTGACTAGCCTCACGTTTTTCTAAAGACTTGAGCAGACCAGCATGGCTGACAGCATTTTCAACCGTCCGAAGCTTGAGATTAGCTTCAAAGTCGGCAAACAACTTGTCCGTAAAACTTGTTTCAATTTTTGACATAGGGCACTTCTTTCTAAAGCTCAATGAAAATCAAGGGTTGCCGAGGCAACGAGCTGCAGGCTGTACTGACGTACGGCAAAACGAGTTAACGACGGATAGTTTTGATTTTCGAAGAGTGTAAAAATTTATTTCTCATCTATTATAATACAAGCCAAAGAATATGCAAGCCCTTGCATCAACTCAATCCAAGAGCTGATGACAGCACGCCCGGTACCTTCCAATTATCAACAGAGCTCGACAAGCATTTCAAAATAATAATCAAACATGGTATAATGGCAAAGTGGCCGTTATTATCCCCAGTTTTTCATGAATTTGAAAAAACTGGAACTCACTAGCTTAAGGGACCAGATGAGCAAGAACATTTGGTTTAGGACATTCGTCCATAAACACAACCAGCATCGTCTATTCCCACCTTTTTCCATCACAACAAAAAGAAGTCGCCAATGCCTTTGACAACTTCTAAAAGTGGTCACGATTGGTCACCATTTTAAAAACCTTAGGGGTAAAACCCTTGATACGAAAGGAATCTCGAAAATCTTATGATGAATATGCAAAATATGATGAAGCAGGCTCAGAAGCTTCAAAAGCAAATGGAGCAAAAACAGGGAGAATTGGCTAGCCAAACCTTTACTGGCAAATCAGCCCAAGACCTGGTTGTTGCCAGCTTCACCGGCGACAAGAAATTAATCAGCATTGACTTTAAGGAGGCAGTTGTTGACCCAGAAGACATCGAAACCTTGCAAGACATGACCAGCCAAGCAATCAATGATGCCCTGGAGCAGATTGATGCAGCGACCAAGAAAACCATGGGAGCCTTTGCTGGTAAATTGCCTTTCTGATAGGCTATCAATCAGGTTAGGCACACCCCTGCCATATACAGATAGAAACACCGCCGGACGAGAATCCAGCGGTGTTTTTGTTTATTCTACTTCTTCTCCTTGGCCAATTCCAGACAATAGGATTTCTTGTGGCAATGAGGGCAGGTCAGCTTGCGAGTTCTGGGAGCACGCCCTGCCCAAGCAAATTCTTTAAAACTTGGCTCAAAGAGCTGATGACAATTTGGACAAAGATAGACATACTGCCTTCTGAAATAAATGACTAGCCCAGTAAAGAAGATAATGAAAATTACCATTTCTGTCCATTGCAACCACGAAGGTTGAGGAACAAAGAGCATTAGGGCGATATAAGCCCCTGCAGAAATTATCATTGAAGACCACCACTTCAATTGCAAACGACGCCAATTCTTTTGATTATCCATGACTATGGTCATATCCGAGACTAGCTTTAGGCTTTGGCCAGATTGGCCCTTGAGCGTGTCAAGTAGCTTGACAGAGCTGTCAAGTTGACTTTTGCGTTTAGCCATATCCTGCTTTAGACTAGCAATATTATCCTCCAGCAACATGGTTAAAACCTGACTAAGCATTGCTTCTGCCATAACCTTCTTGATTTGCTCAATTGAGAAATCTAGGTCTCGCAAAAAGCAGATGATTTGGAGTTGTTCGAGATCGCTTTCTGAATAAATCCGCCGACCACCTTGGCTCAATTGGGAGGGCTCAAGAATACCACGCTTGTCGTAATACTGAACCGTTCGGACAGAAACACCAGCCAACTTAGCCAAGTCACCTGTGGAATAAGTCTGAGACATGACTGTCACCTCCTTTTAGATATGATACAAAGATTAAAACAGGCTAGTAAACTAGAGCGGGCACCCTAACAATTCTAGCTTGTTTTCCTTTGTTCATCTGCTATTTTAGGGCATGACCCAGCGTCATTAGCAAGCCCTGACCCTAGGTGATTTTTATTTTTTTCCACTTAATCTTCAAATAAGCCCCCCAAGGCAGCAAAAGGATTGTCGCTTACCACTTCTTCTTGCTGGTCCAGATAACTTTTATTCTCATCTAGTTCTAAGAATTTTTCATAGACTAGGGCAGTCATGCGAGCATCCTCCAGGCTGTCATGATTGCGACCGGAAATTCCTAAAAATTCAGCCACCGTATGCAACTGCAAATTGGCAATACCATTCAAATCCAGACTGCGCCGTTCAAAGGCCTGATCAAAGACATCAACCTTATAATGGTCGGCCAAATCCAGATTATTTTCAGTTAGAAGGGGCAAATCACTCTTAAGGGCATTGTAGCCAATCAGAGAAGTCTCACCAATAAAGGTCCGAAAATCTGCCAAAACCTGCTCCAACTTAGGGGCCTTGGCAATTTTATCGGCCGTAATTCCTGTCAAGCCATTGATAAAACTTTGCAAGGGTACCGAACTGTAGGCATAGCTGTCAAAATGAGCAACTTCCTCATGGCCAGCAAATTTAACTGCCGATACTTGGATAATGTGGCTAACCCCAGCTACGGTGTTGAATTCCAAATCAAAAGCGATATAATTTTCTAATTTTTCCATGATTGTCCTTGAAAAAAAGGCTAGAACGTCTGTTCCAACCTCACCTATAAAACATACTTCACTCTTCGAGAGTCAAAAATAATCAAGAGACAAAACAAATCCACAATTTTGTATTTGAATTTGCTACAAGAACCGTCAGCGCAGTTCTTTATGTCCCTCACTAACTCCAAAAGGAAAACATCATAATCGGCTTTCCTTTTCTTGAATCACGTCGGGCAAAATATTAACGACCAAAGATACGAGCAAAGAAGCCCTTCTTGGCTTTTTCTTGCTGAATCTGAATTTCTTCAACCTGATTGCGAGCTTCATCCAGTTCCAATTTGAGATTTTCGCTATCTTGCATAGCTGTCAAGGTCAGCTGTTGTTGCTGATCCAGCTGTTTATCTTTTTCTGAAATCTGCACATCCTTGATATTAAGCTGTTCATTCATGGAAGCCAGCTGGACATCCTTAGCTTTGAGTTGATTATAGAGACGTTCAATCTCTGCATTCTTCTCATCAACTAATATTTCCATCAGCTCCCGTTGCTTGGTTTCTTCGCTGACCGGCTCATCTTCAAAAATGGTCTTCTTGTAAATTTCTTCCAGCTTGATTAGGCCATCTCGGTTAACAACCGTCACGCCCTTTTCATTTTTCCCGACAAATTCTTCAGGTAAGGATTTTACCCGATTGTTGACGGCTTGGCGACTGACACCAAGAATCTCAGCTAATTCACTGACTGTTTTTTCAATAGCCATAAGGTCCTCTTTTTATCCGAAATTTCTCCTAAAATAGTATCATAATAGGCTTTGGCTGTCAATTTCGATAAAAGGAAAGCATTTAAGGCTTGAAAGTTTAGGAATTATCCAAAGTGACATAGCTTCCTTTAAAATTTTTAAATACACTTTTCTAAAAAGTCACCTTTATCAGCTAAAGTCGCTGGGTTACTTGTTCCATAATCAAATCTCTTACCAAAAAATTCTTGATTATTATCCTGAACTAACTCTAAATTACACCTTCCAGTCTCCTTGTTATACATAATTGTACTACCTAACTTAAAAGTAGCAATACATTCACCATTAAGTAATAAAACTGCTTGTTCTACTTTATCCAGACGCTTTGGATTAATTTTCCAATTACCACTTAATTCTTTTTTTAACCATGTAAAATCTGCATTTTTAGCGTCCAGTTTGTTTGTTTTTAATACTAAGATTTTCATAAAGAAACTCCTTTTCAAAATTATTAAATAATTGATTTACTAATTTAGTATATAAGTATTTTATGGTTTTGTCAATAACTTTATAATATTTTCCGAAAATATTCATTTTATTCCCTTACATGCTATAATAAAGTCATGACAAAAACTGAATTCGATACCATCATCATAGGCGCTGGACCTGCAGGCATGATGGCAGCCGTTGCCTCTTGCTCCTATGGCTTTTCCACACTTTTGATTGAAAAAAATAAACGACTGGGTAAAAAATTAGCAGGCACTGGCGGAGGCCGTTGCAACGTGACCAATAGTGGTAGCCTTGATGACCTAATGGCTGGCATTCCTGGCAATGGTCGCTTCCTCTACAGCGTTTTTTCCCAGTTTGACAACCACGATATTATCAACTTTTTTGAGGACAGTGGTGTCCCCCTCAAAGAAGAAGACCACGGACGTATGTTCCCGACAACTGATAAATCTCTTACCATCATCCAAGCCCTGGAAAATAAAATTAGAGAACTTGGTGGCAGGATTCTGACCCAAACCGAAATAGTCTCGGTTAAGAAGCAGGATACCACCTTTATTCTCAAATCGGCCGAGCAAACTTTTAGCTGTCAAAAACTGATTGTCACAACAGGAGGTAAGTCCTATCCCTCAACTGGCTCGACTGGCTTTGGTTACGAGATTGCTCGCCATTTCAAGATGACAGTTACCCCCTTGGAAGCTGCTGAAAGTCCACTGTTAACCGACTTTCCCCACAAGGCCCTACAAGGAATTTCCCTAGATGATGTGACCCTAACTTACGGTAAACACAAAATTACCCACGACCTGCTCTTCACCCATTTTGGCCTCTCCGGACCAGTTGCCCAAAGGCTATCTAGCTTTGTCTCCGGTGGTGAAGTTGTCCAGCTCGACCTCCTGCCCAAGTCGACAACCCAAGAGCTCGAGAACCTGCTAGATCAGGAACGTGAAAAGTCTGTCAAAAATGCTTTGAAGCCCCTCCTCCCAGAACGACTATCTGACTTTCTTGCTCAAGGTTTTCCAGAAAAAGTTAAACAGCTGACAGCACAAGAAAAAAAGAGTCTGATTCAAAAAATCAAGACCTTACCTATTAAAGTCACAGGCAAGATGTCTCTGGCCAAATCCTTCGTCACCAAGGGTGGCATTAACCTCAAGCAAATCAATCCCAAGACTTTGGAGAGCAAAACCGTTCCAGGACTGCACTTTGCCGGCGAGGTCTTGGATATTAATGCTCATACCGGTGGCTTCAATATTACAGCAGCTCTCTGCACCGGCTGGGTGGCCGGTAGTCCTCATTATTAAGAGGGAGTAATTCGGTCTTTTCTTAAATAAGTTAAAAATTAAGTTTTCTAACAGTTTTAATTAAGCGTGTTTTTAGTAGGATTGAATATAATAATCTCACAATTCTTCTTATTCAAACCCTTTGCAGCCCTAGCGGCTGCTTTTTTTATTTAATTTAGAATACTAGGACAGCAAACACTGGAGCTAGTCTATGCAGGGACATTTGCTTGTTTCACAAGCTTGAAACCTTGTTACTCATCACAGCTGACAAGAACCTAAAAAAGAGCAGCCTCATCAGCCACTCTAATTTCTTATAAAATTTCTTTTAATTGATCGATATCTTCCCGGGTTGTAGACCAACTGGTGGCCAGCCGAATGACGGTCTGGTTATCGTCATATTTTCCCCAGAAGCTATAGACTAATTTTTTCCCTAATGCTTCTAAGCGATTATTTTCAACAATGACAAATTGTTGGTTGGTTGGAGATTGGTAAAAGAATTGATACCCCTTATCCTGCAAAATATTCTTGAGTTGGGCGGCCAGTCGCAGGGCTTCTTTCCCGATTTCTAAATAGAGATTATCGCTAAAGAATTGGTCAAACTGAATGCCCAAAATCCGTCCCTTAGCTAGGAGAGCACCGTGTTGCTTAACCATGGTGTTAAAGCGTTTAGGCATATTGGCATGGGGGAAAACGACTGCTTCACCGATAAGGGCACCCATCTTGGTCCCACCGATATAGAAAACATCTGTCAACTGGGCAATGGTTGGCAGGTCGAGGTCAGTAGCTTCAGCCGCCAGACCATAGCCCAACCTAGCTCCATCTAGGAAGAGAGGAATTTTATAAGAGCGACAAAGTTGAGCCAGTTCTGTCAACTCAGCCTTGCTATAGAGGGCCCCATATTCAGTCGGGTGAGAGATATAAACCATGCCTGGATAAACCATGTGCTCTTGATTTCCATCCGCATAGAAATCCTCCAAGGTCTGTTTGACATCCTTGGCAAAAATTTTCCCATTTTCATGCGGAAGCGTCAGCACCTTGTGACCGGTGTATTCAATGGCCCCCGCCTCATGGACAGAAATGTGACCTGTCTGAGCAGCGATAACCCCTTCATAGGGAGCCAACATGGTATCAATGACAACCTGGTTGGTCTGGGTTCCCCCAGTTAAGAAAAAGACCTGGGCATCTGGTGCCTGACAGGCAGTCTTAATCTTCTGGCTAGCCCTCTCAGTATAGGCATCAAGACCATAACCCGCAAGATTTTCAGTATTTGTTTTGGTCAAGGCCTCCAAGAGTTTGGGATGAACTCCCTCATTATAGTCGTTTTCAAAATGAAGCATAAGATTCCTTTCATCATTGTTCATTAATCTTGCTTGGGCAATCCAGTTGCTCAGACTCCTATTTTAAATCAGAAAAGTCATAGAGTTGTGGATAGTTATGACATTCTGGATTCTTGGGATGACAGATTTCCCGCCCGAAGAGGATCATTGCTTGATGAGCTGGTAGCCACTTTTCTCTTGGTAGAATCTCCATCACTCGCTTTTCCACGTCTAGAGGGCTGGCTGACTGCTCCACAATATCATGGTGCTTGCAAATCCGCTCGACATGAGTATCAACCGCAAAGGCTGGGATACCAAAACCAACGCTGAGAACCACATTGGCTGTCTTGCGACCAACACCTGCCAAACTCTCTAATTCCTTTCGCGTTTGCGGCACCTGACCGCCAAAATCTTGAACTAATTGTTGGGCACATTTTTTCAGGTACTTGGCCTTATTACGATAGAGACCTAGGCGAGAAATATAGTTGGCTAGGTCCGCCTCACTAGCTTCCGCCATAACTTCGGGCGTCGGAAAGGCAGCAAAGAGGGAGGGGGTTACCGTATTAACGGCAGCATCCGTCGTTTGGGCGGACAGCATGACCGCCACCAATAATTCAAAATGATTGGCAAAATTCAAACTGGGCTTGGCATCGGGATAGAGGGCTATAATTTCCTCAATTACCTTTCTGGCCCGTTTCTTTGATAAAACCATTGACACCTCACTTTCTTGTCCCTATTTTACCACAGCTACTTCCTTCTAAAAAATTAAACGCATGAGAGCTAAGCTGACAATTCCGGTCAGAACAGCATAGAGTAGATTTTTCGTCCGAATAGCGACAAATAAGGTTGGCAAACTAGCCAATGCTTCCCAACCATTCAACTTAGGGAGGTGTCCAACCTTGCTACTAAAGAGACTGGATAGGGTCAGAGCAAAAAGAATGGTCACAGGTAGATATTTCAAAAAGTGGACAACAATGTCCGGTAAGCCTCGGTATTTAACCAAGACAAAAGGAGCAACCCGAGGAATCCAGGTCACCACAAAGCCCAATAAAATTGCTAGTAAAACAAAACTAGTGTTTGTCATCCAGAAACACCCCCAAGCTACAGCCGATTAACGTCGACAATAAAACCGCCAAAGAAGAGCTCACAAGAGTCACCAAGAACAGGTACCCGGCGGCCACGGCCAGTAAAATTAGGAAGAGTTTTTTGATCCCTTCGGAAATCATGGCATCAAACTGGAAAACCAAAAGCCCTATGAACATGGCAATCAAAGCAAAATCCAACCCCAGAACTTGGGGATTAGGAATCAGCTTCCCCATCAGGGTTCCGATTACGGTTGATAGGAACCAAGCCGTGTAGCCAATTAAATTATTGCCATGCATCCAAGCAGCGGTAATAGACTTGTTGTGGACATGCTCTCCCAGAAGAACACCGTAACTCTCGTCAGTAATCAAGGTTGCCATAAGAATATTTTGCAAGAAGGGAGTCTTGGTAAAAATAGTCGTAGCATGCAGGCTCATCAACATATTGCGCAGATTAACTAAAAAAACTGTCAGGGTGATAGTCAGCAAATCAGCCCCTGAGACAATCATGGCCACCATGGCAAATTGGGCTGATCCCCCATAAATGAGGAGACTCATCAGACCAACTTCAAGCGCCGACAATCCTGCAGAAGAAGCAACCACTCCAAAAGCAATTCCTATAGAAATATAGCCTAGGGCTGTTGGTATGGCATCCTGCAGTCCTTCTCTAAATCCTTTTTCTTGCATACCGTCAACTTCTTTCAATTTTTAGAATATTCTATCATTGTAACAGATAAGAAAACCCGCGACAAGAGTCTCGGGAAAGAGTCACACGCCATAGGCATGAAATAGATATTTCTGAACAATAATATAGATGCGTTTTTAACTATCTCGATGTTTCTCTATAGTAAAACATCAAAAGTTTTAATTTATGTTGAAAAATCCGAATTACAGAAAGCATTATTTTCTCTTAAAAAATCTCCTGTGCATTTGTCGTGGGAAAGAGTAATGCTTAAGGCTCCCTTTCGACTGGCCTTGGCAAAAGTCAATCACCTGGCCAAAATCAAGGAAAGAAGCTAATCGGTTAAGCTTTCAAATGCCAAACTTGGCTTAGCATTAAGATCCAAGCTGGCAAAGTTTTTCTTTTCAAACTCAATTGCCGCTGCCAGGGCAATCATTCCAGCATTGTCACCGCAGAGGCGTAAGGGAGGAATCCGCACATCAATTTGTTCGGGAATTTCCTCAGCTAGGCGCTCTCTAAGACCCTGATTGGCTGCAACACCACCAGCAACAACTAAGGTCTCAACGTGGTAAAGTTCCAGAGCCTTCTTGGTTTTAGTCAGCAAAATATCCAAAATGGCCGCTTGAAAAGAAGCCGATAAGTCTTCTTTCGTCAGATTTTGCCCCTTTTGTTGGGCATTGTGGTGCAGATTAATAAAAGCCGACTTAAGGCCCGAAAATGAAAACTCCAGATTATCTTCCTTAATCATGGCCCTAGGAAAATCATAAATATCTTGACCTTGGTGAGCCAGGCTGTCAATTTCCTTACCAGCAGGGTAGGTGAGGCCCATAACTCGGCCAACCTTATCATAGGCCTCACCTACCGCATCATCTCTGGTTTCCCCAACAATCTTATAATCGCCAGGTTCCTTGACATAGACCAATTCGGTATGGCCACCTGATACCAAGAGAGCTAATAGAGGATAGGTCAGAGGACCCGCCTCCCTAGCTGCCATCAGGTGACCAGCCATGTGGTTAATAGGAATAAGAGGAAGACCATTGCTCCAAGAAAAGGCCTTAGCTGCCGCCATTCCCACCAGGAGAGCTCCAACCAAACCCGGGCCATAAGTTACTGCTACAGCATCCAAGTCTTGAGCCTCAAGGCCAGCCTCACTCAGAGCATCCTGAATACAAAGAGTAATCACCTCAACATGGTGACGGCTGGCCACTTCTGGTACCACGCCTCCAAAGCGCTTATGACTCTCAACCTGACTGGCAATAATATTACTCAACAGTTCTGATTCATTTTTTAAAAGGGCGACACTGGTCTCATCACAAGAGGACTCAATCGCCAATATATATCTATCTTTCAACATTATTCAACCTCACAACTACCATTTTGCCAGACTTGGCCTCTCATTTTTTAGCAGCTCGCTGCATAATTAAGGCATCCTCAATCGGATTATGATAATAGGCCTTTCGTTTGGCGACACGGGAAAAACCAAACTTCTCATAAAGCTCTTGAGCAGGGATATTGGAGACCCTAACCTCAAGAAAAATATCCTCTGGTCGATTGATCAATTCCCGCATGAGCTGACCAGCCAGACCTTGTCCTTGGTGGGCCTTCTTAACAGCTAGATTAGTTACCTCTAATTGTCCAACCAGATTCTGAATGGATAAAAAGCCAACAATCTCAGGGCCATCATAGACATAAAAATAGTCGGTATTGTTCTGGGCTAAATCCGCCCGCACCTGCTCCAGACTCCAAGGAGATTGGTCATAGACATCATCGAGAATGTCATAAATGGCCTGGGCTAATTCTTCCTCTTTCATTTTAGACTCGCTTGATGTAATCGTCGGAATTATTTTCTTGATGGGTCTTGAGCCAATTTGCCTCTGCCTCAACTCGCTTGAGATAATTGGGAACAAAGGCATGAATATCAACTGCTGGCAGACTTTGTCCCAAACTCCCCAACAATCCTGCAGAAGGCAGAGTTTCAATAATCTTTGCTTGAGGTAAAGCAGCTTCAATCTCTTGACGAAACTTTCCTGCTTCCCCAACAAAGATTACTTCTGGATACGTCTTGGCAAAGTCCAGAACCTCCACCAAACTAGCATGCCGCTCCGGTGAGACCAACTTTCCATCCTCATAAAAACCGACATAAACATTCTGACGCCTTGAATCAATCAAAGGAATGACCAGGCCACTAGCCTCGATGTCACACAAGGCCTGCAAACTCGAAAGACCCACCAAATCTATTCCTAGACTGTAAGCCAGAGTTTTAGCAGTTGCCACTGCTACTCGAAGACCTGTATAGGAACCTGGCCCTTGTGCTACCACGATTCTCTCCAAATCACTGGGGCGCCAGCCAGCTTGAGCTACCAAAAAATCAATGGTGGGCATCAGGCTAATACTATGGTTCTTTTTAACCGTTAAGGTCATTTCAGACACAATGTTCCCCTCCTCCAAAAGAGCCACCGATAGGGGCTGGTTTGAAGTATCAAAAGCTAATATTTTCATGATTTTCCTCTCGTTAAATTCCTTATTATTTTATCATAAAAACCAGTCCATGACACCTTGGGCTCCCTAATCTCAGGCTAGATTCCTTTTTACTAATCCCTCTTTTTATGGTATAATCTCGGTAGTTATAAATGTTCAGGTCAAACTACTACACAAGACAATTTAATAGAAAATCATCAAATCAGTACTAAGACTGATTTGATTGGTCCTTTTAGTGAAACCTGACAATTCAGAAAGGAAAACCATGATTTATAAAGTTTTTTACCAAGAAACTAAGGATCGCAACCCAAGACGCGAAACTACTCAAGCTCTTTATCTTGATATCGATGCTAAAGATGAACTCCAAGGTCGAATCAAGGCTCGCAAATTGGTTGAAGAAAAGACCAGCTACAACATCGAATTTGTCGAACTGCTATCAGATATGCACCTCAATTACGAAAAGGAATCTGGTTCCTTTAGCCTAACGGAGTTCTAATATGTCAAATATCAATTTAAAACCCGAAGAAGTCGGGGTTTATGCCATAGGCGGACTGGGAGAAATCGGCAAGAATACCTACGGTATCGAATATCAAGATGAAATCATCATCGTTGATGCCGGTATCAAGTTTCCAGAAGACGACCTCCTTGGTATCGACTATGTTATCCCTGACTATTCCTACATCGTGGAAAATGTGGATCGGATTAAGGGTCTGGTTATCACCCACGGTCACGAGGACCACATTGGTGGTATTCCCTTCCTGCTTAAGCAGGCCAATATTCCTGTTTATGCCGGACCTTTGGCTTTAGCTCTTATCCGTGGAAAATTAGAAGAACATGGTCTCCTGCGCGATGCCAAACTTTACGAAATCAATGACAACACGGAGTTGACTTTTAAGAACCTCAGCGTTACCTTCTTCCGGACGACCCACTCGATTCCAGAACCTCTAGGAATTGTCATCCACACCCCACAAGGAAAAATCGTCTGTACCGGTGACTTCAAGTTCGACTTCACCCCTGTTGGTCAACCAGCAGATCTTCATCGGATGGCTGCACTTGGTGATGATGGCGTTCTCTGTCTCCTATCCGACTCGACCAATGCAGAGATTCCAACCTTTACTAATTCGGAAAAAGTGGTTGGTCAATCCATCATGAAAATTATCGGTGGCATCCACGGTCGGATTATTTTCGCTTCCTTCGCCTCAAATATTTTCCGGCTGCAACAGGCTGCCGAAGCTGCCGTTAAGAACGGTCGGAAAATCGTCGTTTTTGGTCGCTCAATGGAAAAAGCCATTGTCAATGGGATTGAACTTGGTTATATCAAGGTTCCTGATGGTACCTTCATCGAACCCAATGAACTCAAGAACTACCATGCCAGCGAAATCATGATTATGTGTACCGGTAGCCAGGGAGAATCCATGGCAGCCTTGGCTCGGATTGCCAATGGCACCCACCGGCAAGTCACCCTACAACCAGGGGACACCGTTATCTTCTCCTCTAGCCCAATTCCGGGTAACACCACCAGCGTCAACAAGCTGATTAACACTATCCAAGAGGCTGGTGTTGATGTTATCCACGGCAAGATTAACAATATCCATACCTCAGGACACGGGGGCCAACAAGAGCAAAAGCTCATGCTCCGTTTGATTAAGCCAAAATTTTTCATGCCAGTTCACGGTGAATACCGGATGCAAAAGGTCCATGCTGGTCTAGCTGAAGATACAGGTATTCCAAGAGATAACATCTTCATCATGGAAAACGGTGATGTCCTTGCCCTGACCAAGGATTCTGCCCGTCGGGCCGGTCACTTCAATGCCCAAGACATCTATGTTGATGGTAATGGTATCGGCGACATCGGTACCGCTGTCCTGCGGGACCGTCGCGATCTCTCCGAAGATGGTGTTGTCTTAGCTGTTGCTACCGTTGATTTCAAGACTAAGATGATTCTGGCAGGTCCAGACATCCTCAGTCGTGGTTTTGTCTATATGCGTGAATCTGGCGACCTTATTCGCCAAGGTCAACGCATCCTCTTCAATGCCATCCGGATTGCCCTCAAGAATAAGGAAGCCAGTATTCAAAGCATCAATGGTGCTATTGTCAATGCCTTAAGACCTTTCCTTTACGAGCAAACCGAACGAGAGCCTATCATTATTCCAATGATTCTAACCCCCGACAAAGAAGATGATAAATGAGAAAGGAGCACACGGCTCCTTTTTATTTACCCCATTTTCCAAGGTCTCTTATAATCATCAAGCTCCAAAAGCTGATTTTTGGTAGTTCCTTCGCTTCTAAGTTTCTAGGCTCAGACCTCAAATACTCCGCTGAACTATTTGAGTAAGCCTTATACACGCAAAAAGCCCTCTCATTTCTGAGAAGGCTTGATTATTCTAGCAATAATTGATTATGAGTTAGGATAGATGTAGCTAACTTGACCAGGTGTAACGCTATTGTTAGGGTCGAACCAACCACGGTAATTGTTGATTTCTGGGTTATCCTTGTAGTTAGATTCCAAGACTTGAATTTGACCTTGATCATTAACATCAGTAACATAGGCAACATGGCCATAACCACCGTCAGTCCAACAAATAATCGAACCAACTTGCGGACTATTACCTACGGTATAGCCAGAGTTAGCCGCACTGCCGGCCCAGTCACCACCGTTCCCCCACCAGTCACCAGCCCAACCGGTAACTTGCTTAACACCCCAAGTACATTGACCAACAGGATAAGTATTAGCCCCTGCATCTGTAGAAGCATCGTCAGACTGCCCTTGTTCTGCTGCAGCAGTTGTATCCTGAGCTGGAGCATCCTGTTGACCAGAACCGTCAACTTCAATTGTTTCTCCAGGCAAAATTGTACTTGAAATTGTCATGCCATTATTAGCAGCTAATTGATAGGGATCCATACCACGGCCACTAGCAATAGAAAAGAAGCTATCACCAGCTTGAACCGTGTAAGAATCAGCTTGAACAGTTTGACCGGCCAAACCAACTAAAACCGTTGCAGCTACAAATAGACTTGCTTTTGTCAATTTTTTATTCATCTTATTTCCCCTTTTATTCACAATAAAAATCCCAATCAAATTTACTCAGGACTTTTTAACTATGCTCCTAGTCTAACAGGAAAAAATAACAAGTCCATTAACTGCAAATTAAAAAATTCAACTATTCTAGTGACAAAATCAACTAAAATTGTTAAGCTTTTAACCAAAATGTCATAAAGAAAGCGAGATAAAGTTATCAAAAAGTGCTCAGCTGAGGACCAAGCACTTATCTATATACTAGTCTGGAACTTAATACAAATCTAGGTAATTTTCTACTTCCCATTGGGAGACAAAGGCTGCATAGCTAGCCCATTCCATCCGCTTAGCTTCAACAAAGTTAGGATAGATATGGTCTCCCAGAGCTGCCTTAACCACTTCATCCTCTTGCAGAGCTTTGACTGCATTATGGAGGGTTGAAGGTAGGTCCCGAATACCTGCAGCCTTACGTTCTTCTTCAGACATAACATAGATATTGGACTCAATTGGAGCTGGAGCTTCAATCTTATTTTCAATACCATCAAGACCTGATTCCAAAAGTACTGCCAAGGCCAAGTATGGGTTAGCGGTTGGATCAACTGAACGTAATTCCAAGCGTGTCCCCATACCACGTGATGCAGGAACACGAATCAGTGGCGAGCGGTTTTGACCGGCCCAAGCAATATAAACAGGTGCTTCATAGCCTGGTACCAAGCGTTTATAAGAGTTAACTGTAGGGTTAACAATAGCCGTATAATTATAGGCATGCTCCATCAAACCACCTAAGAAGTAATAAGCATTTTGGGACAACTGCATACCATTGGGATCTTCTGGATCGAAGAAGGCATTCTTGCCATCAGCATCAAAGAGAGACATATTACAGTGCATTCCTGAACCATTGATCCCAAATTTAGGTTTAGCCATGAAGGTTGCATAGAGACCATGTTTACGCGCAATTGTTTTAACAACCAACTTAAAGATTTGAATGTGGTCACAAGCTTGTAAGACATCACTGTATTTGAAATCAATTTCATGCTGACCGACAGCCACTTCGTGGTGACTAGCTTCAACCTCAAAGCCCATCTTAGTCAAAACATTAACGATTTCACGACGAGTATTGTCAGCTAAGTCGGTTGGAGCAAGGTCGAAGTAACCGCCCTTATCATTAACTTCCAAGGTTGGATTACCCTGTTCATCCATCTTAAAGAGGAAGAATTCTGGCTCTGGACCTAGATTGAAAGATTTAAAACCAACTTCTTCCATGTGACGCAGGGCACGTTTTAAGTTACCACGTGGGTCACCAGCAAAAGGTTCCCCTTGAGCAGTATAAATATCACAAATCAAACCAGCGACAGCACCATTTTCACCTCCCCAAGGGAAGACAGTCCAAGTGTTGAGATCTGGATAGAGATACATGTCAGACTCGTTAATTCGTACAAATCCTTCAATAGATGATCCGTCAAACATAGCCTTGTTTGATAAAACCTTGTCAAGTTGTTCGTCAGTGGCAGGAATTTCAACATTTTTCATGGTTCCTGCAATATCTGAAAACATCAAACGCAAGAAGGTAACATTCTTCTCTTTGACTTCGCGACGAATATCATCTGCTGTGATTGCCATAATGGCCTCCTTTTTTCGATAGAAAGAGCCTCAGCTAGCTCTGACAAATAAATTATATATAAAGCCCGTATCTTACATACGAAAGCTACTTGGGTTAACATTGGGTGAAGGAAAACGAGACTGATTTCTCAGCTCATCTTGTAAAATACGACGAACATCAGCATCAGTAAGAGGTTTGGTTTTCTCTTGACTGGCTTGCTGGCGTTTGGCATATTCTTTCTTGATGGTCGCAATGTTCAAGCCTTCATCCAAATAGTCTTTGATTTCTAGCAAAACATCCATGTCATTTAGAGAATAGAGACGGCGGTTACTAGAACTACGATCAGGAGTTAGAAGACCTTGATCTTCATAGTAGCGAATCTGCCTGGCAGTTAAATCAGTCAGTTTCATAACCGCCCCAATTGGAAAAACAGCTAGAGAGCGTCTGAACTCTTTTTCTCGCATAAAAACTCCTTTCGCAAACCATTATATGCTGAAAAAGAAGCTCTGTCAAGTTAAATGTTACATTTTCTAACATTACTATTTCCCAAAACCCTGTAGCTAGTCAGAGCTAGGATAGCAACAAGACAAAAATCTTCTAGGCAGGCAAAAAAGACTAGCCACGCTAGTCCTTATTAGCCATTCTTTTAACAAAATGTTCACGTATTCGATCAATATCCGCATTGACCAGAGTGGCCACAAAGACACCAATAAAAGTCTCAAAAATCCGAGCGAGCGTATAAGTAAAGGTGTCACCTTCTGGAATAGATAGGGTAATAATCAGCAAAGCAGCTACCGCTCCAATAATCCCCGATTTATTATCAATAGCAACATTGGTCATGATGGTCAACATGGTAAATATTGGAACAAAAACCAAAGTCACCCAAAGTGACTTATTAAAGAGCTCACTAATTCCGAAGAAGATAAGAGAATAGACACCCCCAATAGTATTTTCGACAATCTGCGAGGTGCCAAAATGGAGACTCTTATCAAAATTCTCTCTCAGACTAAAGACTGCTGTCAGACAACCAATTTGCAGACCCTCAAATCCTAAAAGAGAAAATAAAGCTAAAACCAAGAAAACAGCTAGACCCGTCTTAAAAGTCCGCATGCCTAAGCGAAATTCATGAGGATTAAAGCGAAATCGTCCCAAAATTAAACTCCCGTCTTCCAAAAATTCACTTCCCATTTTACCATAGTTTTGGAAGATTAACAAAATTTTCAGAAAATTCATTTCTTGGAATTGACTTCCTCTCAATTCAAGAATTCCCACAGCACTAATCCCTCTCTTATTATTGAGTTAACTGAAAGATTTTATCCGTCAACAATGCTAGAATGGGAATTTCCGACCTCGTTTACAAAATCGTTAATCTAAACGACTAAATTGATAACCAAACTATCGCTAGACCGACTAATCATACTTAATCATCCCACATCGAGCGGCTCTTTAATTTTTCTTCGTAAGGTGTCTCCGAAATAAAAACTTTAAAGGGCTTACTAAGAGCTTTAAAATCAATTCCTTGTTCCAATAACTGCTGATCATATTGATTTTTGATGGCTATAACCTTAGGAACTAAATCTTGACCCTTAGGTGTCAAGGATAAGAGGGAAAATCTTCGGTCTTCAGCAGAAATTTCTTTAATCACTAACCCTTTTTTAATCAGCGAACTAACTAAACGACTAGGACTTTTTTTCTCACAAATCAATAAATTACCCAAATCCTTTAAGGACAAAGAACCAAATTCTTGCAGAACAAGGAGTACTTCACTCTGGTTAGGGGTTATATGCAAGGGAGATAGTAAATTGATTAACTCTTTATTGACAATATTTTCGACACTCTTGAACAAATACCTAAAGCGGACTGCTTCGTCTATTGACATAAGATCTCCTTCTTTTTTAGTTTCTTACTATTTTACACTAGATTAAGTAAATTATTGACAAAAATATGCTAAAAGACTAAACTAATTTTTATTAAATGACAAGTCATTTAATAGAAAAATCTAAAAGGAGAACCTATGGATACAAAACAGCCGTCTCGTAAGATTAACCATGCCTTTGTCACTGGATCAACTGGCCTATTAGGAAATAATCTAGTCCGAGCTTTATTAAAGGAAAATACTCAAGTTACTGCCCTCGTTCGATCACTAGACAAGGCAAAAAAGCAATTCGGCAATCTTCAAATCCGCTTTATTCAAGGTGACCTACTCAGGCCAGAAACCTATGTGCCTTATCTAACTGACTGCGATAGCCTCTTTCACACGGCAGCTTTCTTTCGAGACAGTCATAAGGGAGGCAAACATTGGCAAGAACTCTATGAGACTAACATTAAAGGAACAAAGAATCTTTTACAGGCTGCCTATGATTCTGGAATTCGTCAAATTGTCCACACATCTTCTATTGCTGTACTTACTGGCGAGCCTGACCAACTAATCAATGAAACTATGTCTCGTTCCGCCGATACAAAAAACGAATACTATCGCAGTAAAATTCTCAGCGACCAAGTCGTTCGTGACTTTCTCAACCTACATCCTGACCTTTTTATTGCCTTCGTTCTTCCAGGTTCCATGTACGGGCCAGGCGATATGGGGCCAACCTCCACTGGACAATTGATTTTAAATTATATGCAGAAAAAACTACCTGGGGTTATGAAGGCCAGTTACAGCGTTGTGGATGCCAGAGATGTTGCGGATATTCATATCCGAGCTATGAAATATGGACGCAGGGGTGAATCTTATCTAGCTGCTGGTCAATACATGACTATGCAGGAATTGATGAATACTCTAGAAGAGGTTACAGGAATTCCTGCACCTAGAAGACAAATTCCTCAGCCCTTGCTAAAAGCTTACGCTACTTGGAATGAAATCTACCACAAGCTAACTGGCAAACCCGTCTTAGTCAGCAAGGATCTAATCGAGCTATTTGCCGAGGAGTACAAACGAACTCACTTTGATCCTACTAAGATGGAGACAGAGCTAGGTGGACACTTCCGACCAGTCCAAAACACAATGATTGATACCATCAAATGGTATCGAAACAATGGATATCTGGATTAAACAAAAATAGTATCAGCTTTCAAAAAACTGACACTATCTTTTACTATTTTATCTTCCACTTACAAAATCAAGTTTTTGTAGAGGCTAACAGGCTTAATCCTATTTATCCGTCAAAGCAGCGAGGCCTGGCAAGACTTTACCTTCTAACAGCTCCATACTAGCTCCTCCACCAGTAGAAATCCATGAGAATTTGTCTGCACGGCCGAGGTTGATAGCTGCGGCAGCTGAGTCACCACCACCGATGATTGACTTAACGCCAGGCTGTTTAACAATAGCATCCATAACACCGATTGTACCAGCTTGGAAGTCTGGATTTTCAAAGACACCCATAGGACCATTCCAAACAACTGTCTTAGCACCTGTCAAAGCTTTGTCAAATTCAGTGATCGATTCTGGACCGATGTCAAGACCAAGGAAGCCAGGGTCTACTGCTTCACCTTCAGTATCTTTCACTTCGGTGTAGTCAGCGAAGGCGTTAGCTTCTTTAGAGTCAACCGGCAAGACCAATTTACCATTTGCTTTTTCAAGCAGAGACTTAGCCACATCCAACTTATCTTCTTCGACCAAAGAATCACCGATTTCGATACCTTGTGCCTTGTAGAAGGTATAAGTCATACCACCACCGATAAGGACCTTATCAGCTTTTTTAAGCAAGTTTTCGATAACACCAATTTTATCTGAAACTTTAGAACCACCAAGGATAGCTACGAATGGACGTTCTGGTGTTTCAACAGCTTCTTGAATATAAGCAATTTCGTTTTCTAGAAGGAAACCAGCAACAGCCTTTTCAACGTTAGCAGAAATACCAACGTTTGAAGCGTGAGCACGGTGAGCTGTACCGAAAGCATCATTTACGAAGATACCATCACCAAGGCTTGCCCAGTACTTACCAAGTTCAGGATCATTCTTAGATTCTTTCTTGCCGTCAACATCTTCAAAACGAGTATTTTCAACCAAAAGAACTTGACCATCTTGCAAAGCATCGATTGCTTCTTCCAATTTTGGACCACGAGTCACTCCTGGGAAGACAACATCTTGTCCCAATTTAGCAGCCAAATCTTTGGCAACTGGTTCAAGAGATTTACCTTCTTTGTCAGCTTCTTCCTTAACACGACCAAGGTGAGAGAAGAGAACTGCACGACCGCCATGTTCGATGATATATTTAATGGTTGGCAAAGCCGCAGTGATACGGTTGTCGTTTGTGATAACGCCATCTTTTACAGGCACGTTGAAGTCAACACGAACGAGGACTTTCTTGCCTTTCAAATCAACGTCTTTAACAGTTAATTTAGCCATTGATAGGACTCCTTAAATTTTTATTTACTCCATCATTATAACATAATTTCAAGCCTATTTCTAAATTAGCTTGGAAAAAGTGATATTTCTCACTAGGAGAGGTCAAATCAGGGTTCGTCAAAAAAAGTAATACCTAGTTAAAATCAAAACCTGAAATTGTTTTTAGGTAGAAAAACTTTATTGTAGGTTAACCGGCGAACGAAGTGAGCATAACCTGATATTTTTGCTGTAGTGGAATTATCAGTGAGATGAAGATGTCACTGATAACGGATTTTTAGGCCAGTAAAATCAACTAGACTAACTTCGATAAGACAGTGTTATCGACTGCTTTATCCCCGTGTTGATGAAACTCCATAAGGCATAATAAATCATTCACTGGATAATTTATTCTTCCGTCTGCACCACCTACTAAAATAGTTCACTGGACAATTTTAGGTCGCACGCGGAACAAGTAAACTCGATAATAGTTGACTTGTGAAGTTAATGAGGAAGATAGGAAACTTACAATAGCAATTTCCGTAGTTCTGCCCCAAGTTCAGAAATTTGGAAGTGAAAAAAATATCAAAAATCAGATTTTGAAATTTGATGAGTACTGCACCCTAATAAAGGGGAACAAAAAAAGACCAGCCGAGGCCAGTCCTTTCAATCATTAAATAATAACTTATTTAGCGATTTTTGCGAAGTATTCAAGAGTACGAACCAATTGTGAAGTGTAAGACATTTCGTTGTCGTACCATGAAACTGTTTTAACCAATTGAGTTCCATCTGCTGCTTCAGTTACTTCTGTTTGAGTTGCATCAAACAATGAACCAAATGACATACCAACGATATCAGAAGAAACGATTGGGTCAGTATTGTAACCGTAGCTTTCAGTTGCAGCAGCCTTCATAGCAGCGTTAACTTCGTCAGCAGTCACCTTCTTGTCAAGAACTGAAACCAATTCAGTCAATGAACCTGTTGGAACTGGAACACGTTGAGCATGACCTTGCAATTTACCGTTCAATTCTGGCAATACAAGACCGATAGCTTTAGCAGCACCAGTTGAGTTAGGAACAATGTTTGCTGCAGCAGCACGTGCACGACGGAAGTCACCCTTACGGTGTGGACCGTCAAGGATCATTTGGTCACCAGTGTAAGCGTGGATAGTTGTCATTGTACCAGCTTTAACACCGAAGTTCTTGTTCAAAGCGTCAGCCATTGGAGCCAAACAGTTTGTAGTACATGAACCAGCTGAGATAACTGTTTCAGAACCGTCAAGAACGTCATGGTTAGTGTTGAAAACAACAGTCTTAACATCTGATCCACCAGGAGCAGTGATAACAACCTTCTTAGCACCACCAGCATGCAAGTGCTTTTCAGCTGCTTCTTTAGTAGCAAAGAAACCAGTTGCTTCAAGAACGATTTCTACGCCATCGTTTGCCCAGTCAATTTGTTCTGGATCACGTTCAGCAGAAACTTTAACGAATTGGCCGTTAACTTCGAATCCACCGTCTTTGACTTCAACAGTACCGTTGAAACGACCTTGAGTAGTATCGTATTTCAACAAGTGTGCAAGCATTGCTGGATCTGTAAGATCGTTGATACGAGCAACTTCAACACCTTCAACGTTTTGGATACGACGGAATGCAAGACGTCCGATACGACCGAAACCGTTAATACCAACTTTAACTACCATGTGTGATTTCCTCCTTATGAAAATCATAAAAAAATTTATTAAGGGCAAGCCCTTCTACGATTGTGAAAAGGTTAACTTGTGAGGTTCCACATACCCCTTCAACAAGATTATTATATAACCTTTTTCTGTAAATTGCAACCACTTACCATTTTCAGAAAGTTACAAATCTTAGGCCAAAAAGTAAAAAAACTAGCAAGCTGAGCTTACTAATTTTCTTATTTTTTAAGCTTTGTCAGGTTCAAATCTGCTTAAGCTTGGCCTGAATTTTTCTTGATGATTTCTTCTTGAACAGACTTTGGCACATCTTCATAGTGGTCAAATACCATCATGAAGGTACCACGACCTTGTGATGATGACCGAAGAACAGTTGCATAACCGAACATTTCGGCAAGTGGTACATAAGCACGAACGATTTGGCTGTTACCATGAGCTTCCATACCATCAACACGTCCACGACGAGCAGTTACGTGACCCATAACATCACCGAGGTTTTCTTCAGGAACGGTGATAGTAACCAGCATCATTGGTTCCAAGATAACTGGTTGGGCAGTCTTAGCTGCTTCCTTAAGTGCCAAAGAAGCGGCAATCTTGAAGGCCGTTTCAGATGAGTCGACATCGTGGTAAGAACCATCATAAAGTTTCGCCTTGATGTCAACCAATGGATAACCAGCAAGAACACCGTTAGCCATAGCTTCTTCCAACCCTTTTTCTACGGCTGGAATGAATTCACGTGGGACAACACCACCGACGATGGCATTTTCGAACTCGAAGCCTTTACCTTCTTCATTCGGCGTAAATTCAATCCAAACATCACCGAATTGACCTTTACCACCAGATTGACGTTTGAAGAAACCACGGGCTTGGGTAGAAGCACGGAAGGTTTCACGGTAAGATACCTGAGGAGCACCAACGTTAGCTTCAACCTTGTGTTCACGTTTCAGACGGTCAACAAGGACATCCAAGTGCAATTCACCCATACCAGAGATAACAGTTTCACCAGTTTCTGGGTTGGTTTCAACACGGAAGGTTGGGTCTTCTTCAGCCAGTTTTTGCAAACCGATTGCCATCTTATCTTGGTCGGCCTTAGTCTTAGGTTCAACCATGAGTTGGATAACAGGTTCTGGAACTTCAATTGATTCAAGAATAACCTTGTGTTTTTCATCGGTCAATGAGTCACCAGTTGTCGTATCTTTCAAGCCGATAGCCGCAGCGATGTCACCTGAGTAAACAGTTTCGATTTCTTTACGGCTGTTGGCGTGCATTTGCAGGATACGTCCGATACGTTCACGCTTATCCTTAGTAGTATTCATGACGTATGAACCTGAGTTCATCACACCTGAATAAACACGGATGAAGGTCAAACGACCAACGAATGGGTCAGTCATAATCTTGAAGGCAAGCGCTGCGAATGGTTCATCATCAGATGCTGGACGTTCTTCTTCTTCGTCTGTATCTGGGTTAACACCCTTGATTGCAGGAATGTCAAGTGGGCTTGGCAGGTAGTCAATAACGGCATCAAGCATCATTTGTACACCCTTGTTCTTGAAGGCAGAACCACAAAGAACTGGGAAGAATTCAACGTTGATAGTTGCCTTACGGATAGCCGCTTTCAATTCTTCGTTAGTGATTTCTTCACCTTCAAGATATTTCATCATCAGGTCTTCATCAGTTTCAGCTACTGCTTCAATCAGTTTTTCACGATATTCCTGAGCTTGTTCAAGGTATTCAGCTGGAATATCTTCTTCAAGGATATCTGTACCGAGGTCATTCGTATAGACTTCAGCTTTCATCGTAATCAAGTCAATGATACCAGTGAAGTCATCTTCAGCACCGATTGGCAATTGGATTGGGTGAGCATTTGCTTGCAAACGTTCATGTAAAGTTGATACTGAGTAAAGGAAGTCAGCACCAATCTTATCCATCTTATTAGCAAATACGATACGTGGAACACCGTATTCAGTGGCTTGACGCCACACAGTTTCAGTTTGAGGTTCAACACCTGATTGAGCATCAAGAACGGTTACAGCACCGTCAAGAACACGGAGGGAACGTTGTACTTCAATGGTGAAGTCCACGTGTCCTGGGGTATCAATGATGTTAACACGGTGACCATCCCATTGGGCAGTTGTTGCCGCAGATGTGATAGTGATTCCACGTTCTTGCTCTTGTTCCATCCAGTCCATTTGTGAAGCCCCTTCGTGAGTTTCACCGATTTTGTGGATACGACCAGTGTAGTAAAGAATACGCTCTGTAGTTGTTGTTTTACCGGCATCAACGTGAGCCATGATACCAATATTACGAGTTCTTTCCAATGAAAATTCGCGAGCCATGAATGATTCTCCTATAAATCTATAATTTTTGGAAAAAACGGATAGGCAGGGACCTACCCGTTTTATTTATTCGCTTAGGTTTGGATACGAGACTTAGCAAACTCGGGCTAAATGCCTTTGTTCCTTAAATAATTGAGCACAGGCTAAACGCTGTGTGAATCTTATTTAATTGAGTTCAGACTACATTGTTTTTAGCCGAATTGAACTCGACTCGAGAGCGACCAGTCCAAAAAGATATAAATTCCTAGAAACTGAAGTTTCTTCGTCATTTTTCCTATTTTGTCCTTGCTCTCTTCGTCTCTGTCTCTTAATCTTACCAGCGGAAATGTGCGAAGGCACGGTTGGCTTCTGCCATACGGTGAGTATCTTCGCGTTTCTTAACAGCAGCACCTGTGTTGTTTGAGGCATCCAAAATTTCTTTTGCCAAACGGTCTTGCATAGTATGTTCACCACGGGCACGTGAAGCATTTACCAACCAACGAAGGCCAAGTGTAGTTCGGCGTTCTGGACGAACTTCAACTGGGACTTGGTAGTTAGACCCACCGACACGGCGAGCACGGACTTCAAGTACAGGCATGATGTTTTCCATCGCTGTTTCAAAAACTTCAAGAGCATCGTTGCTAGTTGCGTCTTTGATTTGGTCAAAGGCACCGTAAACGATGGTAGCAGCTGTACCACGTTTACCGTCAAGCATAACACGGTTGATAAGACGTGTTACAAGTTTTGAATTGTACAATGGATCTGGCAATACTTCGCGCTTAGGCGCTTGATTTTTACGACTCATTAGTTCTTATCCCCCTTCTATTATCCTTTAGGACGTTTAGCACCGTATTTAGAACGGCCTTGTTTACGGTCGGCAACACCTGCAGTATCAAGGGCACCACGGACGATATGATAACGAACCCCTGGAAGGTCTTTAACACGTCCACCACGGATAAGCACAACACTGTGTTCTTGCAAGTTGTGGCCGATACCTGGGATATAAGCTGTGACTTCGATCAAGTTGCTCAAACGTACACGAGCGAATTTACGAAGGGCAGAGTTAGGTTTTTTAGGTGTCATAGTACCAACACGAGTGGCAACACCACGTTTTTGTGGTGAAGAAACGTTTGTTGGAACTTTTTTGTGTGAGTTGTAACCAACGTTAAGTGCTGGTGAGTCAGATTTCTCAACTTTAGATTTACGCGGTTTACGTACCAATTGGTTGATTGTAGGCATCTACATTTTCTCCTGTAAAATTTTATTTTTGGTTGATAGGGCACTTGGTGACAGCCCCTATCTGTGTGCACTTTTGCAACATTTGTCAGCACGTCTCTGTACACTTTGGAGAGACCAAAAGTAAAAAGTACCGCTTATTATAATATCAAGATTGGCAGGCTTTGTCAACGAAAAATGGCCGACTTTTTCAATACTGTCAAGCATTTGTAACTTTCCAAATGAGGACTTGCGAACTTGGACAGACCAACTCCAGAGTGACAGTACTTTCTGTTTGGGAATTAGCCTTGATATCCAATAAAATCAAAAGTTCCCAAGGGAAGAAGCTGTGTTAATCAAAAATTTTTTAACTATCAGAAAGTCAGCAACTAGGGCCATCTGATTAGTTTCTTCACTGGCCTGATAAAATTGGCCAAAGCGACCAAGTTTATCGAGCCTTGCACTGCTGCAGGCAGGATTAGGGTAGAGCGAGACCAACGATTGAGGCTTCTTTTATTTTCAAGGGACTGAGTTTTCTGGCTTACAAAAGAAAAACCAGTCTGACTACAATCAGACTAGTTCCTTTTATCGAAAGATATTTCCCAATTCTACCTTGACTAGGTTATTTTTGACATCAATCTCAGAGACGGTCAGGAGGGACTTGTAATCAAAGAGGTGTTCCCGTTCTTTTTGGGCATTCTCGGCGAAGACGGCAACTCCCACCAGTTCACTTTCAAACTCCTTGAGGAGACTAATCATCCCGCTGATGGTTCCTCCTCCTTTGAGGAAGTCATCGACAATTAAAACGCGACTGTTGGGCTTGAGGCTACGTTTCGAGAGGAACATTTTTTCAATCCGGTCACTCGAACCGCTGACATAATTAACGGAAACGGTTGAGCCTTCGGTAATTTTCAAATCCCGCCGGACGATAACAAAGGGAACATTGAGGACATTAGCCACAGCATTAGCCAAGGGAACCCCCTTAGTGGCTACGGTCATGACGGCATCAACTTTTTGACCTGCAAAACTGCTGGCAATAATCCGACCCACGCTCTGTAAGATGCTAGGGGTGCTGAGGAGGTCGGACAGATAGATATAGCCACCTGGCAAAATCCGATCGCTTTCAGACAGTCGTTGACAGAGTTCCTCAACAATCGCCTTAGCCTCCTCAGAAGAAATACTTGGAGTAAAAATCACGCCACCGCTGGCACCTGTGACCGTTTCAATATGGCCGATGTCACTATTTTCAAAAGCCCGCTTGATAATAGCAATATCTTCTGAGATGGAAGACTTGGCAGCTTCATATTTTTCGGCGAAAGTATTAAGGCTGGTCAAACTGTAAGGATTATTGATGAGGTAGTTAGAAATAACCACCATCCGTTCACTTCTTCTTAATTTCATTCTTTCCCCATTTCTTATTGTTTTGTTAATATTGTATCATAATACCAGCAAAAAACGAACATTTACGCCGTAAATATTCGTTTTATTCTTTATTTTATAATTTTGGTTTGTAGAAGGAGCGATTTTCCAAGGCGAAGACCCGACTGGTCATCTCACCCTCTTCGACCTGAGCCAGAGCTGTTGTCATCATCATCATTTCAGCATCAATATTATCAATCATATGAATGATTTCAGCTTCCATAATCCGAGGCCGAACAGGACTGCCGTATTCTAGCTGGCCGTGGTGGCTGAGGACGACGTGGCGGAGGATGGTGACATCCTCTCGGTCATCTTCAATCCCCAGCTCAATAATGGCCTTGGTGATTTCTTCATTAACCAAGGCGATGTGACCGATGAGATTGCCCCGAACGGTGTACTCTGTCCCATCAACTCCAGAGAGCTCGATACACTTGGCCAAATCATGAAGCATGATACCAGCAAAGAGCAGGCTCTTATTGAGGTTGGGATAAATGTCGCCGATGCTATCGGCCAGGCGAACCATGGTCGCTGTGTGGTAGGCAAGACCATTTTCAAAGGCGTGATGGTTAGTCTTGGCCGCTGGATAGGTAAAGAAGGCCTTGTCGAACTTGCGGTAGAGGGTGCGAACGATTCTTTGCCAGGTGGCATTTTCAATCTTAAACATCATACCCTCAAGGTAGTCGCGGATCTCGGTGATATCAACTGGGGATTTCTCACGAAAATCAGCTGGGTCGCTTGGTTCCCCTTCCTTAACATTACGCAAGGTAATTTGATTGACCTGAGGGGTGCCATTATAGACCTCCCGTCTGCCTTGCATGTGGACAACCTTTCCAGCTGTGAATTCTTGGACATTGTGGGGCTGGGCATCCCAGAGATTCCCTGAAATCTCCCCAGAGTCATCTTGGAAGGTCATGGCTAGGTAATCCTTGCCCGCCCGAGTCTTTCTTAGCTCGGCCTTCTTGATCAGATAGAAGCCTTCAAAAAGCTCATCTTTTTTCATTTGATTAATTTTCATGCGAGTCCTCGCCTTCTTCTACTTGAGGGATATTGAGTAAGGATTGGGTTCTAGAATCCTGATAAGCTTCAACCGTATCCAGAGTCCTAACAATGGCCTTGGTCCTAGTCGTCAAGAGGCTATCAACGGTTTTACTAGCTGTATTGAGCTGCTTTTGCGCCTTTGTCAACATGTTTCCAAACTTACCAAACTCAGTTTTGACATTGCCCAAAATTTTCGAAATATCGTCAGCATTCTTTTGCATATTGAGGGTCTTAAAGCCAACGGAGAGAGAATTGAGCAGGGCAGACAGGGTTGAAGGACCTGCCACGACAATGTTTTCTTCCCGTCTTAGGCCATCAAAGAAGGCCGAATTTCGGACCACTTCTGAATAGAGACCTTCTGTCGGCAGAAACATGATGCCAAAATTGGTGGTTTCTGGCGGCTTGAGGTATTTCTTTTGAATGTCCTTAGCGAAGCGTTTGATACTGGCCAGGAGCGACTTGCGATAGGTCTCAATTTGTTGGCTGTCGCTGGATTCGTAGGCCTCTTCCAGACGATAGTAGTCTTCCAAGGGGAACTTGGAGTCGATGGGCAGGTAGACATAGTCACCATTGTGGTTGCCGGGCAGCTTGATGGCGTATTCGACCCGATCGCTGGAGCCCTTGACCGTGGCAAATTCCCGCTCATACTGGCTGTCGGTCATGATATCTTCAATGATTTGTCCCAGTTGCAACTCGCCCATAATCCCACGAGTTTTGGTATTGGACAGCACCTTGTTGAGGGTGCCAACATCTTGGGCCACTGTTTTCATTTGTCCCAGACCCTGGTTAACGGATTCCAATTGTTTGGAGACCGTAGCAAAGGAGGCCTGCAGGCGGCTTTGAAGAGTCTGCTCCAGCTTTTCTTCCACGGTCGCTCGCATTTGGTCCAGCCGTTTTTCGTTGGATTCCTGCATTTCCTTGACTGCCTTGGTCAAGCTCTGGTTGATTAATTCTAGTCGCTGGTCCGAGCGGTCCCGATTATCGCTGAGATTTTTATGGAGGACATCTCGAATATCAGCTAGCTGTTGGTAGGTTTCCGTCTTTTGCCGACTCAACTCCTGATTGAGGGCCAAAACCTGGTCCTTCTTGGCCAAATCCAACTGATAGGAGACCTGTTCAGACAGGTTATCAGCATTGTCATCCAGCTTCTTGGCCAGCTGATTCTGGAGATCAGTCAGCTTGATGACCAGATAAAGAGAGAGACCTAGACTAGCTAGGCCAATTAGCATTACAATTAGGCTCATGTTTTATCCTTACTTTGAATGACAATAAGATAGCCCTCATCCAGGCTAACCTCTATTGCTTGATGGCTAAATTCATTGCTAGAATAGATCTTCTTTTGGAAATAATTGCCCGGGGTCAACTCGTATTTAGCACCCGTGATGGTTAGTGGGGCAATAGCTTCTGTCATAAAGGAGACATAGGCCATCCTTTCAACTGGAAAAATCTGATGCCGACCCGCCGGTAGATAGCTGATGACATTCTGCTCATCCACTAGGCTAATTTGCCCCATAAAAGGAGCAATTCCAGGGTCGCTAGGCAGGAAGATATTGCTGAGGGCGTGGTCCAGGCGACCACCAAAGGCTCCATAGATGGTCAGCTGGGCTTGGGGATACTGCCGCAAGACCGTCTTGACCGCCAGCTCGGTATCCGTGTCATCCTTCTGGCTGGGTGCCTGAATTAAACGACTGGCCTGCTGACGAATCTGCTTTAATTCTTCTGCCGTTACCGAATCAAAATCACCAATGGCTAAATCCAAGGGAAGCTCCTGGTCCAAAAGCCAGAGACAGGCACGGTCAATACCGACATAGAGGTCAAAGCCCTCAGGTACCTGACTTCTGCAGCCACCAGACAAGAGAGCAATCTTCTTAGGCATCCAAGGCATCCCGCAAGGTTTGAACCTGACTGGTCAAATCGCTAGCCTTAAAGAGATAGGAACCGGCAACAAAGACATTAGCTCCAGCTTCCTGACAGGCCTTGATGGTCTTGTCATCAACCCCGCCATCAACCTCAATGTCAAAAGCATAGCCACCCTCTTCTCGCCAGGTTGCCACCTGTTTGACCTTGTCCAGCATCTCCGGAATAAAAGCCTGACCACCAAAACCAGGATTAACGGTCATAATCAGCACCTGATCAACTAGACTAAGGACTGGCTCCAGAGCTGAAACCGGCGTCCCTGGATTGATAACAACACCAGCCTTGAGGCCAGCCTTTTTAATCTTTTGTAGGGCTCCATGAATATGCTTGGTGGCTTCGACATGGATGGTCATAATGTCAGCCCCAGCCTGGGCAAAAGCATCCACATAACGTTCGGGTTCAACCACCATCAGGTGACAGTCGAAGACCAGCTTGCTGTGTTTCCGCAGGCTGGCAACGACATCAGCCCCGAAGCTGATGTTGGGAACGAACTGGCCATCCATAATATCAATATGAACGTAGTCGGCACTGGTTTCATCAATCCGTTTAAGTTCTTGGGCGAAATTAGCGTAATCAGCAGCTAGAATTGAGGGAGCAATTTTATTGACCATAGAAGCATAATCCTACTTTCTTTTGATGACTTTCTTATAGGTTTCTCGACGATTTTCAATCTCACTAAGGAAGACCAGGTAATCATCGTAACGACTGGCCCAAATCTGATTAGACTCTAGGGCAGCCTTGACCGCACAACCCGGTTCATGGGTATGGGTACAGGAGCGGAACTTGCAGTCCTGACTGATCCTTTTGAGTTCAGGAAAGGCCTGATTGAGTTGGGCACTATCTGACACCTCATAATCAATGGAAGAAAATCCCGGTGTGTCGGCAATTTTGCCCCCATGGACCTTATAGAAGCTGACAGCTCGAGTCGTGTGCCGGCCCCGGCCCAAACTATCGGAAATGCTATTGGTCTCCAGTTCAAGCTCGGGAGCAATTTTATTGAGCAGGGTTGATTTTCCTACGCCAGTTTGGCCCATAAAGACCGTGACTTGGCCTTTTAACTTGGGCAGGAGCTGATCCAAGGACCAGAAAAATTCATAACCGATAGCCTGATAGTGCTGGCCAATTTTCTTCAGCTGAGCGTCGTCTGCGAGGAGGTCCATTTTAGAAATATAGATCAAGGGTTTAATCTGCTTATGCTCGAGGAGCACCAAGAAGCGATCCAACAGATTACTATTAAAATCAGGCTCCTTGGCCGACATGATAACCACTGCCTGATCGATATTAACAATGGGAGGGCGGACTAGGCTATTTTTTCGCTCATGAATTTTTAAAATATAGCCTTCAGAATTTTCTTCGGCTGAAAAGTCAACCCAATCACCAACATAGGGAGTTTGGCCCTTCTTGCGGAAATTTCCCCGAGCCCTGGTCTGAAAAATTTGGCCATCAGCTTCCACATAATAAAAGCCCGCTAAAGCCTTAATAATTCTACCTTGCAAATGAACTCCTTTGTGAATTTTATGGGCTTATTATACCATAAAAGCAAGGGCCAGATGTGACTAAACTTTATTTGTCAAGGATTGAACCTGACTTTTTGCTAATTAAGCTGGGTAAGGCTCTAATTCAAGGAAATAAGAGCCTGGTTCTCCAATGTTCCAGTCCTGTCTGGAAAAAATCGAGATAAATTAAAAGATTACTTTAAAAAATTTCAAGCTAGAAGATTACCTGCTCACTAAATCTGCCATATTATTGTCGCCAACTTAATCTTGCAATTTTCAGAAAATCCGCTATAATGGTCTTATATGCGGAGGTGGTGGAACGGCAGACACGCATGCTTCAGGCGCATGTGCCCGTACGGGTGTGAGGGTTCAAATCCCTTCCTCCGCATTATGACATCGAAGCTGATGTCTTTTATTTTTACTTAATGAAAATCAGCACTAGCCTATGGCAAAACGAATTGATGAAGACTAAGGTTGTTTTTCAAAGAGGCTTTTTGGAAAGGTGGCCCAGCTTGGTACGGCACCGGACTCGAAATCCGGCAAGTGGACTTTACGTTCACGCGCGGGTTCAAATCCCGTCCTTTCCTTAGAATGACAAAAGCCAGCCCGCTTGGGTTGGCTTTTTGTTATGTAGTTTGCTTTGACAAGAGAAGGAGCCAGAGACTAAGCAGAAAGGTTAGCGCTGTAAGGCCTCCTGTGACATACTTTTCTAAAAAACTATGGCTGACGAAGAAGTTAAAGAGGGTCGTTATCCCAAGAAGCAATGTTGCTATTTTGACAAAAATGGCACTCTTTTTATCAAAATTGCCTGCGCTCATCACTCTGCCGTAGACAAGATAGGCATAAGCGAAGGTTGACCAAAGCAGCAATAGGATTAGATTGGCTGGCCTTAACCAAATAGGAAAGACTGTGTAAATTCCACCGAAAAACAATTTGCCGAGCGGAGCCCCAAATAAAATGAGCAGATGCAGTATGGCTTGAGAAAACCAGACTAGGGCACAAACAAAGGATAAAATTTTTCGTCTTGTCATTAGACTCTCCTTTCTGACCATTACTGAGGTTGATGCCTATTTCACGCCCGCATCCAAGAGGGCGTCAGCTAAACGGCCAAAGTCCTGAATGGAGAGGGCTTCGCCACGGATATTCGGTTTCAGCTCTGCCATTTCAAGGGCAGCTTGGAGTTTGGATTTGGTTGCTTCTTCCTTACCGAAGCGATTAGTCAGATTATTCCAGAGGGTCTTGCGGCGATGGACAAAGCTGGCCTTGGCCACATCAAAGAAGAAATCCTCATCCTGGACGGCAATCAGAGGAGCCGGACGCTTGGTCATCTTGAGAATGGCGGAATCGACATTTGGGGCTGGGACAAAGACCGTGCGAGGCACGATAAAAGCCACCTTGGCGCTCATGTAGTACTGGACAGCGATGGATAGGCTGCCGTAGGCCTTGGTGTTAGGTTCCGCCGAAATGCGATCGGCCACCTCTTTTTGCATCATGACCACAAACTCCGCAAAAGGAATCTTGCTCTCAATCAGATGCATGAGAATGGGCGTAGTGATATAGTAGGGCAGGTTGGCTACTACCTTGATGGGCAGGTTGGGATTGGCAAAATTCTTAATCTGGGTCTGCAAATCTGATTTGAGAATATCTTCATTGATGACGGTGACATTATCAAAATCCCGCAAAGTGTCTGCCAAAATCGGAATCAGGCGGTCATCAATTTCAAAAGCCATAACCTCAGCAGCCTGCTCCGCTAAAAACTCGGTCAAGGCTCCGATACCGGGGCCAATCTCAACAACATTGACATTTTGGTCAATCTCAGCCGTATCAACAATCTTCTGCAAAATATTGGTATCGGTCAGGAAATTCTGACCAAAGGATTTTTTAAAAGTGAACCCGTGCCGCTCCAAAATGGCCCGAGTCACACTGTAGTCTGCTATTTTCATACCTTGTATTATACCATAAAGATGGAGATAGGCTTGTCAGGTTGGGGCAGACTTTAATCAATAAATCTGGTAAAGTCTTTGACGGGACGTCTGGCATGGGGATACCCTGGTGTTAAGGCTTTTCCAACCGGCAACATTAGGATAGGTTCCCAATTCTCTGGAAGCTGGAGATAGGCCTTTATGGCTGTGAAATCAGCTCCTCGCATAGGAACACTATCATAACCAAAACTTCTCACCACATGCATAAGATTCATAGCAAAAAGACCAACGTCCAATCGAAGTCCTTCCAAGTCCTTATCCTCTGGATGAAGTTTAAAATAAGCCTCTATTCGGGATAATTTACCAGCAACTTCAGCCCTAGAGATGGCTCCTCGTTGAAGATGAAACTCTTGCCACCAATCTAAATCATAGGCCAATTTATCGCCAAAGACTAGAAAGACCGCTGAGGCATCTTTAACCTGAACCTGCCCTGCTGCTAATTGAGCTAAATGGGCCTGTTTTTCCTTGTTACGAACAACAACGACTCGCCAAGGCTGGAAATTGTTTCCCGACGGAGCCTGACTAGCGTGCTCCAAGATTGATTGTGCTAGGCTTCTAGGGAGAGTATCTCTAGGATTAAAGTGCCGAACCGAATGACGACCATCTAAAAAATCTAAAAAAGTTTCCATCTGATTTTCTCCTTGTCTTCTAAGATAAATTCATTATAATAGAGCCAAATACAAAAAAACAGTAGTCACTTTTTTGTGACTATCAGGAAGAGATGCTTATGCAAACAAGAAACAACTGGAACTGCGGTCTGACGAGAGTCATGGACAGCCTAGCAGGAAAGTGGAAACTACAAATCTTTTGGATCATTTCCCAGAAGCAGCCCGCCCGATTTAATCAATTAAAACGGGATGTTAAGGGGATTACAAAAACCATGTTAACTCGCTCCTTAGGTGATCTTATCAAAGAGGATTTTAAGACTTGGCCACTGCACACCCAGTATTCACTCAGCTCCAAAGGACAAGAGCTTCTAAGACTCATGATAGTCTTAAATGACTGGGGCAGGGAAAATTTATAAGCTGAAGAGACAAGTACACTGACAAACTTTCAAGCACCTCCTGTCACGCTGTAGTCTGCGATTCTCATGTACAAATTCCTCTATTTTTAAAAATACCGTCTGACACCTTTCCTGTAGCTGTCATAAGCCTGACCAAACTGTTGCCTACACCACCTCTCCTCTGACAAAATAACCCAATGGCCGGATACCTGAAAAATAAGCGTCAACAGCCCAAAAATCAGAGATTGAGCCAGCAAAGACATTCCGATTAAAATCACGAAATAGGACAGGTAAATCGGGTTGCGGGAAAATTTATAAATACCCTTTTGGTTAAAGCCTGCTTGATCAGGGAAGGCAAAGTGAACCATGGTAACAGCACACAAAATCAACCCCAAGATATAACTAAAAAGTCCTAGATAAAAGCAGACAGAACCGTCACTTTTGATTGGTAACAGCAGGGACATCACAGCAAGAGCCAGAGTCGCCAGCTGATAAACGATATAGGCAATTCGCTCATTTCCCTTGACAGGTGCAAAATGAGCAGCTCGCTTCAAAGCCTTTTTATTCACAAAAGAAAGCAGACCAAACCGAACCCCAATAAAAGGCAAGAACAAAATAGTTAACATATTTATTCTCCTTTAATCTAGCTACATCTCACTGAGTTTGCTTGTCACACTCAATTTGCGCATAGTAGCTCTGATACCCAATTTCTTTTCTAAAAAATTGGTATTGAGGCGTTTTTTCTTGGCTTCTCGTGGTAAATATAAATAAAGGCATTCGCTGCCAACCACAAAGGCTTCATCACCAAAATCTGTTTCTGTCAAATCTGCTAAAGTTTCTTTAGACCAATCATCATTGGTAAAAACAAGGTGGATACGTGACGCATCATAAGTCGCATCAAAAGGATCCTCCTGAGCAGCTATCGTCAACTGTTCTGGTAATTTGATAATCACAGACAAGTCAGCACCAAGCTGCTTTAAAATTGTATCATGAACTAATCTTTTGATAGCCTCATCGGACAAGTCTGTATTCAAGATAATATTACCACTTTGAATATAGGTTTTAACTGATAAGAAACCGACAGCCTCTAAGATTTCTACTAAGTCAGACATTTTCGGAATTCGATTTTTCCCCGTCGGTGTAACACCACGAAGTAAGATAATTTTCTTGGCCATAGTATCATCAACCTCTTTTCTCCCCTATTCTACCATACCCCTATTCAAAAAATTACCCTCATTTGACAGCGACCCCAGAAAGGTATACAATCCTAGCCAGATTAAAGAATAGGAGAATCCCATGAAAACCATCAATGCTACCTTTTTCATTAAAGAAGAAAGTCGCCAAGACTTCCTCCATGCTTTCGCACCTCTGATTGCTTCCTCTAGGCAAGAAGCTGGCAACCGCGGCTACCAACTCTATCAATCCCTTGATGATTCTAATCAATTCTTGATTGTTGAGAAATGGCAGGATCAAGCAGCTATTGATAGCCACAACCAAACACCTGAATTTGTTCACTTCTTTGAACAGTTACCGGATTTCTCATCTGCTGAAGCCATCGTCTCAGTGATGGAATAATTGATTTGAGGCTAAACTAAAACGCTCATTGGAGCGTTTTTTATATTACTGTCTAAAATAGAGGCCTGTCATGAGGCTGACTTTTGGTAGGTAAGCAAAATCGTTTGCCACAGCCATCCTACATTCCTCCCCTTACTCCGATAGCGAAGCAAGGAGTTGGCCGTAATACTGGGGATCTCCTGTAGAAAAATAGCGATACCAAGCTTCAATCGTCGTTGCCGAATATAAATCCAGTTTTTCGATAATGTATTTGGCCCAGAGCAGGGGACCTGCTGAACTTGCCGTGATGAGATTGTTATCGCTGACTGCCAGATCATCTCGATAGTAGGCTTGTCCACTATAATTTTCACTCATACTGGATAAAAAGAAGGGAGCATTGCTGGTGTGAGGACGATTATTGAGTAAGCCCTTATCTACTAAGCCCAAGGTAGCCCCGCAAATAGCCGCAACCAGCTTGCCTGACTGCAGAAAATCTGCTGCCAAAGTCAGGACATTTTCTTGCTCCTCATCCAACCAAGTATCAGCACCGATGAGTACTAGAGCAGCTGCATCTTCCATAACCACTTCATCGAGGGTGACATCAGGAATAAGAGTCAGGCCACCCGACGTTTTAATCGCCTGCTTGGTCTTGCCAACCGTTTTTACAGTCAGCTGATGGGCAGCCGTCATGTTTTGTAAACTTAGGACTTGCAGGAGATAACCATGCTCCCAGTCAGCCATGGTGTCTAAGAGATAGAGATACATATATTTCATGAGGCCCTCCTTAACATATTAAGATGTAATTTCCTGGGTGATGCCTTAATAGTTTTCAAGTGTTTTTATATTCTTCCTTTACTTATCTCAGCAATGACATTTGCAGCCGTTTGAGATATAAAATCAAGGGTAAATATACCAACCTTTTCAGCACGTGATTTTGTTTCTCTCCAAACCTTAGGACTCCTGACAGAATTTAAAAACTGATGACCTTGATACGTTAATCCATTTACAAGGCCCATTTGAAATTGATTATTCCCATAGATAGGTTCCCAGTTCAAAAATTCAGCCTCTTCTAACTTATCACAATGGTAAACAATAACAGTTAAATCGTATTTTTGGGCTCTATTGAATTTATCAGACGAAGAAAACACAAACAGATTCTGTGGTTGATGTAACTCTTCAATATCTAACAATATATCTCGAGCAATTTCTGGATCAAATTTCATTATTTTTCTCCTTCATATTTTCGTACACTTCAACATTTTACTTAGATTGTTAAGGTATAACACTCACCTAAAAAGGTAAGTCCTCATCCTGCACTTTTTCAGATTTTGAAAATTTATTTTCATAAAAATTTATCAAGAATAATCCAACAGTTGCACAGGCATTAACAGCGAAATAAGCGTACAGTGGTTCGTCAATGAGATATTTATCAGAATCATGTCCATGAAATGAAGTTTTATCGCTCCGCAGATCTTCGATTGCTTTTGAAACTGTTGTAAGGGAACTTCCGATACTTTTCATTTCGTCAGGCATTTCTAAACTAGGATCAAGCTCAAACTTCTTTAAAATAGCTTTCACTAATTTCCCATTCGTTAAATTAGAAGTATTGATATCCAAAAATCTGTTATCCTTCAAAATTTCCTTCATGATACTCTCAAGAACTGAATTAGCATAACCAACTGACTCTGCAGGATCTTTTTCAATATTTTGAAAAGCCTTTTCAAAACTTACTGAAGCATTTTTATAGTCAGCCTTCAACTTATTTCTAAAAGTTGGGATTGACGGAATAAAATCCGGAGTTTCAAGTCCTAAATCAATAGCCATTTTGATTAATTTGTCAGGTATATCTATAGCAATATTTTCTAACGTTTTAGCTAAATTGATCTTATCCTTCTTATTTCCATCAGTAAAATAAGAAATATCAAAATCAGCATGTCCAAATCCATCATAAACTTCTTGATTCATTTTTATATATCGTTCAACTTTTTCGTAACTTTTAAATGTATTCCAAATTTCTTTTTCTACTTTTTCCAATAATTTCATTCTATAAACCGGTGAAATATCCATCATCTGCTGTTAAATCCTTCCATCACTTCTTCCACTTCCGCCAAGGTCAGCCCAAACAAGTCCAGTCGCTTGAGGAGCTGTTTGCCGTTGCAATAGCCGATACGGAGCTTTTCACCCAGATATTCGCGACGTTTTCGGCTATCAGAGCCCATGAGCAAGCCCAGCCGCATCAAATCAGATTTACTGATGTCAAAGTGATTCTCATCATCGTAGTGCCCCAGCACGCCAGACAGAGCTTTTTGCAAATCGTCAAAAGAAGCATGCTCAACACCGAGCGAGCGGCCTTTCGTTTTGGATTTTGGAGCCGCCTCGTCACGGTTAAGAAAAGCGTGCTTAGCAGTCGGCACAGCCTGCATAATGAGCTTACGGATGCGCTCACCATTGTAGTCAGGGTCGGTAAAGACGATGACCCCCCGCAGGTCATTGAGGTAGGCGATCCGCTCCAAGTCCTCGTCCGTGACGGCAGAACCCTTGGTTTCGTAGGTATCAACCTCATAAAAGCGTCTCAGATTGGCGGTATCGCTCTTACCCTCGACCACCAGAACTTCTTGAATTTTAATTTTTTCAGTCAAGGTTAAAAATCCTCATGGCATTTTCGGTAGTAGCGTCAGCCACTTCCTGGCTGGTCAAGCCACGCAGCTCCGCAATCTTGTCAACAACATATCGAGTATAGGCAGTCTTATTTTCCCGACCCCGCTTAGGAACAGGAGCCAGATAGGGAGCATCAGTCTCCACCAAAATCTTATCCAGGGGCAGACCTTGAGCAGCTTCTTGAACATCCAGAGCCTTTTTAAAGGTGACCACTCCCGAAAAGGAGATGGTCATGCCCAGGTCAACAAACTTCTGGGCCATGTATAGAGGACCCGAATAAGAGTGCATAATGCCGCCACGAGGGCCAATGCCAGCCTCCTTGATGACCTGATAGGTGTCCTCAAGGGCATCGCGGGTATGAACAACAAAGGGCAAGTCGTGATCCTTAGACAGCTGAATCTGCCGCTTAAAGACTTCAATCTGCACCTCTTTGGGGTCTTCCATCCAGTGGTAATCTAGACCGATTTCCCCCAGGGCAATGACCCGAGGATTAGCCAGATTTTGGACAATCATGTCTTCAACCTCTTGGTTGTAAGAACCAGCTTCAGTCGGGTGCCAACCGATAGTCGAATAGAGCTCAGGAAACTGGGCTGAGAGCTCCAAACTCCGCTTGATGGTGGATTGGTCAAAGCCGACAATATTCATCCTTGTCACGCCAAGCTCACGGGCTAGAGCAATCTCTTGCGCTTCTTGTCCGGCAAAATTTTCCACGTTTAGATGGGTGTGTGTATCAAAAATTTCCATCATTTCTCTTTTAGTTCCTCGTCTTTCCAAAAGATACCTAAATAGGCTTGGTTGAGCCATTTCTAATTTTTCATATTTCCTCAAACTTCCCCAAGTTTTCCCATGCTTTGGTTAATATGTGGTTAGTTTTTAGAGATTAATTTGGTTAAGTTTTTCCCTAACTTCATCATGTATGGTTTCAGTCACATGACTGTACATCCTCAAAGTAATTGATCCATCAACATAACCCACATACTCCATAATAGTTTTAATTGGAATACCTGCCTACTAAGGAGAGAACTAAATTTAATTCGTTTTTACTGATGTAATGCTCCTGAGCCTTCCTCAGTTTGTCATAATTGGCCTTTACTTTCGGAATAACAACATTTTTCGAGCCCTATCGGACTTTATTCTACAACAGACATATCACAAAGATTATTTTTTATGAAAATTGGTCATGGTTTGATATTGCTTTCCCCAGTCACATAAAGTTTTAAGGACCGGTTCAAGAGTCTGACCTATTTCAGTAAGGGAATATTCTACTTTTGGCGGAATCTCTGGATAAATGGTTCGCTGAATAATTCCCTTTTCCTCCAATTCTTTTAATTGGTCTGTTAATGTTTTAGTCGTTATGCTTCCTAACAAACGTCTTAGTTCATTAAAGCGTACTGTTTTCTTTTTATAAATATTCCAGAGTATTTTCAATTTCCACTTGCCGCTTAATATGTTCACACCAAGTTCCATGGGACAGGTATTTTCCAGCATGATGGATTTAGCCATTCTGTACACTTCCTTCATTGGCAGATATAGTAATTGATACTAGATATCAAAAATGTGCCTACTTGTTCTCAAACTTAGGACATGCTACCATTTCATTATAACAAAAGAAACTGGAGAGGAAAACGAATGATGATTATTGCCACGACAAACGCATGAAGAAAATAACGTTTTCAGATAATAGATTCATAAAAAAGAGTCCACCTCCGGAGTTATAATAGACTTAGGAGGTGTCTTTATGTCTGAGATTATAGAATTTCTTATCACTGTCCGTGATGAGCGTGACAATTGGAAGATCAAGCATAGCTTGGCTGATATTGTGCTGCTCATCTTCTTTGCCCGCCTTTCAGGTGCAGAATTCTGGGAAGAAATAGAGGATTTTGGAAATATCTATGAAACTTCCTTACGTAGTGTACTTACCTTGGAAAACGGTATTCCATCTCACGACACCCTGCAACGTGTTTTTGC